>DATLHO010000310.1:0-23542 GCA_035539855.1 Kapaibacterium sp. (SeqCode) | reverse complement strand
AGGACGTTGCTGACGGTTCCGACCTTGATGCCGCTCATGACCACCGGCGCTCCCGACTTCAGGCCTTCGACCGTCTGGAAGGTCGTGTACACCGGAATCGTCGTCGAGAAGAGATTCTGCTTTCCGCCGATCACGAAGACGCCGACCAGCAGCAGGATCAGGCCGATCGCAGCAAACACGCCCGCACGCAGCAGCCGCTTGCCCCTGTCCCGGCCGGTGACCATCGTCGGCTCGGCGGAATCCTCGGGCTGGGTCGCAGCGGTCTCGGGTGTCTCCGGAGTCGACTCCTCAGTCGGCGTGCGCGCCTCGCCGGGCTCGCGCGGATCTTCGATCGGTGTTTCTTCCTTGCTCATATCGGTGCCCCTTCGGTGTTCTGTTCCCTTCGCCCCGTCATGAAATCACCTCGGCGGTAAAGAACTCCCGCAGGAATTCAATGTCGCTCTCTTTCGATTCCTCCTTCGTCCCGTTGAAGACGACCTTCCCATCGTCGATGAACGCGACGCGGTCGGCGACGATGTTGAGGCAGTAGGGATCGTGCGTCACGACGATGCTCGTGATCTTGAGCTCCTCCTGGAGCTGCACCACGAGCTTCGCAATATCCTTGGCGGTCTGCGGATCGAGGCCGGTCGTCGGCTCGTCGTACAGCAGATACCGCGGCTCGGTGATGATCGTGCGCGCAACGCCGACGCGCTTGCGCTGACCGCCGGAGAGCTCCGACGGCATCTTGTTGATCTTGTCGAGCAGTCCGACGTGGCCCAGGTACTCGTGGACGCGCTCACGAATCTCGTCGCGGCCGAGCTTGAGCACCTTCTCGAGCGGAAACGACAGGTTCTCGCCGACCGTCAACGAGTCGTAGAGCGCTCCGTTCTGAAAAACGTAGCCCACCTTGCGCCGGATCTTCAACAGCAGCGCCCTGTCTGCGCCGACAACCTCGTCGTCGTCGACGCGAATGCTCCCGCGGTCGGGCTCGAGCAGGCCGACGATCGACTTGAGCAGCACGCTCTTTCCGGAGCCGGAGCGACCGAGGACGGTCAGCGTCGTGCCGTCGGCGACGTCGAGGTCGACCCCGCGCAGGGGCCGAAGCTGGGCGCTGAACGCCTTGTGGAGATTGCGGATCGTTATCATTCGCTCACGGTCCGATGAAATCGACGGTGATCTTGACGAGGATCATGTCGATCAGGATGATCCAGAGCGACGCCGAAACGACCGCCGCCGTCGTCGCCTTGCCGACGCCTTCGGTGCCCGCGCCGGCGTTGAAGCCGCGATAGCCGCCGATGATCGCGATGACGAACCCGAAGAAGATCGTCTTGCCGATGCCGGGAATGAAGTCCGAGAAATAGAGAGCGTCGATGACCTGTCCGTAGTAGTACTTCATGGTCGTGCCGGCCGCGATGAACTCGGCGAGGTAGCTGCCGAAAATCCCCACGAACTCGGCGTACACCGTCAGCACCGGCATCAGGATCAGCAGCGCGATGACGCGCGTGGTCACCAGATAGTCGTACGGATCGACGCCGGAGGCGTCCATCGCGTCGATCTGCTCGCTGACCTTCATCGACGCGAGCTCGGCCGAGATTCCCGAGCCCACACGGCCCGCGACGATCAGCGCGGTGATCACCGGTCCGATCTCGCGCACGATCGACGTCGTGACCATCGCCGGCACGAACGCCACGGCCCCGAACTTCTCCATCGTCGGCCGCGACTGCATCGCGAGAATCAGCCCCAGGATGAAGTTGATGATCCCGATCAGCGGCAGGGACATCGCCCCGAGATCGTCGAGGTGGCGGATGATCTGACGGACTTCGAAGGGAGGCGTGACGGCGGACTTGAAGAAACGACCGATGAAGAAGATGTAGTTGCCGAACTCGGAGATCAAGTGGCGAAAGTACTCTAGCACATCAGCGCCCTCGCGGATTGTCCATGTTGGTTCCTGCGATTCCGCGTAAAGGTAATCGGACTGCGGGGAAGTCTAAAGGACCGTCCGCGCAAACGGGGTGCCAGACGTGGTCTGGGGCAGGGAGCCGGCCGGCCGGCCGGATCGCACGCGGGCAGAAGGGGCGCAGTTCGAGACAGTTCGGTGATTCGGTCGATCCATCGATTCGGCGTAGATTGCAGGTCTAACCCGTTCCGACCGACCAATCGTGTAGTGCCGAGCATGGAGAAACTCGATTCGATCCGCGAGCAGTTCCCGATCACCGGGCAGTGCTTCACCAACGCCAGCGGGCTTCAGAAGTCGATCACGTACTTCGATCACGGCGCGAGCACTCACCCGCCACGCGCGGTGCTCGAGGTCTATCGCGACTTCCTGGAGAACTACTACGCGAACGTCCATCGCGGTAATCACTTCCTGTCGCAGAAGTCCTCGACGCTGTTCGACAACGTCACCGAGGTCATTCTCGAGTTCGTCGGCGGCGACGCCTCCACCAGCGGCGTGATCTTCGGCGCCAACACGACCACCGCGCTCGACATCGCCGCGCACCTGATGCAGCAGGTCGAGGGCGCGACGCTGGTCTCGAACATGGAGCACCATTCGAACGATCTGCCTCACCGGCGCCGCGGCGAGGTCCATCGGATCGAGCTGCTGCTCGACGGCACGATCAACTACGACGATCTCGAGGCAAAGCTCAAGGCGCATCGCATCAAGCTCGTCGCGGTCACCGGCGGAAGCAACGTCTCGGGCTATCTGCCCGACATCCACCGGATCGCCCGGATGGCGCACGCCCACGGCGCGCGCATACTCGTCGACGCCGCTCAGCTCGTCGCCCACAAGTCGATCTCGATGCGCGGCACCGGCGACGACGACGCGATCGACTTCCTCGCCGCGGCCGGGCACAAGGCCTACGCACCCTTCGGCGCCGCGTTCCTGGTCGCGCCGATGTCGATCATCAACGCCGCCGAGCCGTACATCCCCGGCGGAGGAACGGTCCTGGCGGTCTCGCCCGAGCGCGTGCTGTGGGCCGAGGGTGTCGAGCGTCACTCCGGCGGCACTCCGAACATCGCCGGCGTCATCGCGCTCGGCGCGGCGCTGCGCTGGCTCTCGGAGATCGGCCTGGACTGGGTCCGCGCGCACGAGCTCGAGCTTCTCGAATACGCCGAGTCGCGGCTGCGGACGATTCGCGGCGTCACGATGCTCGGCAACATCCCGATCGATCGCAAGCTCGGGGTCATGTCGTTCAACTTCGATCACCTGCACCACAACGCGGCGTCGGCGATCCTCAACGACAACTACGGCATCGCCACGCGCAACGGCTGCTTCTGCGCACACCCGTATCTGGTTCACCTGCTGCACTGCACCGACGTCGACGAGATCTTCGCCCGCGCTGAGAGGGGCGAGCGCACCGAGATGCCGGGCGCGGTTCGCGCGACGATCGGCATCTACAACAACCGCGAGGATCTCGACAAGCTGCTCGGCGCCGTCGCGGAGATCGCCAGCGGAGTCGGCTATGATCCTGTTGAAGCGGCCCGGCGCGCCGACGTCGCGGCCTGCGCGGCCGAGTAGCGCCGGATAGCGCCGCCGGCTTTACAACGCCGGGTAGCGCCGCCGGCTCCGTTCATTCGTTCCTTCGCAACACCGTCAACACTCTCGACATATGGGCTTTGCCTGTGGTATCGTCGGCCTTCCCAACGTCGGGAAGTCGACCCTCTTCAACGCCATCACCTCGGCCGGCATCGCCGCCGAGAACTACCCGTTCTGCACAATCGAGCCGAACACCGGCGTCGTGCCCGTGCCCGATCTGCGGTTGAAGTGGCTCTCGGAATCGTTCAAGACGCAACGCGAGGTGCCGACGACGATCGAGTTCGTCGACATCGCCGGACTCGTCCGCGGCGCAGCGGCCGGCGAGGGTCTCGGCAATCAGTTCCTCGGTCACATCCGCACCGTCGACGCGGTCGCCCACGTCGTGCGCTGTTTCGAGGATGACAACGTCATCCACGTCGACCACACGGTCGATCCGATCCGCGACATCGAGACGGTCGAGACCGAGCTCATCCTCAAGGACCTCGATACCGTCCAGAAGCGGATCGACACCGCGTCACGACGGCTCAAGACCAACGACAAGGAGGCGAAGGAGGAGATCGAGGTCGCAGACCGGCTTCTGAAGCACCTCGCTGCCGGTCACCTGGCGATCACCTTCGAGCGCACCGAGCGCGAGCTCGAGCTCACGCGCGAGCACCACCTGCTGACCGACAAACCGGTCATGTACATCGCCAACACCGATGAGGACGGACTCGTCAACGGCAACGCGTTGATCGAGCGCGTGCGCGAGTACGCGACGCCCCGCGGATTCAAGGTCGTACCGGTCTGCGCGAAGATCGAGGCGGAGATCGCCGAGCTTCCGTTCGAGGAGCGCTCGGCCTTTCTCGAGTCGCTCGGTCTCAACGAGCCGGGACTCAACGCGATCATCCGCACCGGCTACGAGCTTCTCGGACTGGTGACGTTCTTCACGGCGGGGGAGAAGGAGTGCCGCGCCTGGACCGTGCGCAAGGGCGCGACCGCGCCAGAGGCGGCCGGCGTGATCCACACCGACTTCCAGCGCGGGTTCATTCGGGCGGAGGTCCAGAGCTACGACGATCTTCGGAGACTCGGAAGCGAGCAGGCGGTGAAGGAGGCAGGGCTGTATCGCGTCGAAGGAAAGGACTACGTCACCAAGGACGGTGACGTCATGTTCTTCCGCTTCAACG
Organism: Kapaibacterium sp. (SeqCode); assembly: GCA_035539855.1. Classification (GTDB taxonomy): domain Bacteria; phylum Bacteroidota; class Ignavibacteria; order OLB7; family OLB7; genus DATLHO01. The sequence goes on along the minus strand of DATLHO010000310.1, from coordinate 18,865 downwards.
TCTAGCAGCGCGGGCGAGTTCGATGTCGATCATGGTCCTACGTGCTCATCATAGGGCTGTGCTCCGGGGTACATCACCTTCCATTCGCCGTTCTCGCGCAGCACGCTGAGAACGATCGCGCCGGGCAGCGCCGTGTCGCCGGTCGTTCGCTCGCCACTGACGAGCAGCGCCGCGGAGTCGGGAACACCGCCGAGGAAGCGAATCCTGCGGTTGCCCAGCGAACCCAGCGCTTCCTTTGCGATCGGCCAGACGCTCGATTCGGCGTCGTAGGCCTTGAGGAGCTCGAGGCTGCGCGCGGAAAGTTGTCGCTTGAACTGTTCCTCGCTCCCGGTCTCGACCGTCGTGAAGAACGTGCCGAGCGTCGCGAGGACCTCGCGCTTCTCCTTCTCGAGCGCTGATTCCTGCGTCGACGGACCTGCGGTCCAGTATCCGGATCCGCCGTCGGGATTCTGTCTCCGCGCCGTGTCGGTGACGGCGGGCGTCTCGGTCGCGACGGGCGCCTGTGTGGCGGCAACCGTGTCGCCGGCAGGAGCGACCTCCGGAGTTTCCGGCCGACAGCCGATGAGCACGACCGTTGCGATGAAGAGGGCTCGAAGCGGGGAACGGTAGCGGCCGACGCGGCGCGTCCGTGCGGGAAGTGGCTGACTCGACATGCCCACAATCTACGACCGACGGTTCCTCCCCGTGAAGCTGATTCTCTTCGACATCGACAGCACCCTTGTCAGCGTCGCGCGTCCGGTGATCCAGTCGCTGACGCGGCGGCTACTCGGCGAGGCACTCGACTACCACGAAGCGCTCGAGGGATACGAGCTCCACGGCAAGACCGATCGCCAGATCATCCGCGAGCTGCGCGAGATCGCCGGCGACGCGACCGACGGCGGCGGCGGCAACGGAGACGTGGGATCGGCGATGGAGCGCATGATCGTCGAGCACTGGCGCGATCATCTGAACGAGGAGACGGTCGAGCTGATGCCGGGCGTCACGGCGCTTCTCGATGATCTCGACGCGCGCGACGACGTCGCGCTCGGCCTGCTCACCGGCAACCTCGAGGAGTCCGCGCACCTGAAGCTCGCGATCCACGACCTCGACCGCTATTTTCCGTTCGGCGCCTACGGCTCGGATTCCGAGCGGCGCGTCGAGCTCCCGCCGATCGCGCTCGACCGCGCGCGGATGCATCACGGCATCGCGATCGAGTACGATCGCACGCTGATCGTCGGCGACTCGCATCGCGACATCGAGTGCGCCCGCGCATGGGGCATCCGGGCGCTCGCGGTCGCGACCGGCTCGCTCGACCTCGACACGCTCCGCTCGCATGGTCCCGACGCGGCGGTGGAATCGCTCCTCGATCGCACCTATCTCGACACCTTCCTCGACGACTGACCGATGCTCGTTTCGCTCATCCGCCTGTCCGCAACCATTGGCTGCTGGCTGATGCTCCTGCTGGTCTCGACCGGCCGCTCGCAGGTCCGGCCCGGGATCGACGTGCTGGTCGACAACGACTTCGCGGAGCTCGCCGGCCGGCGCGTAGGACTGGTCATCAACCAGACGGCCGTCCGTCGCGACGTGCGTCAGTCGACGCTCGACGCGTTCCTTGCGACGACGCGATGCCGGCTCGTCGGGCTCTTTGCTCCGGAGCACGGGATCGACGGAGCGGTACTCGCCGGAGACGCGGTCGCGGCGCAGACCGAGCCGCGCAGCGGCCTGCCGATCCACTCGCTCTACGGCGCGACGAAGAAGCCGACGCCGGCGATGCTCAGGGACATCGACGTGATGGTCTACGACATCCAGGACGTCGGCGTCCGCAGCTACACGTTCGTCTCGACGCTCGTGAAGGTGATGGAGGGATGCGCCGATGCGGGCATTCCGCTCGTCGTGCTCGACAGGCCGAACCCGCTGGGCGGAGAGATGGTCGACGGACCCGTGCTCGATCCGGACTTTCGATCGTTCGTCGGAATGCTGCCGGTGCCGTACGTGCACGGTCTGACCGCCGGAGAGCTCGCGATGATGGCCAACGCGCGGGGATGGCTCGAGGGAGGGCGGCGCTGCAGCCTGTCGGTGATCCGGGCGCAGGGATGGCGGCGATCGATGGGATGGCGCGAGACCGGACTGCAGTGGGTGCCGCCGTCGCCGCATGTGCCGACGCCCGAGGCGGCATTCGGCATGGCGGCCACCGGCGCGATCGGCGAGATCAGCGTGATGAGCATCGGCGTCGGCTATACGCTCCCGTTCGAGCTCGTCGGCGCCACCTGGATGGACGGCCGCGCCTTCGCCGCGCGGCTGAACGACATGCGCATTCCCGGCATCTTCTTCCGACCGACGAGCTACAAGCCGTTCTACGGCATGGGCGCCGGCAACGTCGTCCAGGGCGCGCACCTGATGCGCACCGGCACGCACGCGGCGCCGTTCAGTGCGACCGTCGCGCTGCTCTGCGCGCTGCGCGATCAGTATCCGGAGCGAGCGCCGTTCGCCGCTGTCGGAGCCGAGCGATGGAAGATGTTCGACAAGGTCTGTGGCAGTGATCGGATCCGGCTCGACCTGCTCGCCGGCGTGTCGGCCGAGCGGATCATCGAGAAATGGCAGCCGGGTCTGCGGGCGTTCCTCGAGCTGCGCGAGGAGTATCTGATCTACGAGTGAGAGGCGGTCGCGATAGAGGGACGTCCGTCACGCCCAGTCGCTGGCCATCGCGAAGACCAGTAGCAGGAATCCCACCAGGAACATGACGACGATGCCGGCGATGATCGCAATCGCGACGCGGGCATCGGAGCCACCGTTCGGAACTCCTCCGGCATCGTCACCCGATATGTCGCGTCGGCCGGGCACGCCTAGTGCGCGTGCAGAGGCGCCGCGCGCGAGACCTTCGCGGCCTCGGTCGGCGAGTGGTTCGCGTACTCGTACGAGACGACGGCGAGGGCGATCGCGACCAGCAGCAGGGGAGTCGTCGCGATCACGGTCAGCACCTTGTTGTCGTATTTGAGGTGCATGAAGTACGCCGCCACCAGACCCGCCTTCACCAGGGCCATTACCAGGAGGATCGCGATCAGCATCCACTCCGGCATCGTGACGTACGTGATACCCACCTCGGCCATCGTCAGCGCGAAGAGGGCGTAGAAGACCGCCATGTAGTTCGGGTGGGGATGGGCGTTGTCGACGCTCACCCCGCCACTCACTGGATCGATCAAAGCCTGGCTCATGGACTGCCTCCGGAATGCGATCGACCGTGCGGTCAGATCAGGTAGACGAGAGTGAAGAGGATGATCCAGACGAGATCGACGAAGTGCCAGTACAGGCCCGCGACCTCGATGTGCGTGTAGTTCTCGCTCGTGTACCGCTTCGACTTCAACAGGACCGAGCTCAGGTAGACGACGCCGGCGAAGACGTGCAGGCCATGGAAGCCCGTAAGGATGAAGAAGGTCGCATCGAACAGGCTGCGGCTCATTCCCATCCCGAAGACGCCGATGAGGTGGCTGTACTCCCACGCCTGGAATCCCAGGAAGAGCACTCCGCCGAGGACCGTCAGGCCGAGCCACATCCGCATTTTCTTTCGGTCGCCCCGCTGAATTGCCGCGATTGCCTGGACCATCGTCACCGACGAGACGATCAGGTCGAACGTCGCAATGGCGGTCATCGGGATGTTCAGTACCGCGTCCGGATCCTGCCAGTTGGTAGAGCTGATCCGCAACGCGAGGTAGCCGGCGAACATCGTGAAGAACATCATGGCGTCCTGCGCGAGGAACAGCCACATGAACATCTTCCAGTTCGCGACGCGGGTCGGGGTATCGGAGAGGGTGTTGGCGTCGATGAAACGTCCGGGAACGACCGGATGGTGTGCGCTTCGTGGGTCGACGGTATGCTCGAGGGAGACTGTCTGGCTCATGAGCGATCCTCATGGTTCAAGAACGGCGCGAGGGAGCGGTCGCGAAATGTAAGAAAAAGAAACGCGAGGCGTGGCTGCCACGCGCGACTTTTTCAAAGAGGGCGCCTAGAATCGAATGGTCAGGTCCAGCGCGGCATACAGCGGCTCCCCGGTGTCGCCGAGGAGATCGCCCTTGATCTCGGCGTGGATCGAAGCGTTGTAGCCGCGGGCCGCGAGCGCGGCGTCGACGAGACTGGCGAGGTGATTCAACAGCACGCCGCCGAGGGCCGTCGAGGCATAGCTGAGGTACGTGTTGGCGTCGGCGCGCTTGTCCATGTAGGCGAGGTTGCGGACGGTCACACGCGAGGGATCGTAGATGATCGTGTCGCCCTCGAGCGCGTGATCGTCCCAGCCGGCGCGGTACTGCACGTACTTGCCGATCTGCTCGTAGTACTGCTGATGTCCGTGTGATGGAAGCGTGTGCGAGAAGCCGCCGCTGACGGCGCGCTCGAGCCGGTTGAGCTGCTCGAAGTCGACACGCTCCCAGTCCGGTCGCGACTGGTCGGTGCTCGTGTAGATCGACTGCAGCGCCTCGGCGGCCGCCTGCTTGTTGACCGCGCTGTCTGGCCAGCGGTGGTAGTTCGAGGCCAGCCAGTCGATGTAGCGGGAGACGCGCCAGTGCTCGTCGGCGTAGTGTTCGAACTCGGTCGTGAGCGCCGAGCCTCTGGCCGACGTCACGCCGTAGGCCGTCCACGCGAGCGCCTCGATGCCGGCATACAGCGCGGTGCGCCACAGGGGCGCGCGGGCGTAGACCTGACCGGCGCCGGGCAGGATGGCGGAGAGCGTCGCAGCCAGCGGCACCGACACGGGAGCCAGCGCAGGCTGCTCCTCGACCGGCCGCGCCGGCGGGCTCACGATGAAGTCCGCGGCAATTGTGCCGCTCAGCGCTGAGAGGGAATCGACCGTCTGCTGCGCGCGAGCGGAGGCCGCCGGCAGCGCCATCGCAGTCGCGAACAGAGCGAGAAGCGGCAGGCGGGAACAGGGGATCAGAGCGAACATCGTCGAGGAAGGTAGTCCCGCCGCGACGGGAGTGCAAGAGCCAACAGGTGGTCCCTAGGCGCCCGTCGCGACGAGCGCGGCGATCGGTCGCCAGCGCGCCAGACGCGGCAGAAGCCAGGCCGCGAGCACGGCGCCGACGCCGTCGGCGACCCAGTCGAAGACGTCGCAGGAGCGACCGGGGACGAAGTACTGGTGCAGCTCGTCGGTCGCACCGTAGACGAGGCAGAAGAGGATCGCCGGCACGAGCCGGCGACGGAGCGACTGGCCCGATGGCAACACCCTCGCGGCGCGCACGGCCAGCACGAGCATGACCGCGTACGCCGCGGCGTGGGCGAGCTTGTCGCCCAGCGCGAACGGGTAGTCCGGAGCCGGAGGCGCCGACAGCGTGCTGATCGCGAAGATGAGCGCGCAGTACGCGGCCAGCGGCGCGACGAGCAGCAGCGCCTCGGTCCGTCCCGTCATGCGCCTTCGCCCTCGAGACTGCGGTAGGCGGCCGGGATCGCCGCGACGATGTCGGATGCCAGCAGCGCACGCTCGGTCGTGATCTCCGCCGCGCGATCGGCGGCGAGGCCGTGCAGGTGGACCGCCGCGAGCGTGGCGCCGACGGCGTCGCGGGTCTGCGCGACGAGCGAGACGATCATCCCGGTGAGCACGTCGCCGGTGCCGCCGCTGGCCATGCCCGGATTGCCGGAGCTCGCGATCCACGCGCGGGCGTCGGGCAGCGCGATGACGGTCGGAGCTCCCTTGAGCACGACGATGGCGTTGGTGCTCCGTGCCGCCGCTCGCGCGATCGAGAGTGGATCGGCGCCGACCTCGGCGCTGGAGCATCCGAGCAGGCGTGCCATCTCGCCATGGTGCGGCGTGATCACGAGCTCGCCCCGGCGATCGGCAAGGCGCTCGGGAGTGCCCGCGAACGGAGCGAGCCCGTCGGCGTCGAGCACGACCGTGGCGGCCACCGTGCGCAACAACTCGCCGACGAGCGCGGCCGGTCCGGAGGCCCTCGACAGACCCGGTCCGACGGCAACTGCGGCAAAGCCCTCGATCTCGTCGGCAATGCTCTCGAGCGCGCCAGAAGCGAACGAGCCATCGGCGTCGCTGGCGAGCCACCGCGTCATGATCTCCGGAGCCATCGACTGAGCGATCGGCGCCGCGCCCTCCGGCAGGGCGAGCACGGTCAGCCCGGCTCCCGCGCGCGCCGCGGCCTCGGCGGCCATGACGCCGGCTCCGGTCATGCCGCGCGAGCCGGCGACGACGAGCACGCGACCGCGATCGTACTTGTGACGGCGTCGGTCGACGGGTGGGAGGTTCGCCGCGGCGATCGTCGAATCGAGCAGCCAGCAGTCGGCTTCGGGATACGAGCTCTCGGGCACGCCGATGTGCACGATGTATACCGTGCCGGCGGCGAGCGCGCCGTCACCGAGCAGCAATCCCGGCTTCAGCGCGGCCATCGTCGCCGTCACGTCGGCATGGAACGTCGTCGCAGACAGCGCACCGGTTGCGGCGTCGAGGCCGCTCGGCAGGTCGAGCGCGAGGCGGACCCCTTCGCAGTCGTTGAGCCAGTCGATCGCCTCGGCGTAGGCGCCGCGCGGGGCGCCGCTGGCGCCCGTGCCGAGGATCGCGTCGACGAGCAGATCGGCCGCGACCGGCTCCGGCACTCCCAACCAGCGCGACACCGCACCGGGCACGAGCGACTCGAGCATCGCGAGCTGCGCTGCGGCATCGCTCGAGAGGCTTGCGGGGTCGTCGAGCAGCCAGCACTCGACGACGGCGCCGTGAATCGCACAGTGCCGCGCCAGCGCCAGGCCGTCGCCGCCGTTGTTGCCGCGACCGCAGACGATGACCACGTGCGCGTCGTCGAGCTCGATGCCGGTCTCGATGATCACGTCGAGCGCGCCGATGGCCGCGTTCTCCATGAGCACGAGCGAGGGCACACCGTGCTTCTCGACGGCGTCGCGGTCGATGTCGCGGATCTGTGCGGCAGGATAGACAGGCGTCATTGCGTTCATGCTCCGAGTGCGTCGTGCCGAAGAAGAATCATGCGAGCCCGAGAAGCTCCGGCGGCGGCGGCTCTCGCCGTGCCGTCGCCACCAACAGGTCACGCGCGACGGTTGCCGCGCAGACCGCGCGGGCGCCTCGCGACAGGAGGATCTCGGCGCAGGCGTTGAGCGTCGCGCCGGTCGTGCAGACGTCGTCGCAGACGAGCACCGTGCGGCCTGCCACGTCAGCATCGCCCGCGGCGAACGCGCCTGCCACGTTCGCGACGCGCGCGCCGGCGCCGAGGCGCGTCTGGCTGCGCGTGTGCGCGCGCCGGCTGATCGCCTGCGGCATCAGCTCGATCCCGCGCGCGACCGCGACGCCGCGCGCGATCGCCTCCGCCTGGTTGTAGCCGCGCTCGCGACGACGCGCCGGATGCAGCGGAACTGGGACCGCACAGTCGATCTCGCCGAACTCGACGAACATCGTCGTGGCTCGACCGAGATCCCGGCCGAGTGCGACCCCGAGGTCGTAGCAGCCGAGGTACTTCACCGCGTGGACGAGCCGCTGCACCGGCCCGTCCTGCGTGAACGTATAGAGCGCGCCGACGGCAGCCAGGGCGAGCTCGTCCCGCCCGAGCGCATCGCTGAGCTCGCCGTAGAGCTCGCGCGGAAACGGCGCCGGCTCGAGCGACGCCCGGCATCCGTCGCAGTAGCCGTCCTCGCGCTCGCCGAGCGCGGCGTCGCAGGAGGGACAGAGTCGCGGCGCCATGAGATCGAGGAATGTCTCGAGCACGGCGGCCGCAAGGCCGATCAGTCGATTGGTATGCGCCATGGTGGTGACGACCGTGAGTGGGGTCGCGGCGGTGGCGCGCAAATATGTCTCCATCGCGGTCCGAACGCAATGCGGCGGAGCGTCATCGGACGCTCCGCCGCAGCGGATCACGTGCGCTCGCTCGCTAGCCCTTCGGCTTGAACGAGGCGATCATCTTCTGGTAGGCGGGCTGATAGAGATCGCCCTGGGCCGAGTACCACGTGGTCGAGATCACGAACAGCCGCTTGCCGGCGGTGATGAAATAGGCCCGGCCGGTTGCCGTGCCGCTGCCGAACGGGAAGACGAACGCCTTCTGTCCGCCGACGCTCGCCGGCGTCGCCGAGCGGCCGCCGTAGTTCTTCTTGCTCGACTCGACGATCTTCTCGAGCGCCACGCCCTCCTCGTTCGGGTAGACGTTGACCTGCACCCGCGAATCGGCACGCGCTCCGCTGAAGATCGCGCCGTCGCCGCTCGAAGTCGCGTCGAAGTTCGCGGGGTACGCCATCGAGAAAGTCGATCCGCTGAAGGTCTTCATCTCGGCCGCGGGCGGATCGGTGACGATCGAGTCGCGCGGCTCCGCCGGCGTCGCCGTCGCTCCGGTCGTGGTGTCCGGCGTCGCGGCCGCGGCGGCCACTCGCGCGGGCTGGAAGCTCTTGCGCACCTCGTCGAAGATCGTCTTGTAGTCGGCGTACGTGCCGATGACCGCCGTCTCGAGATACGTCACATAGCCGTCGGCGACGATGAAGTAGCGCTCGGCGGTGAACTGGCCGTCCTCCTCGAGCAGCGCGCCGTAGCTGACCTTCGTCGCCGGCAGCCCGTTGACCGTCGTCTGCTCGGGCTCCTTGACCGCGCCCGGCTCGGTGAAGACCTCGCGGAGCTCGGCGATCATCGTCGGCACGAGCGACGCGTCGCCCTGCTTCGCGTTGACCTCGATCTTCGCTCCGCGCCGGCCGGCCGGCTCGAACGTCGAGAAAGCCTCGGCAACATTCGCATCGGAGTAGAAGAGCGCGCGCGACCCGGGCGTCGTCGAGATCATCCACCCATCGGGATAGCTGACGCTGAAGCGCGCGATGTCGTCGGTGTGCGTCTTGTAGGAGCTGACCACCGCCGGCTTCGATTCATTCTTCGCGTCGCAGGAGGCGAGGCCGGCGGCGACCACGATGGCGCCGAGTGCCAGGAGGGATCGTTTCATACGAGAGGATGTTCCGGTGTTTGAGTTCGACTGCGTCTTGATCGACTGGGATTCGACGAGGGCCGGACGCGCACGCGCGCCGAGCGCAAAGTTACTCGCACGGAGGGATTCTAGATCCACTTCTTGCGGCGGAAATACACGAACATCACCACCGCGATCGCCGCCATCAGTCCCCACGCGAACAGGTAGCCGTAGCGCCAGTGGATCTCGGGCATGTTGTCGAAGTTCATCCCGTACACTCCTGCGACGAACGTCAGCGGCAGGAAGAAGGTCGAGATGATCGTCAGGACCTTCATGACCTCGTTGAGGCTCTTCGACGCCATCGACATGTACGCCTCGAGCAGCCCGGTGAGCACGTCGCGGTAGGACTCGGTCAGGTCGGTGACGTGGACGATGTGATCGTAGACGTTGCGGTAGTACGCGATCTCGTCCTGGGTCACCAGCGAGAACTCGCCCCGCGACAGCCGCAGGACCATCTCGCGCTGGTACGTCGCAATCCGCCGCATGCGGAAGATCGTGCGCTTGAGCGCGAGAATCGTCGCGAGCGTCTTGCTCTTCGCGTTGCCGTGGAAGACCGCGTCCTCGAGTCGCTCGATCGTCTCGTCGAACTGGTCGAGCACCTCGGAGTAGCCGCGGACGATGTCGTCGAGGATTAGATGGTAGATGTAGTCGGGTCCGCGCGTGATCAGCAGCGGATTCTTCATGCACGACTGCAGCGCCTCGGTGATCGCCTGCGAGCGCTCGTAGTGGTGCGTGACGATGTAGCTCTCACCGAGGAACACGTTGATCTGCCGTGTCTTCACATCGACGACCGCCGTGCCACCGGACGCCTCGCTCTGCGAGCCGATGTCGATCGGGTTGATGATCGAGAACAGATACGATCCGTACTCCTCGACCTTCGGAAGGTGATCACCGCGCTTGGGGTCGACGTGTTCGTGCTGGACGTCGGCGATCGCCAGGTGATGGAACTTGAAGACGCCGTCGAGCACCTGCTGTTCCTCCTCCGGCGTCGGCGCCTCGAGGTCGACCCACAGCACCTGTTCGCCGCGACGGGCGACGGCGAGCTGTCGGGGCAGCTCCGCGAGCTCGATGCGGCGGATGTTGTCGTCGCTGCGGGAGATGTAGATCGAGATCATTCGTTCGGAGGACTTATTGCTCGCCGCCCGGTCCCCACGGCCGGTTGCGCAGTCGGAAGTAGAGCTGTGCCGTCGGCCGCCACGCGATCCGCATCCGGCTCATCAGCTCCTCGAGCGAGGCGCCGGAGTCGACCATCATGAGTCCGGCGGTGTGCCGAAGCGAGAACGCCGTCAGCGTTCGGGTGCGGTCGCGCTTGACGCCGCTGTCGACAAGGCGGCGATTGATCGCTTCGCGCATGCCGCGCGCCTGCATCCGTTCGCCGAGCCCGTGGTTGCTGAGACTGACGAACAGGGGAGCCTCAGGGTCGATCACTCCACTCGCGCCCGCGAATCTGCGCTCGAGGTATTCGTCGATGGACGCAAGGACGATCGGCGGCATCGGGACCGTCTCGTCCTTGACCGTGCGGCCCTTGCCCTGTACGCGGATCGCGGGCCGGCCCCGGCGGATGATGTCGCCGACGTCGGCGAGCCGGCACTCGCGCTCCGACAGCGCGCAGCCGAGCATCAACTGGATCAGCGCGAGGTCGCGCGCGCCGACGAGCGTCGAGGCGTCGATCGCGTCGAGCAGCAGCTCGACCTCCTCGTACGTCAGATGCGAGCGCGAATGCCGCTCCGGCCGCCGGCCGCCGATGACCTCCGAGGCGGGATTCTCCGCGAGCACTCCGATGTCGATGAGGTACTGGCAGAAGCGTCGCAGCGCCGTCAGATAGGTGCCGACCGACGCCTCCTTGAGATGCTCCTTCTCGACGAGGAATCGACGGTAGCGCTCGACGTCGCGGCGCTGGAAGTGGAAGCGGCTGTCGACGGGGAACCAGTTCAGGAACTTCCGCAGCGAGCGCTGGTAGGTGCCCCGGGTTTCCGGAGCCTTGCCCGCGAGACCCACGATGAAGCTCTCGCAGTGGTCGACGAGCTCCTTGTGCGTGAGTCTGAGTTGTTGTCCGCTCTTGGCCATTCGGTGGAGCTCGTCGTGTCAGGCAGTGGACCCGCGCGCGGTTCGGCGCAAGATAGCAGGGCCGGCATTTCGACAATGTCGCTCCGGGACGCGAACATCGTGCCGCTGCCTGCGTCGAAAGTGTGCCGAACCGGAGCGAGGTTCTCCCGGGAAGTGCGAGATTCCCCTGATGGCCTCGCATCGCGGGCACATATCGATCGCGCTGTGCTTCGGCGTCGCGCTGCTGTTCGTCCTCGGCTCGACCGCGGCGGCCGCGGCGATGCCGATGCCGCGCCGCGCACTGACGGCGGTCGGGACGCTGTGGACGGGTGTGATCTTCGCGCTCTTCCCCGACGTCGACATCAAGAGCCGCGGGCAGATGCTGTTCTATCGGCTGTTCATCGGCCTCGACGTGGTGCTGATCGCGACCGGGCAGTTCGCCGTCGCGGCGTACTTCGGCCTTCTGGCACTTCTGCCGATCGTCAGCCGTCACCGTGGCTGGACCCACAGCGTCGCGGCGATGCTGCTCGTGCCGTCGCCGATCCTGGCCGTGCCGATGTACCTCGCGGGCGCTCCGGTGCTCGACGGGCTGCCGTTCTACCTTGGCGCCGTGACCGGGTACTTCAGCCACCTCGTCGCCGATGGCATGCTTTTTCGCCGGCGCTAGCGGATGCCTGGAGCCGGTTTGGGGTTGCGGGGAAGCGTGCGATGGCTAAACTAGGTGGCGCAGGCATCCGTCGTTGTAGGGGTCGGCGCCACACGGCACTCATTGCGGTGCTCAACGGGCCGACGTCAATCCTCAACAGATAATCGACCGACTCATGCTGGAACTCGCACTCGGACTGACTCTCGCGGGCCTCGCGGCCGCGGCCTACGACCGGTTCCGTCGCACGCTCAAGACGAAGCCGATCCCTGTCCGCGTCAATGAAGACCGCCGCCGGCGGAGCGGCGCGAAGTGATCTCGACGACCGACGCGATCGTTCTGCACACGCGCCGTTTCCGTGAATCGAGCAAGATCGTCACCCTCTACACGCGAGAACACGGCAAGGTCGGCGTCGTCGCGCGCGGCGCGATGCAGACGAAGAGCCGCATGGCCACGCTGCAGCCGATGGCCGTGGTCTCCGCCGTCATCTATCGGCGCGAGGGACGCGAGCTTCAGAATCTCTCGAAGGTCGAGCCGATCGAGCGTCACCCCCGCATCGCCGAAAGCCTCGAGCGCATGTCCGCCGGACTGACCATCGTCGAGCTCGTCAACGCGACGATGCACGACGAGGAGCGCCATGACGAGCTCTTCGACGCGATCGTCGAAGCCCTGCGGGCCCTCGACGGCGAAGGCAACGAGCAGATCGTGCTCGTGTGGTTCCTGACGCGTCTCGCCCATCTCCTCGGCTACACCGCGCGCGCCGGCGGCTGCGGTGTCTGCGACGAGCTCCCGTCGAGCGACGGCGGCACGATCGCCTACAGCATTCCCATGGGGGCGCCGTTGTGCTCCGAGCATCGCGAGAGCGGGTCGGTCTGGCCGATCGCTCCGGATGTCTACGAACTGCTCGAGCGCCTGCAGACGGTCTCGGCAGTGGAGGCCGCGACGCTTCGAATCGACGAGACCTCGGCGAGCTCGCTCAACGACGTGCTCGTTGCATTCGTCCGCTACCACGTCGAAGGATTGCGTCGGCTCAACGTCTCGACGGTGATGGGGAAGGTGCTGCGCACGATGCCGACGGAGTGACCGCGGCATGCGCGGCGACGGCGCAACCCCGCCGGGGCATGCGCGTAGGGCCGGAGACACCGTCGCATGTGGAGGCGCGAGTGTCCCACCCGTGGCAACACGACAACGATCGCACTATCTCTCAATGAAGGTGAAAACAGCGATGTCAAGGAAGCAGACGATACTCATCGGTGCGCTGATGGTCATCTGCGTGATCGCAGGTGCGCTTCTGGTGACCAACTTCGGCGGCGTGCCGCTCGGGCTCGCCGGAAGCGGCGATGTCCGTCTCGGCGCCGACCGAGCTCCGGTCAATCCGGGCGCGGAAGTCAACACGCTCAACGACGCGTTCGTCGCGGTCAGCAAGGCCGTCACGCCGCAGGTCGTCAACATCACCGTCACCAGCGGCGCGACCGCCTCGCGCGAGGACCAGGGCGATCGCCCGACGGATCCGTTCGAGTTCTTCGAGCGGTTCCAGCAGGGTCCGACCCAGCCGCAGCGCGGCTCGGGCTCGGGCGTCATCGTCACCGGTGACGGCTACATCATCACGAACAACCACGTCGTCGAGTCCGCCGCGGCCGACGGGGGCGTCAGCGTCGACCTCGTCGACGGGCGCCGCTTCACCGCGAAGGTCGTCGGTCGCGACCCGCTGACCGATCTGGCGGTGATCAAGATCGACGCGACCGATCTGCCGCACGCCGCGCTCTCGAACAGCGACGTCGTCCAGGTCGGCCAGATCGTCTTCGCGGTCGGCAACCCGCTCGGTCTGGCCAGCACGGTCACCCAGGGCATCGTCTCGGCCACCGGCCGCGGACAGCTCGGGCTCAACGCCTCGGAGGCCAACCAGGGCTACGGCGTCGAGGACTTCATCCAGACCGATGCGGCGATCAACCCGGGCAACTCCGGCGGTGGACTGTTCAATCTCAAGGGAGAGCTCGTCGGCATCAACAGCGCCATCGCGACGCGCACCGGCTATTACCAGGGCTACGGCTTCGCGATCCCGATCAACCTCGCCCGCGCGGTTGCGCAGGACCTGATCGAGGACGGCCGCATCAATCGCGGCTACATCGGCGTGCGCATCGCTCCGGTCGATCAGAAGATGGCTCGCAGCCTTGGTCTCGAGAAGCCGGGAGGCGTGCTCGTGCAGGAGGTGATGCAGGATGGCGCGGCCGAGGCGGCCGGTCTCAAGCAGGGCGACGTGATCCTGAGCGTCGACGGCACGCCGGTCAACACTGCCAATCATCTGCAGAGCATCGTTGCGCAGAAGAAGGCCGGACAGGACGTCCGCCTGCAGATCTTCCGCTACGGCTCGACGTTCGACAAGGCCGTGCGCCTGCGTCCGCGCGATGACGACGAGAGCCTCGCCGAGGCCTCGAGCTCGCGCTCGCTCGAGCCGATGGACTCCGACACCGAGAAGAGCGTCAACCTCAGCGGCCTCGGCCTCGAGGTTCGCGCACTCGACGCGCAGTCGAAGCGCGACCGCGACGTCTCCAACGGCGTGCTCGTCTCCGGAGTCGAGCTCTACGGTGAGGCGCAGAGCCAGGGCGTCGCACGCGGCGACGTCATCCTGTCGGTCGACCGCAAACCCGTCAACAGCCCCGCGGAGTTCCGCAAGCTGATCGACGGCAAGAACAACGGCGACGTCGTTCTCATGCAGGTCAAGGGCACCAACGGAGGCACCCGGCTCGTCGCGCTGGAAGTCAAGAAGTAACCAGGCCAGACACAGACAAGGGCACTATCGTCATCGACGGTAGTGCCCTTGCTCGTTCATGCGCGTGGCCGCGGTAATGGCAGAGTTACTCCCAGAGCGGGTTGATCAACAGGCCGCTGGCGAGCTTCGGGTAGAAGTACGTGCTCTTCTGCGGCATCACGTGACCCGACTGCGCGACGCGCTCGACCTGCTCGAGGCGGGTCGCGTTCATCAGCGCGACGAGCTGTACGTCTGGCCGGCGTGCCTCGGCGAAGGCATCCTCGGCGCTCTTGACGTAGCGCAGGTTCGTCTGGCTCGCCTGGGCCTCCTTCGAGATCCCGAGGATGTGCTCCAGGATGTGCTCGTGAAGAATGGTGACGTCGAGCTCCTGGACGCTCTCCGGCAGCGATGCGTCGACGATCGACGACGGCTCCGTTCCCGGCTTCAGTGAGACGACCGCCATGCGCGGGCCGGCGACCAGCAGATACGACGGCGTCGATCGATGCTCGTCGAGCATCGCGAGCCCGGCGTCGTCCGACGTGACGTCGGTGATCGTGAAGTGCTCACCGAGACGCTCGAGGAGCGCATCGAAGTCGAACGAGGCGAGGGAGTGGACGACGCGGTGCGTCGGCAGGATCACCAGGCCAGGGTCGCCCATCGGCGCCAGGAACATCATGATCGAGTCGACGGGACGGTCCGCGCCGTTGCTCTGGCCGCGGTAGTTCAGCGCCGTTTCGTAGCGATGATGGCCGTCGACGATGAAGATCGTGCTCGAGCGCAGGTCCTGCGCGAACGCCTCGGCGTCGGCGCCGGTCACGCGCCAGACGCGGTGCTGCACGCCGTCGGCGTCGGTGGCGTCGATGAGCGGGGGCTGCTGCGTGAGCTCCTCGAGACGTCGTGCCGAGACGTTCGAGGGGTCGCGATAAACGCCGAAGATCGGCTCGAGGTTGGCGTTGGTCGCCTGCATGAGCTTGAGGCGATCGGCTTTCGGTCCGCTCAGCGTGCGCTCGTGCGGCAGGATCTCGCCGTCGGAGAAGGGCGAGAGCCGGACGCGGGCCAGGAAGCCATGACGCGTGATCCGCTCGCCGGTGACCGGATGGTCGAAGGCCTGCGTGTAGAGGTAGAGCGACTCGCCGGACTCGCGCACGAGCACTCCCGAGCGCTGCCACTCGTCGAGCAGCGCGGCGGCGCCGGCATAGCGGGCATCATCGGTTCCCTCCGGCAGGATCAGTCGGATGATGTTGTGGGGATCGCGCTCCAGAAGCTGGCGGCGACGATCGTCGGAGATAACGTCGTACGGAGGAGCGATGACTGCGCCGAGATCGGGGATCTCACTGGGGTTGTAGCGCAGCGGGGCGAAGGCTTTGATCGAAGGCATTGTAGGTGGGACTCAGAATAACCGCGTGACCCGTGTATTTTGGCGCGATAGTCAACTCGAGACAACCGAGGGAGATTTCTCCGATGGCACGTCCAACTCAGACCCGTCGCGGCCAACGATTCCTAGGAGACGAAAATAACAGGATCGTGCATGACCTCGAGCATGCAAAGGGACCGTGCGAGATCGACGAGATCCTCGATGAGGGCCGTGGAGTGCGATTCGAGCCCGACACCCTCGTGCAGGCCCGCGATGAGCGCTATCAAGCCTGCCGCCGATGCGTTGATGAGTACTGACGCCGGCCGCGACTCCGGGCCGGGTGGCTCGGATTATGCTCACCACATCCGTCGACCCGCTGTTCCACCGGTAGCCCGAATGAGAAAGTCTCTACTTCTGTCCCTGCTCTTCATCGCCACGACGCCCCTGTTGGCTGAGCCTCCGGAGGAAGACATCCTCCGACCGCGCCTCCCGACGCGGGGATCCTTCTTCATCGGTTTCGACGTCGGCATGAACATCTCGTGGTTCGACGGCAATCCGATCTACCGGGCCTTCTTCGAGTCCGAGGAGGAGTCGCAGGCCTTTCGCTCGGCCTTCGGCATCGAGCCGTTCGGAGGCTTCTATTTCGGCATGCGCGTGAGTCCATCGATGCGCGTGCGGTTTCGCGGGGACTACGACGTGCGTGTGGCCGATCGCGAGACGGTGACGATCGACCAGTGCCCGCTGCACGACGCGGTGACCGGCGAGGTCATCGGCACGGTGCCGGTCGACGTCGAGAAGACCTTTTCGCTCGAGATCGCCTACCTGACGCTCTCACTGGTGGGCGAGTACCACATGGGGCAGGCGTTCCTGTTCGCCGGCCCGAGCCTCTCGAGGCCGCTCTCGCGGACGTTCACCGAGACCGATCGGATCATCGACCCCAACTCGCTCTGCACGTACTTCGCCGACACACCCGACACCACGCGTCAGATCGTCGCGACCGCCAGCGGCACCGACAACCTCCGATCGATCTGGGGCGTGACTCTGGGCGTGGGCTACAAAATCGACATGTCGAGCGACCTGCAGCTGGTGCCGCAGATCGGCGCGCACTTCCCGTTCGGATCGGCGCTCCAGACCGACGAGGACTACACGTTCCGCGGCGAATCGCCGGGCTCCGAAGAGACGATCACGACACGCCTGAACCGACACATGTACTTCCGCGCGCTCCAGGCCTCGATCGGACTGCGCTACAGTTTCTAGAGATCGTCCCGATGGTCCACATGAGGAACAGACTCACGATGCCACAGCGACCGGTGCCCGTTCAGCTGATGATCCTCGCGACGCTCGTCGCCGCGCTCGTCTCTCCGGCCGTCGCGCAGAGAGGTCCAGACATCCCGTCGCGCCCCGAGATCCAGGTGACGGCGCTGGACATCAACGAGGCCGCCGATGATTTCGCGCCGGTTGTGCTGCGCGGAGGCGACCTGCTGCTGTTCACATCCTCGCGGCCGAGTCCCTTCAGCGGCAGCGGCTCGCAGCGCATCTGGAGCTCGACGCACACGCCGTCGGGCTGGAGCACGCCGTGGACGACGGGCGAGGCGCTCGCAAACGCGCGCCACGTCGGCGGCGCGGCGCTGACGCCCGATGGGAACTTCATGATCTTCGCCGCCTACGACTGGGAGGGCGGACCCGAATCGCTCGAGGGCTTCGGTCGGACCGACCTGTACTCGGCGATCCGCGTCGGAGGAGAGTGGGCGAACATCACCAACCTCGGCCCGGCGCTCAACAGCGACGCGTGGGATTCGCAGCCGACGCTCAGCGCCGACGGACGCACGCTGTATTTCTCGAGCGATCGTGAGGGCGGCCTCGGCCTGGCGGACATCTACGTCTCGAAGCTCACTCCCAGCGGATGGACACCGGCGGTCAACCTCGGACCCGCGATCAACACACCGGCCGACGACATGTCGCCGACGATCGCGCCCGACGACAAGTCGCTGTTCTTCGCCACGAACGGACGAGGCGGCGCCGGCGGCTTCGACCTGTTCATCGCGACCGGCGGCGAGGCGAGCGGACTCGGGTGGGGAGGCGTCGAGAATCTCGGCACGCCGATCAACAGCGCGTACGACGAGTATTTCTTCGTGTCGATTCCAAACTCCCGCAACAGCTACTTCTGTTCCGACCGCGGCGGGTTCCAGGACATTTACCTCGCCTATCCGAATCCATTTCCTCCGGACGCGCTCGTGACGGTCAGCGGCAACGTCATCGATGCGACCACGCGCATGCCGATCGCCGCGGCGATCAGCGTCACCGACCTGACCACCGGCGAGATCGTCGCGGACTATCGCACCGACGACCGCACCGGCACTTACTTCGTGATGCTCGCGCGCGGCCGCCGCTATTCGATCACGGCCGAGTCGCCGCGCCACGTCTTCTACTCCAACGAGTACACCATTCCCGCGAACGCCGAGGGGAAGGACCTCAAGAAGGATATCGTACTCTATCCCGCGGCGGGTGGACAGACGCGTCTGCTCGTCTTTTTCGACTTCGACAAATCCGAGCTGCAGAAGGAGTCCGTGCCCGACCTGCGCCGCGCGGTGCAGTTTCTCAAGAGCAATCCCGAGCTCAATGTCGAGATCGGCGGACACACCGACTCGCTCGGCACCGACGCCTACAACCTCCAACTGTCGCAACAGCGCGCCGAGTCGGTAATGCGCTTTCTCTCGAGCGCCGGCATCGGCCGAGAGCGCATGAAGGCCCGCGGCTACGGCGAAGCTCAACCGGTCGCAGACAACGCCAGCGAAGAGGGTCAGGCGAATAACAGACGCGTGGAAATGCGGGTGATGGGGCCGACATCGGAGCCGGCGCAGAAGAGGAGGTAGTTGGATGTCAGATGTTAGATGTCACGAGGCGGGGGAACTGGTTGTTTGTTATTTGGTATTTGTTATTTGTTGTTTGTAATTCACCCGGTGCCCTTCGAAATCGGTTCTCCTCTGATCGGTCGATTGGATTCCGACAGTCGTGTGCGGGCGGTTGTCGGGGACATTTGTCCATTGCACGACAGCCGATCTGGTTAGCCCTGGAACCTGATTGCGGTGGTCGTGAGGGCAAATCCCAAACAACCAATAACAAATAACCAATAACCCCAAACCGCATCGTGACATCTAACC
>DATLHO010000309.1:0-1699 GCA_035539855.1 Kapaibacterium sp. (SeqCode) | reverse complement strand
TCAAACTCCATCTGCGCGATGGGGGCGTTGTCGTGATGTCGAATGCTCGTGTCGATCGATCCGAGCGGTTCCTCATCGGCCGCTCGGTTCGCTACGATGTCGCACGCACCGTCGTCGGGTCGGGTCTGGACACCGTCGCGTTCGACGACGTCGCGCTCGTCGAGTCGAATACGGTCTCGGTGCCGGCGTCACTCGGTGGCATGGCCGCGATGTCGACCGTGTCGGTCATCATGACCGGCTTCTGCATGGCCAACCCGAAAGCGTGCTTCGGATCGTGTCCGACGTTTTACGCCTGGAACGGCGAGTCGATGACGCTCCAGGCCGAGGGCTTCTCCTCGAGCATCGCGCCCGTGCTGCGCGCGACCGATCTCGATGCGCTCTATCGCTGGAAGCCGAGGGGACGAGTCGTCGAGATCGTCATGACCAACGAAGCGCTCGAGACCCATGTCGTCGATCATGTCGAGCTCCGAGCCGTGCCTCGCACGGACGGCGGACGCGTCGTCGCCGCTGCCGGAGGCGAGCTCTTCGAAGCCTTCGATCTCCGTCCGGTCGATCGCGCCATCGCCGCCGAGGGAGACGTCAGTGCCCTCCTGCGCGAGTACGACGCGCGCGAGCGGGTCGGCCTGGCGAGCGAGATCGATCTCGCCGAACGCGAGACCATCGAGATCGAGTTCGATTCGGTCCCCGATGGCGATGTCGGGCTTGTGGTCGGCTTCCGCGAGTCGCTCATGACCACGTACCTCTTCTACCAGGGGCTCGCCTACCTCGGCTCCTCCGCGGGCGCATGGATCGCCCGGTGCGAGCGCGACTCGGCGGCCGCCCGCGCCACGCTAGCATCGATGCAGCGCGTGCTCGGTGGGATCGAGATCCTCGTGCAGAACGACGCGGGCGAGTGGAGCACGGCCGGTGCGATCGACGAGGCCGGACCTATCGCTCAGAACCTGCAGATGGTCCGCCTCCCGCACATTCCGAAGGCTCCGCTTCGCATGCGCCTGCGAATGTCGAAGGGGCTCTGGCGCCTCGATTATCTGGCGATCGCGCGGCTCGGGCGACAGGTTGAGCCGATCGTGCTCCGGCCGCTCGACGTCCGACGCGACGATGCGGCCGACACCGCGGCGCTGGCCGCTCTGCTCGATCCCGCGCGCAGCCTCGTGACGACGCGTGGCGATCGCTACACGCTGCGCTTCGCGCTTCCGGACGATCGCGACTACGAGCTCTTCCTCGAGAGCCGCGGGTACTACCTCGAGTGGATGCGCACCGAGTGGCTCGCCGAGGAGAACCCCGCACGCGCCGCGCAGATGTTCCTCATGCCCGCGGAGTTCCTCCGCGCCGAGGCCCCACGATTCAAGGCAGTCGAGCCTTCCCTCGAAGAACAGTTCTGGAGCAGCCGCTATGTCCGACAGTAATCCTGGCAATGGCGGCAGGCACGCCGCCATCGGCCACTCCGGCCGCGCCGGCCACCCCGCTCAAGCCCGCCACCTCGGCCGCACCGGCGTCGGCACCGGGAGCCTCGCCATGATCGTCGCCGCGCTCCTGATCTGCGCGCTCGCCGGTTCGGGCTGCGCATCGGTGCGCGCGCCGCGGGCGCTTCATCCCGAGCCGGAGATGCTCTCACGCCACGTGTACGGCGCGTGGCTGCTCCTCGAGGTCGGCCGCGGCGACCAGACATACGAGACCGAGGGAGAATTCCTCGGCCTCG
>DATLHO010000308.1:0-7889 GCA_035539855.1 Kapaibacterium sp. (SeqCode) | reverse complement strand
GTTCTGCTCGCGATCCTCTGTGCGATAGCGCTCGGGGCCTGCGCGGCGACGCCGCTGACGGTCGGTGAGGCGGCCCGCGAGATGCTCCGTGAGCTGCCGTCGACATACACCGGCACCGTGACGTGCGAGGGGTGTCCGCCGGTGAGCTTCTCGCTCGCGTTGCGGGCGGACAGCCTGTACTTCCTGCGAACGCGATACCTGCGCGCCGACAGCACGGCGATCGGCCTGCTCGACGAGCTCGGCCGTTGGACGCTGGCGCCGGACAGCAGCGCAGTGCTGTTGCGCGCGAGGCCCGGCGGCGATGTCGGGCTCGCCATCGTCGACGAGCGCACGCTGGTCGTGCCGATGCCCGGCGGCGGCCCCGCCACAGACACCACGGGCCGGACGCTGCAGCTCGACGCGCGTCCGTTCACGCCGCGTCTGCAGGTGCGCGGCATGTACACGCGCGACGCCCGCGGCGCCCGCCTGCGCGACTGCACGAGCGACTTCGTGGTAACCGTCGCGCGCGACGGAGCCTCGCGCGCACTCGATTCGGCGTTCGATGCAGCGCGGCTTCCGCGCGGAGCGTCGCTGATGGTCTCGCTCATCGGTCGCATCGAGCAGCGACCGCGCATGGAGGTCGCAACACGCAGCGAGGTGCTGGTCGTGGAGCAATTCGATGGGGTGGTTGCCGGCGACACGTGCGGCTTCGGACTGCTCGCGGCCGAGGGGATCATCGGGCACACGTGGCGGCTCAACGCGATCGACGGCGCGCCGCTGACCGACGCCGAGCGAACCGCTCGCGCCTGGCTGACGATCGACGAACACGAGTCCGCCGTGCGCGGCAACGGCTCCTGCAATCGCTTCAGCGGCCGAGCCCGCCTCAACGGACGCCACGTGAGCTTCTCGGAGATCGTGTCGACGAAGATGGCGTGCGAGCAGATCGGCCTCGAGACGCGCTTCTTCACGGCGCTACGTCAGACGCGCTCCTGGCGGATCGTCGACACGCAGCTCGAGCTGCTCGACGACGCCGGAACGGTCCTGGCCGTCTTCCTCAGAGGCGCCGCCGAACGGCAGTAGGATCTCCGGGCTATCCGGCGATCACCAGGCGCGTCGAGGCGTTGCCGTCACGCGTTTGTAGCGTAAGAAGGTAGGTTCCCTGCGGGATCTTGCGCACGTCGAGCTCGAGACGATTGTCACCCGCGGCGGAGAGCCCGCTGGCGAGCGTGCCGACTTCGCGGCCGTCGTCGGTCGAGAGAGTGATGCGGACGATGCCCGCGCGCGGAAGCGTGAAGCGGAGGGTGACGCGGTCGCGGCTGCTGCCGCTGGCGAGCACTTCGAGGTTGAGTCCGTTGGGTGCGGGCGGCGGCGCGTCGACCGGCCCGTTGACGATCGATGACTCGATCGAGCCGTTTGAAGAACGGTCGGTCGTGGTCGCCATGCGATCACCTACCTGGGCTGCGATCGAGCTGAATCCCGTAGCGACGAACGTCGCGAAAGCGATGGTGAGCACTGCCCGAATGTGTCTGCGCAATACCATGTGCACGGTGGACCTCCATTCACACTGGCTACTGAAAAAACCGTTCCAACGACGACGCAGTTCGGGGGGACCTCCCGAATAATACATCCGCCACGCCCGAAACGGCGTGGCGGATGGTCACGATCGAAGATTTTTTCCCCAGCCATTCCGCCGATTCGCTACCAGTCGACATCCTCCATCTCCTCGCCTCCCCGCTCCCTCCGCGCGCTTTCCTTCTGTGGCTGACCGAACAGGTAGCTGACGGTGAGCATCGCGTTGCGTCCGCCCCAGCGGCGCTCGGTTTCGATGTAGTAGCCGTCGGTCTCGCGCCATCCGCGCATGCCGGCCTGATCGAACGGATCGCTGACGCGCAGGCCGATGCGGGCGCGGTCGTCGAACAGGGTCTTCGTGAGCGCGATGTCGCTCATGACGTGGGCGTCGGTGTGGCCGCCGACGATGTCGCTGGGCGAGCGGTAGAAGGCCGACGCCTGGATCGACGTGCCCCAGCCGAGGCTTGCCGTGGCGGTCAGCCGGCCGGTCCACGCGAGCGCCTCGCTTTCGGCGCCGATGCCGACGTTCGAGGCGTCGGTGACGGCGCGATAGACGCCGATGCTCGCGACGGTCGAAAGCCAGTCGCCGACGCGCGCGGTGCTCAGAAGCTCGGTGCCGTAGGAATCCACCTGCCCGAGATTCTCGAAGGTCGCCGTGACGACGCCGGCGCTGTCGACGCGCTCGAAGCGCTCGATCGCGTCGGTCGTGCGGCGCGCGTACGGCGTCAACTGCAGCGTCCCCCACGGGACGAACTGATTGACCGACAGCTCGAGCGCGTGCGTGTACTCGGGCTTCAGGTAGGGATTGCCGACGCGCCGGAACTGCGGATCGGTGCTCGTCGAGAACGGATTGAGCACGCGCATGCGCGGACGTGTGATCCGCTTGCTATAGCTCAACCGAAGCTGCGTCTCGTCGCCGGGCCGATAGCCGACCAGTGCGCTCGGAAACAGGCTGAAGTAGTCATTGTCGAAGCGCTCGCCGGTGCTCACCAGGTCGAACTCCGTCGTCACCGCCTCGCCCCGCAGTCCGACCTGCACGTCGACCGGACCGATCGTCTGTCCGACGGTCGCGTAGACGCCGTGCAGGATCTCGGTGAAGTCGAAGCGATTGCTCCGTCCGTCGCTCTCGAGCGTTCCGTTCGCGCCGCCGGACATCGAGCGATAGTCGTTGTCGATCGTGCGCAGCGATCCGGCATATCCTGCCTCGAGCTTCGCGTCGTCCCACAGCGGTCGCGTGTAGTCGAGCGTCCCCTCGACGGTCGCGTTGCGCTCGTCGAGGTCGACCTGCTGGCGCATCGGACCGCGGGCGCCGGCGGTGTCGCCGAGGGCCGCGAGTGAGTGCTCGGTGTCGCTGTCGTTGCCGTAGCGCAGCTCCGCCGCCAGCTCGTGCTTGCGACGTTCGAGCGTCCAGCGGTAGCCGAGGCGGTAATCCATGTTCAGCCCGTCGTCCTCGTCCTCGGTCGTGCGCACCGTGCGCGCGAGCGGCGCGGCGAGGTCGCCGTAGGTCGTCGTCGTCGCGCGCGATCCTTCGCCGCCGCGCATGCCGATCCGGCTGCTGAGCGAGATCGCGTGCTCCGGCGTCAGCGCATACTCGACCGAGGCGTTGAGCGAATGTCCGAGCGAGCTGCTGGTGCCCGTGTCGCCGGCGAACAGACGGCTCGCCGGCTCGATCGTGCGGCTCTCCTGCAGGCGGTATCCGAGCATGTCGCGCGAGCGGATGTTCATGCCGTAGTTCGCCGCGACGCTCCACGGACCCGCGCCGTAGCTGAGGCTCGCGCCGAGGCTGTAGGAATCGTTCGTGCCGATGCCGCCGTTGACTCCGCCGCTGAGCCCGCGATCCTCGCCCTTCTTCAGCTCGAGATTGAGGATGCCGCCCATGCCTTCGGGATCGTATCGAGCGGACGGATTGGCGATGATCTCGACGCGCTCGATCGAACCGGCCGGCAGCGTCTGCAGATAGTTCGAGAGAGCCTGTCCGCTCATCATCACGGGTCGGCCGTTGATCTGCACCGCGACGTTCTGAGCCCCGCGCAGGCTGATGTTGCCGTCGACATCGACCTCGACCGAGGGGATGTTCCGCAGCACGTCGGTCGCGCTGCCACCGGCGGCGACCGGCATGTCCTCGGTCCTGTACACGTTGCGATCGATCTCGACGGTCATGAAGTCGCGCTCGCCGGTGACGGTGACGCCGTCGAGCCGCGAGGCGTCGGCGGTGATGGCGATCTCGCCGAGGGCGAGCTCGGCCTCCCCGGGGCGCACCATCACCGCGTCGACGAAGCCGGTGCGATAGCCGACGAAGGCGACGCGCAGATAGTAGCGTCCGAGCCGGACGCCGCGGAGCCGGAAGGCTCCATCGCTGCCGGCGATCGCGCCGGTGACGAGCGAGGAGTCGCGAGGCGTCCACAGGCTGACGGTGGCGGCCGGCAGCGCGCGTCGCGACTCGGCGTCGACGATCGAGCCGGTGATCGTGACGCCGGCGGTGTCGCCGCCGCGTCCGCCGCCGCGCATCTGGGCCGTCGCAACGGCCGAGGCAGCGAGCATCAGCGCCGGCAGAAGCAGCGCCGACAGAAGATTCGAGGTCTGAAACGTCATGCGCACGGTCGAGAAGTTGGGGTGAACGGGTGAGCTGGTGTAGCTCATTGGATCGATCGGCGTGCCGTTTCATTCCATCAGCACCCATGCCCCGCTCGAAATCGGCCGGGAAGATAGTGGGCGCATGCAGGGCGAGCGAGGCATTCGAGCTCGACTCCCCAGAAGCCCCCGCCCCTGTCATCCTCGACAGGGGATCTTTCTTAGGGTTCGTATCGCCGCATGTGGCGATGGGGGCGCTGCGAGCGGCCTCGTACTACCCCACCGGCCCACATGCGGCGGTCGCCCCTAAAGAAAGGCCCCCTCCGGGGGTGACAATGCCGGCCCGTTTGAAGGTTCGAGGCGCAGGGCGCGCAACGCGCGCCCTGCGCCTCGAACTACCCCAGAAGCCCCCGCCCCTGTCATCCACGGAAGGGGATCTTTCTTTGAGTGCGCATCGCCGCATGTGGCGATGGGGGCGCTGCGTGCGGCCTCGTACTTCCCCACCGGCCCACATGCGGCAGTCGCGCCGAAAGAAGGGCCCCCTTCGGGGGTGACAGTCCACGTCGTTTGGGGGCAACGCGACCCCCCACGTTATCTTCCTCCCTCACATCCTCACCAGCACCCATGATCGATCCGACACCCATCCGCTACTCCATCGGCTCGTGCTCGCTCGGCAGCGTGCTCGTCGCGGCGACCGACGCGGGCATTTGCGCGATTGAGCTCGGCGACTCTCCCGAGGAGGCGATCGAGCACCTCGTGCGACGCTTCCCCGATCGCCCGTGTGAACGCGACGACGCGGCGCTCGCCGAGTGGCTCGCGGCGGTCGTCGGGACGATCGACGGCCGGCGGCCATGGCTCGATGCGCCGCTCGATTTCCAGGGCACGCCGTTTCAGCGCCGGGTCTGGGAGCGACTCTGCGCGATCCCCGTGGGCGCCACCGCAACGTACTCGTCGCTCGCCCGTGAGCTCGGCGATCCCGACGCGCTGCGCGCGGTCGCCGGCGCCTGCGCGGCCAATCCGCTCGCGGTGATCATCCCCTGCCATCGGGTCCTGCGTAGCGACGGCGGCCTCGGAGGATATCGCTGGGGCATCGAGCGCAAACGCGCGCTGCTGCTGCGCGAGGGCGCACTCGGGGAGCTGATGTTCGAGTAGGTCCGGCGAGGAAAGGGACCATCAAACCTGTCGAATGTCATGGTTGCCGCGGGGGTCCCCCCCGTACGTTGCAATCATCCGAATCGACCCCCGCGACGGATCGAACGACATGAACTCTGCACAGCATCCCCGAACAGACCCATGAGTGCTCCAACACATCATGACGCGCGCTCCTGCGATCCGCTCATCAATGGATTGCTCGAGGGCTGCACTGCCGACGTCACCAATGCCATCGTCGATGCCGCCGAGGTACGCCGCTACGCAGCGGGCGAGATCATCTTCACCGAGGGCGAGCCGGTCACCGGTGTCTTCTGTCATTGCACCGGCGAGGTCGCGATCGAGCTCGGCCGCGACAGCGAGCGCCACGAGGTCGGCCACAGCCGCCCCGGCATGCTGCTCGGCTTCCGCGAGCCGGAGCGCATCGGCACCTACATCGTCAGCGGCGTCGCGCGCACCGACGCGGTGCTCTTCTTCATCCCGATCGACCTCTTTCTCGAGAAGCTCCACACCTCGCCTCCGCTGATGTTCAACATCATGCGGACGCTGAGCGAGCGGATCGACGGACTCGAGGAGCGACTGCACACGTAATCCCGGAGAATCCCCACGATGTCCGCTCCCTTCCGTCACATCTATGGCCCGGTCGCCTCGCGCCGGCTCGGCCGCACGCTCGGGGTCGATCCGGTGCCGTCGAAGACATGCACCTACGACTGCATCTACTGCCAGGTCGGCCGCACGACCGAGAAGACGCTCGAGCGTGCGCACTACGTGCCGATCGACGAGATCCTCGAGGAGCTCGGCCGCGCGCTCGCCGAGGGCGTCGAGGCCGACTACGTCGTCATCGCCGGATCGGGCGAGCCGACGCTGCACGCGGGTCTCGGCGCGATCATCCGCGGTGCGCACGCGCTGACGAAGCTGCCGGTCGTCGTCATCACCAACGGCTCGCTGCTGTGGCGCGCCGACGTGCGCGAGGACCTCATGGCGGCCGACATCGTCATGCCGTCGCTCGATGCCGGCGACAGCCAGACCTACCACTACGTCAACCGACCGCACGGCGATCTCGACTTCGAGACGATCGTCGACGGCATTGCGACGTTCACGCGGGAGTTCGATGGCGAGGTGTGGCTGGAGGTGTTCCTGCTCGCGGGCGTCACGAGCATCGAGGCCGAGATGCGCAAGATCGCGAAGCTCGTCGCGACCATCGCGCCGACGCGCACGCAGATCAACACGGCGACCCGACCGACCGCGGAGGACTTCGCCTATGCCGTCTCGCGCGAGCGGATCGAGGAGCTCGCATCGCTGATCCCGGGCGTCGTCGAGATCGTCGGCGGTGATCCCGTCGACGACTCGCGCACCGGCGCCGACGAGGTCACCGACGATGCGATCATCGGGCTCATCGGCCGCCATCCCTGCACCGTCCGCGAGATGGCGACCGCGTTGCGCGTGCACCCGCGTGCGGTCGGTCGGCAGCTCGAGAGCCTCGACCGCGAAGGACGCATCAAACCCGTCGTGCGCAACGGGCGCATCTACTACTGCGCGGCATGATCATGAACATCACGGCATCCTGAGAGAACCGCGGAGACCGTCACAGGACTCCGTGCCGTGAGAGCGATGGGGCGAGGCCGATCCGGCACCGCCCCATCGTCGTTTCGTGGAGTGTCGTCTTCAGTGGCGAACCGAGAAGCGCGTCGTGACCGGCAGCGATCGACGCGGTCCGCGCTGTGCGACTCGACAGAAGTAGGTTCCCGAAGGCGCGTCGAAGCCTGCGTGCAGGACGCGTCGGCCCGCCGGCAGCATCCCCTCGTCACGCCGCAGCATCAGCCGTCCGGTCGCGTCGAAGAGCTCGAGGGTCACATCCCCTGCCTCGCGCAGCTCGCACTCGATCGTGATCGCGCCACCACCCGTCTCGACAACCCGCAGCGAGATCTCATCGCTCGAGCCGTCCGCACCGATGCCGCTCGTGCCGTAGTCGTAGGGCTCGTCGACGAGGTGATACTCGGCCTCGGTCTGCCCCTCGAAGTCGCGGCGCAGGTATGGGTTGAGCAGCGGCACGCGGTCGATCGTGCGCAACGTCGCCTCGCGCGGACCGTCGCTCTCCCACGTGAACAGCGGCACCGTATGCGGGTTGATCCGATCGAGCAGCCCGCGCTCGCGCGCGATGTGGAAGAGCCCGAAGTTGCCCGGCTCCTGTCCTCCGATCCAGAACGCGACGAGGTCGACGAGGAACGCGTCGCGGCCGAAGATGATCATGTTCGAGAGGAACTCCTGCGGCGTGTCGCCGTCGCCGGGACCCTTGACGAACCCGTTGCCGTTGCGGCTGTAGATCGCCTCGACGACGTGCAGTCCCTCGCCGGTCACCGAGTGCGCGTCGCAGGTGCGCTGCGCCCAGGTCTCCATGCCGAAGCCACCGGTGGGGCCGCGTCCCGGCCGGTCCCAGCGCACGTAGCCCTCGGCGCGATGGCGCTCATACAGCGGAGCGATGCGCGATTCGAGATCGTCGTGGAAGTGCGCGCGCACCGTCGCGAGGTGTCCGGCGGTCGCGTCGATGCCCTCGCAGAAACGCACGAGCGGAGAGACCACGGTGCCCTGCAGGTTCTTCACCGCGAGCGTGAGACCCATGC
>DATLHO010000307.1:0-3635 GCA_035539855.1 Kapaibacterium sp. (SeqCode) | reverse complement strand
GAGCCCGCGCGCGACGCACAGGTCGAAGAAGCCCTCGATCTTGTCGTTGACCGCCCCGATCGCCTGCACTTCGCCACGCTGGTTGACCGAGCCGGTCACCGCGAGCGACTGCTTCAGCGGCACGTTCGCGATCGCCGAGAGTAGCGCGTAGAGCTCGGCCGACGACGCGCTGTCCCCGTCGACACCGCCGTACGACTGTTCGAAGACGATCCGCGCCGCGAGCGACAGCGGTACGCTCGCCGCGTAATGGCTGCCGAGATATCCGCCGAGAATCATCACCCCCTTCGAGTGGATCGGTCCACCCAATTCCACCTCGCGCTCGATGTCGATCAGCTCGCCCTGTCCGAGCCGCACCGATGCGGTGATTCTGCTCGGCCGCGCGAACGCGTGGCCGTTGAGCTCGATGACGGACAGGCCGTTGACCTGGCCCACGACCGTACCCGAGGTTTCGATCAGGAGCGTGCCGCGCCCGATCTCCTCGATGACGCGCTCCTGCAGTCGACTCGCGCGCCGGCGCTCCTCGGCGATAGCGCGCTCGACGTCCTCGCGCTGCACGCGGTCGTGCGTGGCCTCACGGGCGCGATAGTCGCTCTCGCGCAGAAGGTTCCCGAGCGTCACGAGGTGCGTCGAAAGGTGGTCCGCCGAACCGCTGGCGCGCACGAGCTGTTCGATGGCGCGCGCGGTCGCGCCCGCGTCGAACGGCAGTAGCTGCTCGCGCCCTGCCTCCGACGAGATGTACCAGGCAAAGCGTAGCTCCGCCTCGGGCGTTCGCTCGACCTGGTCATCAAAGTCGGCCGCCACCTTGAAGAGCTCGCCGAACTCGCGGTCGAGCCGGCAGAGCAGATAGTAGATCTCTGCCTCGCCGACCAGCACGACCTTGACGTCGAGCTCGATCGGCTCCGGGTGCAGCGACGTGGTGCTGACGATGCCGAGCATCTCCGAGCCCGACTCCGGACGGATCGCCCGGGCTCGCAGCGCGCGCTTGAGCGCCTCCCACGAGAACGGCTGGGTCAGCACCTTCTGGGCGTCGAGCAGAAGGTAGCCGCCGTTGGCGCGGTGCAGCGCGCCGGAGCGAATCAGACTGAAGTCGGTGACGAGCGATCCCATGTGCGAGAGATGCTCGATGCCGCCGACGATGTTCTGCAGCGTCGGAAGGTCCTCGACGACGACCGGCGCTCCGCCCTCGGCGGAGCTCGTGACGAGGGCGTTGACCGAGTATCGACGGAAGAACGCGTCCGCGGCGGAGCGACCCTGCGCAGCTTCGATCAGCGGCGCCAGCGGCGTCTCGCGCGGCGCGCGGAACTCCGCGGCGTTTTCAATGACGTCGGCCTGCACATCGTCGAGGTAGGCGACGACGCCGGGATGCGTCGCATAGCGGGCACGCAGCTCGTCGAGGAGCGTGCCCACGGCGCCGACCGTCGTTGTCGCGTCGAGCGCTCGGATCTTTTCGCGCCCCTCGCGCTCCCATGCCGGGATCTGCATCATCATCTCGTGCATCTCGCGATGCACCGTCTCCAATGCTCCGGTGATCCTCGCCTGTTCCTCCTTCGGAAGCGTCTCGAAGCGCTCCTGGCTGAGCTCCTCGCCGTCGACGAGCGCGGTGAAGGCGATGCCGCCGGGAGAATGCAGCATGCCGATGTCGTGCTCCGCGGCGTGGCGCTCGATCTCCGCCAGCTGCGCTGCCTGGCGGCCCTTGATCTCCTCGAGAATTCCGGCGCGGGCGGCGCGGTAACGGTCGCTGTCGAACGCCGACGGGATCGCCGCGCGCAGCTCGTCGATGGCTCGCCGGACGTCGTCGCGCAGGATCTGCCCGGTGCCCGCGGGCAGCCTCAGCGTGCGCGGGCGGGTCGGCTCGGAGAAGTCGTTGACGTAGCACCAGTCGTCGGGAGCAGGCTCGTGCAATGCGCGCTCGAGCAGGTAGCGACGGATCATCGAAAACTTCCCCGTGCCGGATGGACCGAGCGCGAAGATGTTGTAGCCATCGTGACGCATGCCGGAGCCGAAGCGCACGGCGTCCATCGCGCGCTCGTGCGCGATGAACGGTTCTGCGCCGGGATGCCCGTTCGTCGGGTCGTCAAGCGTGATGGGATTGCAGGGGCGATAGAGCTGATCGGCCGTGAGCTCGCGCGCTGTCATGGCAGCCTCCGGATGGTATGGCGCCGCGACGGCCGGCCGGCGGTCGTCGACGTCTGACGCAAGGTCGCCGCTGCGCGTGGACGCTGCCTTGACCGATGTCAGTTCCGGGAGGATTGAGTTGCCGTTACGGCGCGTACATGTGCTGGGTCGTGGTGCGCTGGCAGCCGTTGCGCTCGAAGACGCGGATCATCGGCGCGTTGGCGACGTGCGTCGATCCAACGTAGGTGCCGACCTCGTCGGCGAGCAGCTCGAGACCCTTCGCGTGAAGAATCCGACCGAGGCCGCGGCCGCGGAACTCCGGGAGGATGCCGATGTGGAAGAGCGTGCCTAGCGTCGGCATGTCGGGGTAGATCTGCGGCAGCACGACGCCGACCGCGACGCCGTCGAGCTCGGCGAGGCGCCACCGGCGAGCCTCGAACGCCGGACCCGCCAGGCTGATATAGGCCTCGAGCGCGGATCGCTCGTCGACGGCGGATTCCTCGAGCGGGTCGCCGATGTGCGCCGCTTCGAGCACTGTTTCGAAGCGCTCCCGCGGCACCTCCTCGAGCGTCGGATAGCGCATCGGGTCGGTGTATGGTGTGCGATAGTCGGCGAGGTCGCGACGGAACAGGGACTTCGAAAGGGCGATGCTGAAGCCCGCGCCTTCGAGCGCGGTGCGCTTGCGGCGGTCGCGCTCGCGATCACTGACGATGATCCGCACGCGCTCGGTGTTGAACGACTCGTTGAGCGAGCCGACGAGAGCCGCGTCGATCTCCGGCGCCACCGGCTCCAGGGTCGTCAGCTCGACGATCGACCAGGTGATCAGGTCGAGGAAGCGACCGACGAGACGACCGACGACGCGATCGCCGTCGAAGGCGATCAGGAACGTTCTCTCGTCGAGCTCGTCACGGCGCTCGAGCAGGTCGTCGACATGCCGCCGGTGAGTTTCGTCGGCCGGCGCACGCCCGTCGAGCGATCGCCATTGATCGAGCGTGCACTCGTCGAGCGTTCGGATGCGCAGTGAATCCATGGTGCCTTTCGTCTCCGCGGTGCGTGAGTGAACCGAGACAATGTAGCCTTTCGGTCCGATAGCCGAAGTCCCCGCGGCATGCCCTTTGCCGCCATCGCCTCGCCGGTCCCGACGGCGGCGCCGCGCACGCAGACCACCCACGAACAGCTACGGAGGCAGACGATGGACTGGATGGGACAGATCGGGAGCATCCTCGAGCGATACCGCGACGGCACGCCCAACGACGGGGTGGAGGACGACTACGACCAGGTCGCGCGCACGGCGCCGCCGCAGGTCATTCGCGGCGGCCTAGCCGACGCGTTCCGCAGCGAGCAGACGCCACCGTTTCCGCAGATGTTCTCACAGATGTTCGGCAACTCCAGCGGTCCGCAGCGGGCGGGCATTCTCAACATGCTGCTGAAGACGCTGGGTCCCCAGATTCTCGCGGGCATCCTGGCCAGGCGCATGGGCGGCGGTGGCGTCACGGGCGGCAGCATGGGGGGAGGAGGGG
>DATLHO010000306.1:0-15450 GCA_035539855.1 Kapaibacterium sp. (SeqCode) | reverse complement strand
TCGGATAAGCTCCGCGACGACCAGCACACAGTAGAGAAGACGGGCCCGGCATTCTGCCGGGCCCGTTTCGTTTCGTTGAATTCAGTCAGGCGGCGCGAAACAAACTCTCGGCACGGGAGTCGCTTTTGGAGCGACGGCCGTTTCCACGACGGCCGTGTTCGCAATGAACACCGCTGCGACTCACCGATACGAGGACATACGAATGCGCCACGCCCCACTGAATCGGCGCGACATGCTCAAGCGCCTCGGTCTCGCCGGAATCGGCGGGCTCGCGGGCACGTCATGGCTGTCGAACGTCGCGCTCGCAACGACCGCATCGGGCGCCACGCTCGATCTCAGCGCCGTCGATTGCGTGCTGACACCTTCGGTCACCGAGGGACCCTATTACTTCGACGCGAATCAGGTGCGGTCGGACATCACCGAAAGTCGGGGTGGTGTGCCGTTCCGGCTGTCGATCGGTGTGGTCAACGTCGACGAGTGCCTGCCGATCGGCAACGCGATCGTCGACCTGTGGCACTGTGATGCGCTCGGCCTGTACTCGGGTTACAATCAGCCCGCCGGCGACATGCGTGGCGAGGACTTCATGCGCGGAATCCAGTTGACGAACGCACAGGGCGTCGCGACGTTCGATACGGTTTTCCCCGGCTGGTACCCGGGGCGCGCGAACCACATGCACATGAAGGTGCGCTTCAATCAGTCGACGTACGTCACCTCGCAGCTCTTCTTCCCGCAGGAGCTCGGCGATCTCATTCACACGACACGCGAGCCGTACAGCGCGAAGGGAGCCAACCCCACGAAGAACACCCAGGACGGGATCTACAACGGGATCGCGACGAAGAGCGCCGTCACGGTGACCATGGCCCAGGACGGTCAGGGATACACCGGCACGGTCACGCTCGGCATTGTGGGACTGGCCTCCGCGGTGGAGATGACGGCGCCGACGCCGCGAGCGTCGCTGACCGCACCGTTTCCGAACCCGACCCCGTCGGTGACGACGCTCTGGCTCACGCTGCCGCGGGGCGAGCAGACGGCGCGCATTTCGGTCTTCGATATGAGCGGTCGCCGCGTCCGCGTGCTTCACGACGGACCGTTGCTCGCCGGACGCCACCCTGTGGAGCTCGACGGCGACGACCTGCCATCCGGCACGTACGCGGTGCGCGCCGACATCGGCTACGAGATCCTCGTCGAAACCGTGACGATCGCACGCTGACGCAGCGCGCGCGACGGAATGAGCGACTGGAGGTTCAACACCATGAATGCGGGCCTGGCGAATCTCGCCAGGCCCGCATTGTCTGTCCGCAATCGATTCTCACCCGATACCGGGTTACTCTCCGATCAGGCGATTGAGATGCGTCGAGACGAGCGCGCTCTCGCGGGCGTCGGCCACAGCACACAGCGTGCTGCGGACGTCGTCGCTGCTGCTCGGCGACGCCGACACGACGACCGACTCACTGCCAGCGAACGACA
Organism: Kapaibacterium sp. (SeqCode); assembly: GCA_035539855.1. Classification (GTDB taxonomy): domain Bacteria; phylum Bacteroidota; class Ignavibacteria; order OLB7; family OLB7; genus DATLHO01. The sequence continues at coordinate 13,983 of DATLHO010000306.1, read as the reverse complement.
GGCTGACCGCATCACACGACGCGCTCACGATCGTCACCGGAACGACGACCTCGCTCGACGACGAGAGGCTCAGCGCGGTGCGGTCGTTGCCGCTGGTCGCGCCCATCTGCACGTCGATGCCGGAGGCAACGCGATCGTTGCCGCTGGTCGCGCCCATGCTCGCATCGAGCGTGGTGCGATCGTTCGCACTCGTCGCGCCGAGCTCGGCGTCGATCGTCGTGCGGTCGTTGCCGCTGGTCGCGCCGAAGTCGGCGTCGATCCGCGTGCGATCGTTCGCGCTGGTCGGTCCGAACTTCAGATCGATCGCGTCCGGTGACGCAACGCGGTCGTTGCCGCTGGTCGGACCGAACTTCAGATCGATCGCCGAACGATCGTTCGCACTCGTGGCGCCCATCTTCGCATCGATCGTCGTGCGGTCGTTCGCGCTCGTGGCGCCCATGCTCGCATCGATCGTCGTGCGGTCGTTGCCGCTGGTCGGACCCATGCGAACGTCGATGCCGGTCGCGACGCGATCGTTACCGCTGGTCGGACCGAATCGAACGTCGAGTCCGCGCACGTCATCCGACGGACGAACGAGGCTCATCGAGACCGGTCCGTCGTTGTCGCTGACCATCGTCGAGCGCGACTCGCGGCCGCTCTCGCCGTAGCCGGTGCCGATGCCGGTCCAGTTGCCGAGCGCCGACGCGTCGAACGACGAGCTGCTCGACATGTCCGACGGAACGAGCCGACCGTACGCCACGAGCCGACCGTCGCGCAGGCCGAAGCGATTGACGACGAACGATCCGTCATAGGCCTCGAGCGACCCGACCGTATATGCCGACGAGCTCTCCTGTGCCGTCGCCGCCGTTCCCGCGAGCGTGCACGCACAGACCGCGAGAGCGATGATCTCCTTCAGACGATTCCGCTTCATTACCTCACCTCAGTCCTTCGGTTTCACAACGACTGGCTCATGACCAGTCCCCCATTGCACTCGTTCCTGTAGTTCTTACCGGAACCGTGCCCGAACCCATTTGCGGGGACGGAACGATCAATTCACGGCAATTTCGACGCCCGGCATTGCTGATTTAAATGCGGTTTTGCGCATCGGGACACAGGGTCGCCAGCAATGCTTCGGAGTTCGGCGCGTCGAGCCCAAGCTCCGAGATAAATCGTCGGCCGACATGCACGGACTCTTGGATGCGGCGCGCGCGCGACGTATGTTCGTCCACCCACAGGACCCCCTCCCTCTCCCCCTTCGCTTTCGGCGTCGTACGGACCTCGCATTGATGTCCCCGAGTATCCGCGCGCTCGTGCGGGGCTCACGCCGGCGCATTCCCTTCGACATTTCGCCTCGCTCACGCGATGGCGCACTCCGCCAATAACAATGGGCAGGCGGAGCCGTCCTCGCACATCCTTTCCAGTTGGGGACCTCATGAAACTCTCTCTTCTCGCAGCCACCCTTCTCATGGTCTTCGTCTCCGCATGCGCGCCGGAGTCGCCGACGTCGTCGAGCAGTTCGGACGGATTCGGCAAGGCAGTGCCGGATCGGTTCACGTTCCCCATCGCCGTCAGCAGCGATTGCTGTGGTAACGAGATCCTCGAATTCGATGTCAACTATCACCAGGTCGTGCGCGGCAACGGTGTCGCATACAGCTGGAAGGCCAACGAGTGGGTGACCGGCGCAAGCGGCAGCAACTACCACGTGGTCTTCACGGACAACGGCAACCAGCGCTTCGACGAGGATGGATTCGGCGGCTGGACCGGTACGCTGCACATTCGTGTCACGCGTGACGACGGCTGTACGTTCACGGTCACGATCAAGCTGCGCATCTCGATCGACGCCAATGGCAACGTCGTCAAGGAAGTCGTCGAGCAGACGGTGACCTGCGGGTAGGCTTTGACGGACATGGCAAATGGCGAACGGCCGGCCCATCGATCGATGGACCGGCCGTTCTCGTTTCAACCCTCGATGCCGACCGCCCTCTCGGCCCTGCTCTCACGGTCCCCGACGGCGATCATGTCCGCCGGCCGCGTCCGGTGAGACCGGCGACGACCTCGACGAGCGCATCGGGCTCGATCGGCTTGCCGACGAACGCCTGAAAACCCTCTTCCAGAGCACGGTCGCGATCGCTGCCGCGCGTGTACGCGGTGACCGCGACAGCGGGGATGCCGGCGCCCAGGCGGGCGCGCACCTCGCGGATCAGCTCGAAGCCGTCACGCCCGGGCATACCGATGTCGGAAACCAGGACATCGGGCGTTGCGGCGTCGAGGTGCACCAACGCCTCCGCGACGTCGCACGCGGTCGCAACGCGCGCCCCGCTGCGCGCAAGTACGCTGCGGAGTAGAGACCGCGTGTCCGGATCGTCGTCGACGACGAGGACATCGAGTCCGTCGAGGGACGGGCGCCGTGGGGTCGTCGTCGCGGTGGCGCCGTCGGCCGATGCGGGCGCAGACGCATCGAACGTCGTCGGCAACCGCACGGTGAAGCGCGCCCCGTGGCCCCTGCCGCCGCTTTCGACGCGGACGCTTCCGTTGTGCAGGCCGACCAGATTGTGGACGATCGCGAGCCCCAGGCCGAGACCGCCATGGCGCCGTGTCGTGCGGCCGTCGGCCTGGCGGAACCGATCGAAGACGTAGGGCAGGAAGTCCGCGCTGATGCCCTCGCCCGTGTCCGACACGACGATCTCGATCGCGCCGTCGACGCGCTCGAGCCTCAGCTCCACCAGACCGTCGCAGGCGGTGAACTTCACGGCGTTCGACAGCAGATTCCAGACGACCTGCTGCAGCCGCGCCGCATCGCCGGTCATCATGCCGACACCGGGCTCGACGCTCGCCACCAGTCGCACACCCTTGAGCTCGGCGGATGGACGGATCGCCTCGATGGCGGCGTTGATCGCCTCGGCAATGTCGAAGCGCCGCAGCTCGAGCCGGAGCTTGCCGGTGATGATCCGCGAGATGTCGAGCAGATCGTCGATGAGCTTGGATTGCGCGCGTCCCTGCCGCTCGATGATCTCGAGGCCCTCGCTGGCGGTTGTGTCCGGTGGAATCTCCTCACGCAGTATCGTCGCCCACCCGATGATCGCCGTCAGCGGCGTACGCAGCTCGTGCGAGACCGCCGCGAGGAACTCGTCCTTCAATCGGCTCGCGGTCTCGGCCTGCAGTCGTGCCTCGCGCTCGAGCGCGTGCAGCCGCTCGCGCTCGGTGATGTCCTCGATCGACGTCTCGTAGTACAGCACGTCACCCTCCGGATCGCGCACCAGCCTGATGTTCTCGAGCGCGTGGAAGCTGCCTCCGTCGGCCCGGCGCCAGATCGATGCGAGGCCGACGACATGCCCGTTCTCCTGCAGGCTCGCTTCGAGCTCCTCCGGCGCCGGCGCCACGCGGGACGCGGCTGCGCCGGCATTCGCGAGATCGGCGAACGAGTCGTAGCCGAGCATCGTGGCAAAGGCCGTGTTCGCGAGCACGACGCGTCCTTCGGCGTCGATGCGCCCGAGGCCGATGAGCGCATCCTCGAAGACCGCGCGGTACTGCTCGGACTGCGACCGGTAGCGCAGCAGCGCTTCGAGACGCGCCTTGAGCTCGACCTTGGAAATGGGCTGGCGCACGATGTCGTCGTAGCCCATGGCGAGCCAGGGCTCCCCCTTCGCGGTCGCCGACAATAGGATGAGAAATGGCAGAAACGACGGTCCCGCGCGCCACTTGAGCTCGAGCAGGCGTCGGTCGTAGCGCCGGGCGCCGCCGATATCGGCGATGACGAGGCTCACACCCGAACGCACGGTCGGAGCAGGGTCCGAAAGGTCGGCGACGCAGACGCGATAGCCGAGCCCCGTGAGGAACTCGGCGAGCAGCCGGCGATCGACCGGACTGGCGAGATAGAGATCGATCTGATGCACTGGCGTCGCCGCTCCGCTTCGTTGGTGTGCCCGCGTCCGGCCCTGCGGGGCCGGCGAATCACCGCTCGATCGTTTCACCGTCGGCGCCGATTGAAAAGGCAGGAATGCCGGAGAGAATGCCGCGGAGGAACGACAGCTTCCCGCTCACATGGATTCCATCGGACGAGATCTTCAGTTCGCGGAGCTCGGGCTGGAATCCGCCCAGCCGCTTCTTCAGACACCCGATGACCTTGATCACCGAGCTACGGTACTCGGCATAGCGCATCAGCACGATGTTGTCCGCGACGTGGCTTACCCCGAGATCGGTGGCGCGCAGGTCTCCGGTGATGAACTCCACCTCGTTGAGGAGCATCGTCGTTACGCCGCGGCGGTTGAGGTGCGTCACGAGGTTGTGAAGGTGCGCGACGGGCGTCCCGAACTCCTCCATCGCGAGCGTGTAGCCGCGGAGGCTGTCGACCGAGACGACGCGAGCGCCACCGTCGACGTCACGGCGGACCATCGAGAGGAACTCGTCGGGGTACAACTGCAGGGCGTTGACCGGGACGATCCTCATCCGCCCGTCGGCGAGCAGGGGCTCGACGTCGATGCCGACGTTGCGGCTGCGGCGGAGGATCGAGTCGATCGACTCCTCGAACGCATAGATGACGCCGGGGTAGCCGCGCTCGGCCGCCGTTGCGACGAACCGCACCGAGAGGGTACTCTTGCCGACGCCGGGCGGTCCGGTGAGCATCGAGGTCGTGCCGGTCTCGATGCCGCCGGCCAGCAGCTCGTCGAGCTCCGTGACACCGGTCGACAGGATGTCCTCGCTCGGCGGCGTGCGGTCGATCAGCTCGATGCGATGGGGAAAGACCGTCATGCCCGTGGCCGTGATGCGGAACGGGTGCAGTCCCGAGATGAAATCCGAGCCGCGCAGCTTCTCGACCTGCATGCTTCGCAGGCCGATCACCCGGTTCTGCGAGACCTGCATGCGAAGCCGGATGATCCCGTCGACCGCAAGGGCCACCGATGCCTCCTGCTCGAGCTCGACGGGCTCGTAGGCCAGCAGCGCGGTACAGCCGCAATGATCGAGGAAGTTGACGAGCCGCATCAGGTGCTTGCGGAACTGGTAGTCGTCGACCGAGAGGTAGCGCAACTGCGTCAGCGAGTCGATGACGATGCGGCTTGGCCGCTGCTCCTCGATGACGCGAAAGAGGTTCTGCCACGTCGGGATGCGCTCGACGTCGCTGGCCGGGAAGATCTCGTACTCACCCTCGCCCGGTCCGCTCGACTCGTCGACGTACGTCAGGTCGACGATCTCGATGCGATCGATCGGCCAGCCGAAGCTCTCGACGTTCTGGCGGATCTTGTGCGCGGGCTCGGCGAGGGTCACGAACAGCGTGCGCTCTCCGGCCTCGACACCGGCCGCGAGCCACTGCATCGACATGACCGTCTTGCCCGTGCCGGCGCTGCCGACGATCAGGTAGCTCGAGCTCGTGAAGAATCCCCCGTGGAGAATCTCGTCGACGCCCGCGATTCCCGAGGACACTCTCTTTCGTGCCATGCCCGTGTCTGTTGAGCGGCGCTTCAGGACGGGCCGCAGCTCTGCGTCCCGCGCCGGTGTGCCGCGGTGTAATCTTCGTGTAATGCGGAGTCTCTACGTTCACCGGCCGGGTGCTCCGTGACGGACGGGCGCCGGGCCCGCGGAGAACCGGGCCGGCGACGGACCCGGAATCGCATGCGTCGCCGGTCGCGACGAGCATGTTTCGCGACAATCCCCACATGTCATGCCAGATCTTGAATTCAGTCCCGTCGACGAGGTCGTTCGCCACTGCAACGGCGAGCTCGTCGACATCGTCGTCCCGGATCTCGAGGCTGGTGGCGTCTATGTCGTCAGCCGGGCCCGGACGCTCCTCGTCGCGCTCGACGATCTGCCCGAGCTGCACCGGCGGGGGATCTTCCAGGGATTCGTCGTCGACTACCTGAGAACCCAGCTTCTCCTGTAGCACGGGGACGCGCCGCGACCACGCGCCGGATGCCGCCCCTCAGGCCCCCCGGCAAGAAAACACCGCCAGGTTCCGCCGGACATATTTACCTTTGTTTACCTTTCGGGCCGTGTCTCCTCCCGAGCGGGCGTAGCGGTGCGTCGAGGGCGCGCGTTGCCCGGCGATTCGCCTGCCTCATTCCGACCGTTCGACCGACACTCTTTCCCTCACCATACACGGTGGAACCCTCCATGCTCTTCTCTACCGGCTTCACTCCACGGATACTGCGGCGGATGCGATCCGTCGTGTTCCTGCTCGCGCTGCTGCCGACGCTCGCGTTTGCGCAGCTCAGCGGAACGAAGACCATCGGCACCGGCGGCGACTATGCGACGATCGATGCCGCGATCACGGCACTGGTCGCCAACGGCGTCAACGGGCCGTTGACGTTCCTGATCAGCTCCGGCACCTATGCGCCTCCGACCGGAGGCTACGTCCTTCCGGCCGTCACGGGCATGAGCTCGACGAACACGGTCACGTTCAAGCCGGCCTCCGGCGCGACGGTGACGATCGCCGGCTCGACGAGTGACGGCACCGCGATCTTCGCGATCGACGGCGGCAAGTACTACATCATCGACGGCTCGAACTCGACCGGCGGCACGTCGCGCGACATGCTGCTGCGTCAGACGAGCACGACATATGGCGCGACCATCTGGCTCCGCAACGACGCCGACTACAACGTCATCAAGAACGCGACGCTGCAGTCGGCCAACGGCACCGGCGGACTCAGCCTGACGCTCGGCGGCATGACCGTGTTCGTCGGGCAGACGACGGCCGCCTCGGGCAACGACTCGAACCTGATCCAGAACAACCTGGTCGGCGATCTCAGCGGAACGTATCGCGGCTTCCGTGCGATCTACATCTACGGTGGATCGACGACGACCCCGAACATCGGCACGCGGGTCATCGGCAACGACGTCGTCAACTTCGGCAACGTCCAGGCCGCCTGCTACGGCATCTTCATCAGCTACCACAACCACGGCACGCTCGTTCGGGGCAACACCGTGCGCATGACGACGACCTCGGGCACGACGTTCTCGCAGGTCTACGGCATCTACATCAACGAGCAGCTCGCCAGCCCCCTCGGCAACAGCAACAACGTCGCGATCGAGGGGAACAAGATCTACGGTCTGCAGACGGCGCAGACGTCGGAGACGATCTACGCGATCACCTACTTCGGCGACAACAACACCAACAGCTCGTCGCCGCGGTTCGTCAACAACATGATCGCGAACGACCGCGGAGCGACCACGACGACGTTCTACGGCCTCTACGTGTCGGTGACCAACACGTCGTCGAACGTCGCGATCCAGCACAACAGCTTCTCCCTTGCCGGCAGCGGCAGCTACTACTACCTGCTGTTCCTCAACAACAGCGGCACCGCGACGATCAACCACCGGAACAACATCTACCATTCGACGTGGTCGACCTCCGGCGTGGCGCTGTACGTGGCGAACCCCACCGGGTGGACGTCGAACAACAACCTCTTCGAGATCAACACGACGGCAGCGAACGTCGCCTACTACAACGGCGTCTTCTACAACTCGCTGACGGCGTTCAAGGCGGCGGCGGCACCGAACGAGACGGCGAGCATCAGCGGCAACCCGCAGTACATCTCCCCCTCGACCGGTGACCTGCACATCGACGTGATCCGTGCGACGCCGGTGGAATCGGCCGGAGCGTACATCGCGACGGTGCCGACCGACTTCGACGGCAACACCCGTAACACGACCGCGCCGGACATCGGCGCCGATGAAGGCGGCTTCAACGGCGGCGGCATCGTCATGACGCGGCCGGTCGGCGGCGAGACGTATCTCGGCGGCGCATCGGTTCCGTTCCAGTTCACGCTCAACCGCTCGATGCCGGTGCACATCGACTTCTCGACCGATGGCGGTGCGACCTGGAGCATCATCGGCAACTACAACCTTACCCCCGGGACCTGGTCCGGGTCGTACACGACCCCCGACATCGCGACGACGCGGGCGATGTTCCGCGTGATGAACAGCGCCAGCGCGGTCGAGGGCGATACCTCCGGCACGTTCAGCCTGTTCCAGCCGACTGTCACGATCGTCGCGCCGAACGGCGGAGAGATCCTCTTCCAGTCGGACAACTACTCGATCCGCTGGATGTCGACGGACATTCCGTTCGGTGCCCTGGTCGCGCTCGATTACTCGACCGACAACGGTGCGAGCTGGACCGAGATCGCGACGAACCTGACGTCGGCGAACTCGCCGGCGATCAATAGCTACAACTGGATCGTCCCGGCCGCGCAGACGACGCAGGCGCTGGTGCGCGTGCGGATGCTGGCCAAGCCGGTCAGCGACGTGTCGAACGCAACGTTCTCGATCCGCAAGTCGATGAACCTGCTCTCGCCCAACGGTGGCGAGCAGTGGTTCGTCGGGGAGACCGAGTGGGTGCACTGGTCGGTCAATCGCGTCAACAAGCTGAACGTCGAGTACTCGACCGACAACGGGACGACGTGGCTGACGCTGGCCAACGGCGTTCGCGCGTTCATCGACAGCCTGCGCGTCATCGTGCCGAACACGCCGACGACACAGGCGCTCGTGCGCATCGTCAATGCGGAGCAGCCGCAGTTCACCGAGCGCTCGGCCGCGACGTTCTCGATCCTCTCGACCGCACTGACGATCACTTCACCGAACGGCGGCGAGAAGTACGAGCAGAGCCAGCCGGTGACCGTCACGTGGGATGCGTTCATCAACGAGACGCCGCTGCGACTGGAGTACACATCGAACGGCGTCAACTGGGAGACGATCGCCACCGGCATCTCCTCGGGATCCGAGTCCTACACGTTCACGCCGCCGGCGTTCCCGACGAAGCTGGCGCGCGTGCGACTGATCGTCGAGGGACGTGAGATGCTCGGCGACGCGAGCAACGGCACGTTCGAGATCATGGAGGCTCCGGGCATCGCGATCTACACGCCCGCACAGGGCGAGATCCTGATGGCCGGGTCGAGCTACGAGATCACGTGGGGAGCCAACCGGGTCAACACGGTGAACATCGAGTACAGTCCGACCGGTGGCACGCCGGGCTCGTGGCAGCGGATTGCCTCGAACATCCCGGCGCTGCGCTCGAGCTTCACGTGGACCGTTCCGAATCAGGTGACGCCGAGCGGCAAGATTCGGATCGTCGAGGTCGGCGGTTCGATCATCGCCGAGACCGGTCTGTTCTCGATCGTCACGCCGGTCGCGTCGGTGCGCGTGCTGCGCCCGAACGGCGGTGAGGTCTACACCTCGGGCGATCCGATCACGATCAACTGGACGTCGGCGCTCGTCGGCACCGTGAACCTTGAGTACACCAGCGACGGCGGCGCGAGCTGGCGGGCGATCCCGGGCGCGACCGGCATTCCGGCGGTGCCCGCATCGTTCACCTGGACCGCACCGGCGCCGGGCACCGGCTACCGCGTGCGCGTCTCGAGCGGCGGACTCTACGATGACTCCGACAGGAGCTTCGAGATCAAGCGTGCGATCGTGCCGAGCATCACGATCCTGTATCCGAACGGCGGTGAGAACCTGATGGTCGACTCCGCCGTGTCGATCACGTGGCTGGCGCGCGACTTCACCGCGAACGTCTCGATCGATCTGTCGATCGACAACGGCGCGACGTGGACGCCGATCGGCACCGCGACGTCGGCCTCCGGCATCTACAGCTGGACCGTACCGGCGACGCCGACGCAGCAGGCGCTCGTGCGCGTGACCGGCGGCGGGACCGAGGACGTCTCCGACGCCTCGTTCGTCATCTCGCCGCGCCCGGTTCCCGCGATCACGGTGCTCTCGCCGAACACCGCCGACGTGATGTGGACAGAGGGCGACTCGGTGACGATCACGTGGCAGTCGAACGACGTCGCGACGCTCGACATCCAGTTGTCGACCGACGGCGGCACGACGTGGACGCGCACGATCGCCCAGGGCATCCCGGCGACGCCGGCATCGTACGGCTGGCGCGTGCCGCGCCTGCTCGAGACCGTGTCGAACTCGCTGAAGCTGATGATCACCGGCACCGGCGGCTCGCCGTCGGATCAGTCGGACGCGATCTTCTCGTACCGCCCGGCCATCGCCGGGATCACGCTTCCCGGCGAAGTGTCGGGTCTGCGCATGATCGGTCTGTTCCCGAACCCCGTCTCGACGAGGGCGGAGATCCGCTGGTCGCAGCAGATCGCCGGCGACGCGACGCTTGCGCTCTACGGCGCCAGCGGCGAGGTCGTCGATCGACGCGAGCTCGGCCGTCGCGAGCCCGGAACGAACGCCGCGACGATCGACGCGAGCACGCTCGCGGCGGGCGTCTATCGCTACGAGCTCCGCATCGGCGGCGCGGCGATCGGCGGCTCGATGATGGTCGTGCGCTAGACGACCTCGACGCGAACACACACAACGCGAGGCCCCGTCCCGATCATCGGGACGGGGCCTCGCTCGTAGAAACGGCGCGGGGGGCGCGGCAGTTGCCGCGCCCCCCGCGCTTCGTTGCGATTCGATCGAGCCTACCGCGTCACGACGACGAGATGGGTCGCGACCCGCTCACCCTGTCGGATGGCCGCCATGTAGTAGCCGGCGGGAAGTCCGGAGGCGTCGAGCACGAGCTCGTGCGTTCCGGCATCGAGCGTCGTCGGCGCGAGGAGCGTTCGGACGCTCTGTCCGCGCGCGTCGATGAGCTCCAGCGAGACGGGATCGCGATCGGCGACCGTGAACGTCACGGTCGCGCGCTCGACGACGGGATTCGGTGCGACCGCGGCAATGCGCAGCGTGGTCGAGGCGCCGGTGACGTCGTCGACGGCGGAGGTCGTCGCGGGGCTCGCCGTCCAGGTGACGTCGTTGACAGCTCCGGCGAGATTGACGATCGCGAGCACGACGCGATCACCGGCGCCGTCGGATCCGATCGTCGCCGACTCGTCCGGTGCGAGCTCGCGGATCTGCAGCGCACCGGAGGTGTAGATCATGGCCATGACGCGGAAGTCTCCGGCGGCCGAGAAGCGTACCGTCTGCGCGCCCGCGGCGATCTGCATGTACGTCGTGCCGTAGCGCTTGAGCTGGACGGTGCCGGTCGCCGGCAGCGTTTCGGTGACGTACGAGGCGCCGAGCGTCGGCTTGCGCGAGCCGACCTTGAACTGGTAACCGTAGGCCGGATCGGAGCTCGTCTGCAGGTAGTTCGCGACCGCGAAGGCCCGCAGCGCCGCCTTTGCGTTGACGACGTCGCTGGCGAGTCCGGTCTTCGTCAGTCCGTCATCGATGCGGGCGAGTCCCTTGGCGGAGCTTCCGACGAACTCGTAGAGGAAGCGAACGCCGTACTGCTCGTGCAGGAAGTGCGTCAGGGTCATCGCGCGCTCATAGGTCGCCAGCAGCAGGCTGCCGTCGGTCGAGCCGCTGGGCCAGGTCAGCAGGTCGACGTTCGTGTTCGCCATGTATCCGTTGTTCGTCCGGTTCCAGTAGCCGTTGAGGATGCTCGCGACCTCGCTGCAGCCCTCGTTGAAGAACAGCTCGCTGGTGCGGCGGCGCGCGAAGTGAATCAGGTGCTGGAACTCGTGAGCGATCGTGTTGAGCAGGCTGGTCGTGCTCGCGAGGCCTTCGCGCGAATCGATGTAGAGGATGTTCCGCATGTTCGATCCGGCCGCCTGCGTCTGATCCTGCGGCGAGAAGTACCCGGCGATGAAGCCGCCCTGGATCGCCTCCTTGATGTCGGTCAGCAGGAAGTCCGTCTTCCCCTCGATCTGCAGCTGCGTCGGCGGCGCGCCGAAGAGCTCGATGTCGTTGGCGAGGATTCCCTTCGACGGATCGTGCGAGCCGGCGGCCGTTGCCGTGTCGAGCGCGCGCACGAGCGTGCGGACCTGCGCCGAGCCCGGGCGCACGCGCGTGGTGTCGCGGACGTCGATCCAGACGCGGGCAAGGATGCCATCATAGACGAGCACGGCGCTGACCAGGTCGTACTGGCGCGTTGCGTTGTTGAGGACGAAGAAGGTCTCCTCGATCTCGCCGCTGCTCTGAAGGCGCAGCGTCGACTTGCCGGAGGCGCGCTCGCTCATCATGGCGAACAGGCGCGGATCGTTGCGACGGGTGTTCTCGAGGGCGATGGTGTGGTCGGTTGCCTCGACCGTCTGCATGCCGCAGGCGACCGGATGCGATTCGCTGGTCGGAAGAGTCTGAGCGGAGGCCGGAGCCGCGGCGATCGTGAGCGAGGCGGCCGCGAGCGCGGTGCCGAGTAGGAAATTCCTCATCGAGTCTCGGATCGTGAAGGATTGCGGAACGGGCGCCGGAGCTGGGGTCCGGGCCTAGTGAGGTCGATCGAGCCGGGAATTTATTGGCGGTGACATGAACCGGGCGTGAATGGAACCGGGCGCCCCCAATGAATTGGAGGCGCCCGATCTGGCCGGACCGATGAGCACCGGCATCCCCTCCGGTGTAATCATCAACCCCTTCCGGCTGTTCGCGGCAGGGCCGAAGCCCCACGCACTGCCGGATGACTCGCGTGTGGTCGCGCGGTTACACCTGTCGAGACGAATTCTTTTCGAATTCACCCGATCCTCACCGAGGTCATCGTCAGCGAGCCACCGACGGCGTGGTCGTTGAAGAACCCGACGTCGTCGGTCGCCTCCTGCAGGCCGAGCGTATACAGTAACGGATAGTAATGATCGGGCGTCGGGATCGCCAGACGCGCCGCAGAGCCCAGCGACGAGTAGTCGATCAGCGCGTCGTGCGTGCCGGCGGCGATGTGCCGCTTGAAGACCTCGTTGATCTCCAGCGCCCAGTCGAAGCCGAATCCCGGCTCGTCGATCCTGTCGAACTCGACCATCCGGAGGTTGTGCACCATGTTGCCGCTGCCGATGATCAGCACGCCCTTTCGGCGCAATCCCGCGAGCTCGCGCGCGAGCTCGTAGTGATATCGCGGCGGCTGCGCGTAGTCGATGCTCAACTGCAGCACCGGGATCGTTGCCTCGGGGTACATCCGCCGCACGATCGACCAGGTCCCGTGGTCGAGACCCCAGTCGTGGTCCAGTCCGACCGCCGTGCTCGTGATCATCGTCTGCGTCTCGGTCGCGACCTCGGGCGAGCCGGGAGCCGGATACTGAACCTCGAAGAGCTCGCGCGGGAATCCACCGAAGTCGTGGATCGTCTTCGGCTGTTCCATGGCGGTCACGTGGGTGCCACGCGTCAGCCAGTGGGCGGAGACGACCAGCACCGCGCGGGGCACCGGAAGCTCTCGACCGAGCTGCTCCCAGTACGCGCTGAAGAGGTTGTTCTCGATTCCGTTCATCGGCGAGCCGTGGCCGATGAAGAGCACGGGCATCAGCGGCCCCTCGCGGCGCAGGGCCTCGCCCATCGTCCTGAGTGATGTCATCGACATGACCCCCGTGGCCGCCAGTGCGGTTTTGATGAATTCGTTGCGGTTCATGGCTCCCTCCGTTCGCTCGCCACATCGGGACACCCTTGTCGTGCCCTGGTCGAGAGCTCGATGAGCGCCTGCAGCTCCTCCGGCGTCATGTGGCCGAGGTAGCGGCGGTGCGCTTCGGCGACCGGTTCGGCGAGCGCGGCGAGGAGCTCGAGGCCGCGCTCAGTGATCGTCGCGTTGACCTGACGGCGGTCGCCGAGGTCGCGCGACCGGGTCACCAGTCCCATCGACTCCATGCGGTCGAGCAGTCGCGTTGCGTCGGGCACCTGTGCGATCAGGCGATCGCGCACGTCATTGCGGCAGAGTCCCGCGGCGCCTGCGCCGCGGAGAATCCGCAGCACGTTGTACTGCGTCGCGGTGATGCCGTGCCGGCGGAAGGTCTCCGCATGCAGGTGCTCGAGCACCGCCGCGGTTCGCACGATGTTGAGCATCGCCTCCTGTTCGAGGCTCGCAAAGGGTCGGGTCTGCTGGACCTCGCACTGAAGGCCGCTGCGGGTCGGATCGGTGTCAACGTTCATCATGGTCGTCTCCTGTTCATCATGGATCATAAAGCATCGTCAATCATCGGACTCAAGATAGGTGTGATGACACCCACTGTGCAAACGATAGTCGTGACGAGGTGTAGCCGCCCTACCGCTACGGGGCAAGAGACTTTACCTCGATTCGGGTATACCGTCGGCCGTGTCTGGACAGTATCT
>DATLHO010000305.1:0-8033 GCA_035539855.1 Kapaibacterium sp. (SeqCode) | reverse complement strand
AACGACGGTCACCAATTCATCCTCGACGGCCTCAAAAGACCATTGACGGGTCGCGGTGTTTCTCCGTCGTTTCCACGTCGACTCTCTGATGATACGAGTTCAATCAGGCTCACAGCGCACCCACTCGTACATACGATGACGTGGTGACGCCGTTCGTGTCGGGTGGTACTTCGAATCCCAGCCCACCACCGCGCCTCGTGACATCTAACCTCTGACCTCTAACATCTGACAATCACTCAGGCTGAAACTTCTCCACCTCTTCCAGCACCGTCGCGACGATCTCGTCTTCGCGGATGCGGCGGATGACCTCGCCTTTGCGGTAGAGAATGCCGACGCCCTTGCCGGCGGCGATGCCGATGTCGGCTTCGGAGGCCTCGCCGGGTCCGTTGACGACGCAGCCGAGCAGCGCGATCTTGACAGGCTTCTTGACGCCCTTGAGCGCCTCCTCGAGCTCGCGCGTGACCTTGAAGAGATCGATCTCCAGGCGTCCGCACGTCGGGCAGGCAATGATCTCGACGGCGCGCGAGGCGAGGCCGAGCGAGCGCAGGATCTCCTTGCCGACCTCGACCTCCTGCTCGGGCTCGTCGGTGAGCGAGACGCGGATGGTGTCGCCGATGCCCTCGGCGAGAAGCGTGCCGATGCCGACGGCGGACTTGATCGTGCCGACGCGGGTCGTGCCGGCCTCGGTCACGCCGAGGTGCAGCGGGTAATCGGTGCGCTCGGCGATCAGTCGGTAGGCTTCGATCATCAGGCGCACGTCGGTCGACTTCACCGAGATGATCACGTCGCTGAACCCGAAGTCCTCGCAGATGCCCGCGTGGCGCATCGCGGACTCGAAGAGCGCCTCGGCGGTCGGGTAGCCGTGCTTCTCGAGGATGTCCTCCTCGAGCGAGCCGGAGTTGACGCCGATGCGGATCGGCGTGCCGCGCTCCTTCGCCGCGCCGAGTACCTGGTGGATCCGCTCGAGCGAGCCGATGTTCCCCGGGTTGATGCGCACCTTGGCGACGCCGGCCTCGATCGCCTTGAGCGCGAAGACGTGGTTGAAGTGGATGTCGGCGACGATGGGGATCTCCGAGCCGCGCACGATCTCGGCCATCGCGTCGGCGGCCTCGCGGTCGTTGACCGTCACGCGCACGATGTCGACGCCCGCCTCCTGGCAGCGCTTGATCTGCGCGATCGTCGCGGCCGCGTCGGCCGTCTTCGTCTTCGTCATCGTCTGAACCGAGATCGGCGAGTTGCCTCCGACAGGCACGTCGCCGATCATCACCCGCCGAGTCTGGCGGCGGCGAAACGGCGCGGTGGCGATCGGCTGCTCGGCGATGACGCCGGTGCCCTGACCGATGATCGGAAGATCGAATGATGTCATGGTCGCCTTGTTCCTCTGAATCGAATCGGCAAAGATTGGAAATCCCGCACGTCCGCCGGAGGGATTTCCTCGTCCCCAGACCCGGCCGGTCGTCACAAATCGTACGGCCGTAGCCGGCCATCCCGCTGAGGTCGCATGATGCGCAGCGCGGACGCCGCCGCCAAGCACTCGGATCGCTTCGGCGAAAAACATCGACCGCCCCGCGGGCTCATGCCCGGCGGGGCGGAATTCGTCGTGGGCGATAGTGTCGTCCCCGCTCGCGGGACCAGCTCCTATCGCGCGACCACGGCGCGCGTCGCGGACGTCTCGCCGCCCTCGATGAGGCGCACGATGTAGCTGCCGCTCGAGAGTCCCTCGATGCGCGCCTCGGTACTGCCGTTTTCGAACGAGCCGGAGCGGACCATTCCACCAAGGCCGTCGATCACTTCATAACGGGCCGATCCGGTCGCGGAGGACCGCATCAGTCGCAGCGCGCCGTCGTGCGACGGAACCGGGGCAACGGCGAGACGGACGCCGTGCACCGAGGCCGTCGCGTCGTCGTCGGCGCCTGCCGGGCCGCGCAGCTCGAAGACACCGCTGCTGGTGCCGGCGAGATAGTGGTTCGGTCCCAGCGCGAGGAACGACTGCGCGCCGCCGGGCGCGAGGCCGTACGGCATGGCGAGCGTCCACGTGCGGCCGTCGTCGAGCGAGGCGAGCAGGCGGCCGAACGACGTGACGGCGAAGAGCTCGCCGCCGTTCGCCTCGAACGCGTAGATCGTCTCGCGACCGTCGATCTCGGCGGTCGCATCGGTCCACGTCGCGCCCTCGTCGTCGGTGCGGATGATGCCGCGCTCGGAGATCGCGGCGAGGATCGTCCCCTGTGCCGTCGCGAAGACCGCGGTCGGCTCACCGGTCTGCGTCTGCGGCTTCGTGAAGATCTGAAGCCACTCGCCGACGCCCGGGGTCGAGAGGTAGACGTTGCCGCCGAGGATCCCCTGCGTGCCACCGACGAGACCGCCGTCGGGCGTGACCGCGAGCGCACCGACGTGCGGCGATCCGGCCGGAAGTCCCGTGTTCCTCGCCTGCCACGACGCGCCACGATCGCTCGAGACGAGCACGTCGGTCGTCGTTCCGAGCACGATGGCGCCGTCCGGCAGCACCGCGTGCTCCCAGATGACGCCGAGCGAGTCGCGCAGCGCAGCGTCGCGCAGCAGCGTCCAGTTCGCGCCCGCGTCGGTCGAGATCGCGAGAATCGTCGTCGAGGCCGCCACGACGAGTCCCTCGCCGTCGGTCTCGAGGTGCCGGAATCCGCCGAAGCCCGCGAGGCGCGGCCAGGTGGCGCCGTCATCGGCCGACGAGTACAACGCCTGGGGTCCCGATGCGATCAGCGTCGAGCCGCTGCGTACAATCGCGTTCACGGCGATTCCCTGCAGGCCGATGCGCTGCCAGAGCTGGGCGCGCGCCGCAACCGGAGAAAACAGGATGACGGCGACGAGGACGAGGGCGATGGGGCGAGGGGAGGAATGCATGACGAATCCGAAAGAAGGAGAAAAGGGCCCTCGCAATGTAGGGCCCTTTTCGTCGATCACCATTGTCCGTCGAGGAGACCGGCTAGCGCATTCGCTTGCTAGCCTCGAGCAGGATCGCCTTCTCCTCGTCGGTCAGCGTCTGGTAGCCCGAGTGCGAGATCTTGTCGAGGATCGCGTCGATGCGCTCCTGCTCGTTGCCGAAGTTCATCACCGGCGGAGCCGGAGCGCTCGTGCGTACGGGCTCGGTCTCCCGGAACCGCGCGTCGATGACGCGGGCGCGCTCCTGCGGCGGCATCGGCGCCATGCGCTGCGGCGGCTGCACGCGCTTGCGATCGAAGATGCCGCCGAGCGTCATCTTGCCGCCGAAGCGAAGCATGAGGAAGCCGACCAGCGCGCCGCCGAGGTGGGCAGTGCGCGCGACCGTGTCGCCCGGGTCGTTGAGGATCGTGTAGAACAGGTCCATGCCGACGTAGAGCATCAACAGGTACTTCGCTTTGAGAGGGATGATCCCGTAGATGTAGATCTCGCGATTCGGGTAGATCAACGCGAACGCGGTCATCAATCCCATGATCGCGCCCGATGCGCCGACGGTGGGTCCTCCGTTGTCGAGGATGAGCGTCATCGCCGAATGCACGAGGCCGGCGCCGAGTCCGCACGCGAGGTAGAAGACGAGGAACCGCCGCGAGCCCCAGAGCTCCTCGAGCTCCTTGCCGAACATCCAGAGCACGAGCATGTTGATGAACACGTGCCCGAAGCCGCCGTGCAGGAACATGTACGTGAAGTACTGCCAGGGCTGGAACAGCTCGATGGTCAGCGGCCACAGCGCGCCGTAGAGGCGCATCATGAACGAGAGCGGAACGGCCTCACCCTCGAACGTGCCGCCCGGCACGAATCCGAGAATGAAGATGGCGACGTTGGCGATCAGGAGCGCCTTGGTCACCGGAGGGAACATCGAGAAGCGATTGTATCCTGAGCGATCGCTGAAGTATGCCATGGATCGGATGCGTTCTGGCCAGTGGTCGATGCGACCGGTTGACGCGGCGCGCCGGCGTCGGGTTCATCGGATAACGAGTTGACACGTCCGCGGTTGGCGGGCCGCCCTCGCGGCGAGGTCTACGATGACGACGGTCCACGAGTGAAGATCGCGCACTCGCCGGCCAGATTGTAGGTCGATCGCGCGCTATTTCTCGAGCGCGGCGACGCCCGGAAGCACCTTGCCTTCGAGAAACTCGAGCGAGGCGCCGCCGCCGGTCGAGACGTGACTGACCGCGTCCTCGAGTCCGAACTGCGCGATTGCCGCGGCGGAGTCACCGCCGCCGACGATCGTCGTCGCTCCCTTGCGGGTGGCCTCGACGAGCGCGTCGGCGACCGCGCGCGTGCCGGCGGCGAAGGGCTCCATCTCGAAGACGCCCATCGGTCCATTCCATACGACGGTGCGAGCGTCGCGGATTGCCGCGGCGAAGCGCTCGCTCGAGGCAGGGCCGATGTCGAGGCCCATCCAGCCGTCGGGGATCTCGTCGATCGACGCCTGTCGTGTCGCCGCGTCGGCCGCGAATCGATCGGCGAGGATCACGTCCTCCGGCAGCATCAGCGTGCGCCCGCGCCGGGCGGCCTCCTCGAGGATGCCGCGTGCGATCTCGACGCGATCCTCCTCGACGAGCGAGCTACCGACACCCTTGCCCTGCGCGCGAAAGAACGTGAACATCATGCCGCCGCCGATGATGATCGTGTCGCAGGTCTCGAGCAGAGCGTTGATGACGTCGATCTTGCCGGACACTTTCGAGCCGCCGAGCACCGCGACGAACGGTCGCTCCGGCGATCGCACGGCATCGCCGAGAAACGCCAGCTCCTTTGCCAGCAGATAGCCCGCGCCCTTGTCCTCGATGAAGCGCGTGACGCCCTCGGTCGAGGCGTGCGCGCGATGCGCGGTGCCGAAGGCGTCGTTGACGTAGACGTCGCCGAGCGACGCGAGCGCGCGTGCGAAGGCCTCGTCGTTCGCCTCCTCCTCCTTGTGAAAGCGCAGGTTCTCCAGCAGTACGACGTCGCCGTCGCGCATCGACCCCACGAGCTCGGTGACCTCGTCTCCGATGCAATCGGGAGCCAGGCGCACGTCGCGTCCGAGCAGCTCCGAGAGTCTCTCGGCGGCGGGGCGCAGCGAGTACTTCGGCGCGCGCTCTCCCTTCGGCCGGCCCAGGTGCGACATGAGGATCGCGCGGCCGCCGGCCTCGACGATCCTGCGGATCGTCGGCAGCGATTCGGCGATGCGCTTGTCGTCGGTGATGGCGCCGGACTCGTCGAGCGGCACGTTGAAGTCCACGCGGACGAGCACGCGCCGTCCGGCCAGCTGCAGATCATCGATGGAAGGTACCATGGGCAGTGCGAAGTGCTGTCGAAGGAGAGGGTGCGTGTCGGGTTATCGCGAAATGCGAAGGGGGAAGACGATCCTCTTCCCCCTTCACCAATGACGTCGTTTCGTTGCACGGCGGCGGGGCTCAGGCCTCGACGCTCTCGAAGGCGGCGATCTTCTCGACGAGGTCGACGACGCGGCGCGAGTAGCCGAACTCGTTGTCATACCAGCCGACGACCTTCACCATGTTGCCGATGACCATGGTCGACAGGGCGTCGACGATGCACGAGTTCGGGTTGCCGATAATGTCGGTCGACACCAGCGGATCGTCGGAGTACTCGAGGTAGTTCGCTATCGGACCGTTCTCGGCCGCGGCACGGAAGGCCGCGTTGACCTCCTCCTTCGTCGGCACGCGCTCGACGACCGCGGTGAAGTCGGTGACCGAGCCATCCGGCGTCGGCACGCGCAGCGAGAACCCGTCGAGCTTGCCCTGCAGCTCGGGGATGACCAGTCCCAGCGCCTTGGCCGCGCCGGTCGAGGTCGGGATGATGTTCATCGCGGCAGCGCGGGCGCGGCGCAGATCCTTGTGCGGCAGGTCGAGGATGTTCTGGTCGTTGGTGTACGAGTGCACCGTCGTCATGAAGCCGGTCGTGATACCGAAGTTGTCCATGATCACCTTGGCCATCGGCGCCAGGCAGTTGGTCGTGCAGCTCGCGTTGGAGACCATCTTCATGTCCGGCGTCAGGATGTCGTCGTTGACGCCGAGCACCACCGTCGCATCGAGCTCGTCCTTTGCCGGAGCCGTCAGCACGACGCGGCGCGCGCCGTTGTCGAGGTGCTTCTGCAGGCTGGCGCGGTCGGTGAACACGCCGGTCGACTCGATGACCACGTCGATCTCGCCCCACTTCAGGTCCTCGATCCGGCGCTCGGCCGAGATCGTGATCCGATCGCCGTCGACGATCAGGTCGTTGCCCTCGACACGAACGTCTCCCTGATAGCGACCGTGTACCGAATCATACTTCAGCAGATGGCCCAGCGTCTTGGCGTCGGTCAGATCGTTGATCCCGACGAAGTCGATGTCCCCCTTGCGCGCCATCGCGTGCCGGAAGACGAGGCGGCCGATGCGGCCGAAGCCATTGATTGCTACACGTATTGCCATGGAATCAGCTCCGCTCGAATTGGATGGCCGAGACGGCCTGGTGGAGATTGAAAAGGCTCAATTCCCCAAACTTACAAAGAATGCATTCTCGGCGGGCTGTGAGGATGTGTTAGGGGTTTGCGCAGCGGGCGATACGGGCACGTTAACTTGGTGTCAGATGTTAAAGGTCAGATGTTAGATGTCACGAACCCAGGAGTAGGGAGGCGTGCTCCGCCCGCGACTGCACTTCCTCTGCATCCCTGTCTTGTGACATCTGACATCTGACCTCTGACATCTAACGTCTAACATCCGATGCCTTGTGACATCTAACATCTGACATCTGACATCCAACATGCTGATCGGCACCTACACCGTCGACCTCCTCGAAACCAGCCGTTTCGCTCTCGACGGCGGCGCGATGTTCGGCGTCGTTCCGAAGAACCTCTGGTCGAGAGCGTATCCGCACGTCGACGAGCAGAATCGGATCGAGATGACCTCGCGGGCGATGCTCATCCGCGGTAACGGCCGGACGATCGTGGTCGACGCGGGGTGCGGCGAGAAGCTCGGTGAGAAGCTCGAGTCGATCTACGCCATCGACCGCTCCCGGCCGACGCTCGTCGACGAGCTCGCGCGTCACGGCGTCGCGCCCGCCGACGTCACGGATTTCGTGTATACCCACCTGCACTTCGATCATGCCGGCGGCTCGACGCGCTTCGACGAGTCGGGCGCGGTCGTGCCGGTCTTCGAGAACGCGCGGCATTACGTGCAGCGCGAGCAGCTCGCGTGGGCGCTCGAGCCGAGCGAGAAGGACCGCGCGAGCTTCATGCTCGAGAACTGGATGCCGGTCGACGAGCTCGGCCTGCTCGAGACCCTCGACGGCGACGGCGAGCTCCTCCCGGGCATCGACGTGCGCGTCGTCAACGGCCACACCCGCGCGATGCAGATGGTGCTCGTGCACGGCGACCAGGCGGCCGGGCAGCCCGGCGGCGTCCTCTTCTGCGCCGACCTGATCCCGATGGCACCGCACGTCGCGCTGCCGTACATCATGGGGTACGACAACCATCCGCTGACGACGCTCGAGGAGAAGAAGCGGATCATCCCCGAAGCCTACGAGCGCGGCTGGCTGCTCGCGCTCGAGCACGATCCCTATACCGACCTCGTGCGGCTCGGACAGGGCAGAAAGGGCTTCGAGATCGTCGAGCGCGTCGCCGTCGCCGGTGGGATCTGAGAGCATGAACACGAACGACCGGAATGCCGGGAGCGCCGACGTGGAGATCGACGGACGGGACTACGCGAGAGCATGTACCGTGGCGGAGCTTCCGCCAGGGCGCAGCCGCATGCTGTACTTCGACGAGGAGCGGCAGATCGCGCTCTTCAACGTCGACGGCGAGCTGCACGCGGTAACGAACATCTGCCCGCATCAGCACTCGCCGGTCATCGTCGACGGAATGATCGAGGACTGCACCGTGACCTGTCCGCTGCACGGATGGGCCTACGACCTGCGCAGCGGTCGCGCGCTCGGCGGCGGCGCCCGGCTCAAGACGTTCGATGTCCGGGTGGTCGAGGGTGTGATTTGGGTGGAGGTGCCGGGTGAGGAGGAGCCGACGTGGTTTCGGGGGATGTGAGGGGGGCGAAGGGACTGAGGGACGAAGGGACTGAGGGACTGAGGGACTG
>DATLHO010000304.1:0-7637 GCA_035539855.1 Kapaibacterium sp. (SeqCode) | reverse complement strand
CGAAGTGGCCGTGACGCCGCATGCGGCCCGCGCTGACGTCACGGCACGGTAGGAAACCAATCACAAGTGTCGACAACGTTCCCAGACAAAGTGTCGATAACCTCCCCGGACAGATCTGTCGACTAGGTTGCCGGACGCGCCCGGGGGGTTTCGGCGATTCGGTTTCGATCTTCGTACCTTCGGGGGTTGGTGTCCTTGGCACGAATGCGGGTTTTTTGACACGATGGGCGAACAGAAGGATTATCAGGTGACTGCCCGCAAGTGGCGTCCTGCGGAGTTTGAGTCGGTGGTGGGTCAGGAGCACGTGACCCAGACGCTGAAGAATGCGATCAAGAGCGGGCGGCTGCACCATGCGTATCTGTTCAGCGGTCCGCGTGGGGTCGGCAAGACGACGACGGCGCGCATTCTGGCCAAGGCGCTGAACTGCGAGAACATCGGTCCGGAGTTCGAGCCGTGCAATGAGTGCGACTCCTGTCGCGCGATCGTCGAGGGTCGGTCGATGGATGTCGTCGAGATCGACGGCGCCTCGAACAACTCCGTCGAGGACGTGCGCAAGCTTCGCGACAACGCGAAGTATCCGCCGGTCAGCGGTCGCTACAAGCTCTACATCATCGACGAAGTCCACATGCTGTCGACCTCGGCCTTCAACGCGCTGTTGAAGACGCTCGAGGAGCCGCCGAAGCATCTGATCTTCGTCTTCGCCACGACCGAGCCGCACAAGGTGCCGGCGACGATCCTCTCCCGCTGCCAGCGCTTCGACTTCCGCCGGATGCAGATCGCCGACATCGTCGGCCGCCTGACGTTCATCGCCGAGCGCGAGGGCGTCACGATCGACGAGGACGCGCTGATCGTGATCGCGCGCAAGGCCGACGGCTCGATGCGCGACTCGCACTCGATCTTCGACCAGGTAGTGTCCTTCTGCGGGATGAGCGTCAGCTACCAGCAGGCCAACGAGGCGCTCAACCTCATCGACCAGGAGTTCTTCTTCCGCGTCACCGACATGATGCGCGCGCACGATCCGGGCGAGTCGTTCGCGATCGTCGAGCAGATCATGCGCGCCGGCTACGACGTCCAGGAGTTCCTGATCGGCCTGTCGGAGCACTTCCGGAATTTCCTCACCGTGCTCTCGACCGGCTCGACCAACCTCGTCGAAGCCGCCCGCGCGATCAAGGATCGCTACGGCGACGAGGCGCGGGCACTGGAGCAAGGGGATGTGATCCGCGCGCTGCACCTGACCCTCGCGGCACAGCAGGCGATCCGCACCGCGTCGCAGCCGCGGCTGCGTCTGGAGCTCGCGCTCATCCAGCTCGCAGTGATGGATTCGACGATCACGCTCACTGCGCTCCTCGAAAAGATTGATCGGATGCCCGAGGGCACAGGAGGTCCGTCCGCTCTGACCGGCGTAGGGTCGACGATGTCGCCCTCTGTCTCCACGCCGACCACCGGGCGGATCTCCGAGCCCACGGGCGCGATGAACAACACGCGCGCAAGCGCGACCGCCGGCGGCACGGGCGCGCCGTCGAGTAGTGACGCTGTCGAGTCGAGTGACGCTTCGACAGCACCTTCAGCGACGATGTCGGCAACACCGTCGACGGCACCATCGGTAGCACCGTCGACGGCACAGTCGGTATTGCCGTCCACGCCACCGTCGGTCGCGACGTCGACCGCCCCGTCAGGTCCCACGACAGCGGAACAGCCCGCAAAGCGGATCTCCGATCCGAGCGACCTCGCGAGCTTCCCGACGCAGCCGCCTCCGGGCCGGCCGTCAGCGTATGCGCCGGAGTCGACGGTGATGGCAGCCGCGCGAGTTGCCGAGAACGGCGCTCGGGCGCGCTCCGCATCGTCCGACGGCGCGATCGCTTCATCGGGAACGATCAGCGGCATCGCGTACGGCTCGGCGCCGTCGATCGGGCAGATCCAGTCGCGGTGGGGAGAGTTCCTCCGCAGTTGCGAGGACAAGCGATCGATTGCGGTGATGCTCGAGCAGGTGCAGCCGGCGGAGATCGCCGGCGGAACGATTCGTCTCTACGTCGAGAACGAAGCACAGCGCACGATGCTCGCGCGCAGCCGCGAGGTGCTGTCGGAGCGCCTGACCGCGTTCTTCGGCGCCGCGCTGACGCTCGAGCCGGTCATCGGCGCCGCACCGATGATCCGCGCCGAGGCTGGTCCGTCGGGATCGAGCCGCGAGCAGATCGAGCACCCGTTTATCAGGGGGATCGTGGAGTTGCTGGGGGCGGCGGCGGTGTAGGAACCTCACCCCCCGGCCCCCTCTCCGAATACGGAGAGGGGGAGCGGAGTGGGGCGGATTATGGTGCTTTTGTCGGCGGCGGTGATGTGGGCCCGGTAGGGCACATCTTTTCCAGCCCATGGCAACGCCATGGGCTTGGCAATGCGATGGTCGCAGGTGCTGCCGCGCGGCCGGCAATGCGATGGTCGATGGCGCCGACTGCGGTTGGCAATGCGATGGTCGATGGCGCCGACCGCGGTTGGCAATGCGATGGTCGCCGGCGCTGCCGCGCGGTTGGCAATGCGATCGTCGCCGGCGCTGCCGCGCGGCCGGCAATGCGATCGACGATGGCACTGCGGCGCGTCTGGCAATTCCAGGGTCATTGGCGCCGTTTCGCGACCGGGGTGCGCGCTCGGGCGCGCCGTTTATTTGAAATCAGCAATTCGCAATTCGCATGACCGACGAGCAGCAGATGATCGAGGCGATCAAGGCCGGCAATGCCGACAAGGTTCGTGACCTCATCGAGAAGGACATCTTTCTTGCCGACGCTAGGGCCGACGATGGGACGTCGGCGCTGCTGACGGCGATTTATCATGGGGAGGAGGAGATCGTCGACGTCATCCTCGAGAGCGGCCCGACGCTGACGATCCACGAGGCGGCCGCGGCCGGCATCGACGATCGCGTCGAGGAGCTCATCAAGGGCGACCGCTCGCTCGTCGACAGCTATTCGCACGACGGATGGACGCCGCTGCACCTCGCGGTCTTCTTCAATCAGAATCAGATCGCCGAGCTCCTCATCGAGCAGGGCGCGAACGTCGACGCGGTCGCGAAGAACCAGCAGGGCGTCACCCCGCTGCACTCGGCGCTCGCGAACAAGAACGTCAAGATCGCCAAGCTCCTGCTGCACCGCGGCGCCGATCCGAATGCCGTCTCGGCCGCCGGCTACACGCCGATGCACTACGTCGCGACCCACGATCTCGTTGAGGTCGGTCGGATCCTCCTCGAGCGTCACGTCGACATCGACGCGAAGACCGGCGACGGCCGCACCGCTCTGGATATCGCCCGCGAGAAGGGCAGCGAGAGGGCGGTGAGGATGCTGACCGGAGAGGACTGAGCGCTCGCAGCGGGCGTTTGGTCAACGTGCTTCCGGCGCGCTCAGGCTCCGCACGAGCAGGCGATTCTCGTACTGCTCTCCTTCGAACGTGTAGGTCGTTGCGCCGCGATCGTCGTATCCCCGGCGTGCATAGAATGCCCGCGCCCGGTGGTTGCCTGCCCAGGCAGTCAGCCAGAGCGCGGGCGCTCCGTTTCTGGCCGCGCGCTCCTCGGCCCGACGCAGCAGAGCCGTGCCGACTCCGCTGCCGGTGTATCGCTCGTGAACGTAGAGTCG
Source organism: Kapaibacterium sp. (SeqCode) (assembly GCA_035539855.1). Taxonomy (GTDB): domain Bacteria; phylum Bacteroidota; class Ignavibacteria; order OLB7; family OLB7; genus DATLHO01. The sequence continues at coordinate 4,023 of DATLHO010000304.1, read as the reverse complement.
CGCCAGCTCGACGGCGCCTTCGGTCGGTTCGTCGTCGACGCCGGTGGTCGTGACGTCGGATGCGAGGTCGGATGCGCCTTCGGGCGCGGCGTGTGGCTGCGCCGCGCCGATGCGGATCTGCGCGAAGCCGATCATGTGTCCGCCGCGCTCGGCGACGATGATCTGCGTCGCGCGATCGGTCAGGAGCGCCGCCGTCGCCTCGGTCGAGCAGCGTGCGAGCGCCTCGCGCGCGAGCGATGGGCTGATGCCGTCGGTCGCGTAGGTGTCGAGGAAGACCTGCATCGCGAGCACGCCGAGCGTCGGAGCGTCGTCGATGACCGCATCGCGGAAGGTCAGGGCATCGTCGGCGACCGCGTCGCGGAAAGTCACTGCCTCATCCACTCGGATACTTCTCCCGCATGTGCTTCACCGACAGCGTCACGAGCTCCTCGAGCACCGTGCGGTCGATGTCGTCGAGCTTCTTCACGTAGAGGCAGACCTTGCCCATCGTGTGCTTGCCGAGGCGCGCCATCAGTCCCTCGTAGCGCGGGAAGCCGGTCATGATGTAGATGCTGTGCGCCGCCTTGCGCGGCGAGAAGCCCGCGATCGGAGCGTCGCCCTCGTGGCCGCTGTCGTAGCGGTAGTGGTAGCGCCCGAAGCCGATGATGCTCGGTCCCCACATCGTCGCGGGCTCGCCGGTGATGCGCTCCATCATCGCGACGAGCTCGCGCGCCTCGTCGCGCTTGCGCTCGTCGTCGACGGCCGCGATGAAGTCGTCGACGCTGACGCCGGTCGGTTTGGTCTTCGTCTCTGCCATTGGTCGATCGTCACTGTAGATGGGAATGGCTGCGAAGGGGGGATCCAAAAGTACGAAACCGCCACCGCGATTCGGGGCCGGCGATGTCCGGTGAATCAGAACACCGACGAGGATTCCCGTCGGCCCTGTTGTCGTGACTGCACTCTAACCAATCGCGCGACACCGTGTTCTGCCGGAGTCGGATCCTCCCGTCGCCGCGTACGCTCACGAACCTCGTCGCTGCCATGGTCACCCGCATGAACCTCCATACGGCCTCGGCGTCGCGCCGGACCGCTCTTCTCGCGCTCCTCACGCTCCTGACGGCCTCGGTCGGCGCCGAAGCACAGCCGGAGGGACTCCACGGCCTCGTTCCGAATCGCGGGCAGGTTGTCGATGTCGCCGGGCACCGACGGCCCGACATTCTCTACACGGTCGAGTCGGGAGCGGCTCACGTGTTCGTGCGTCCGGGCTCGATTGCCTACGTCTTCGATCGCTACGCGCGGCGCGAGGATCTCCGCGCCGCCGGGGTCCGCGATGACGGTGGAGCAGCGGGCACACAGGCTGGTGCGCTCGAGGATGAGTCGCCGTGGGTTCTCATCGAGCAGTATCGAATGGACCTCGAGCTGCTCGGCGCGCGCGCGCCCGTGTCGATCGTCGAGGAGGATCCGTCGCCGGGGCTGCGCAACTACTACCTCGCCCACTGTCCCGACGGCATCACCGGCATTCCGGCGTTCCGGCGCGTGACGCTGCGCGAGGTCTATCCTCACATCGACATGGTGCTGCGCACGGTCGACGGGGGAATGAAGGTCGACTTCGTCGTGCTCCCTGGCGGTCGACCCTCCGACATCCGGATGCGCTACATCGACGCGGGCGCCGTGCGGTTGCGGGACGATGGCGGCCTGAAGGCAACGACACCGCTCGGCGAGCTCGTGGAGCTCGCGCCGGTCTCGCTGCAGAGCTCCGCCGGAGGCGAGCGCACGATCGCCACGCGCTTCGTTCTCGAAGGCGACGTCGTCACGTTCGATGTCGGCGCGTACGACCCGTCGCTGCCGCTGGTGATCGATCCAGTGCGGCAGTGGTCGACGTATTTCGGTGGACCCGGCAAAGAGCAGATCGCGGGAGGACAGCCGAGCGAGGTGGACCGTGCGGGGAATGTCATCGCGGGCGGCTCCGTGACAGGCACCGCGTTTCCGGTGACGACCGGTGCGTTCCAGCCGCGCAGTGGCGGAGTCGACGATGGCTGTGTCGTCAAGTTCGACACGAGCGGTGCGGTGCGGTGGGCCACGTACTACGGTGGCTCGTCACTCGAACTCGTGCACGGGATCGTCGCCGCCGATGATCTCGACGTGTTCGTCTCCGCCCACACGTTCAGTGAGGACCTTCCGGTTACGCCGGACGCGTGGCAGTCGCGATACGCCGGCAATCGTGATGCGTTCGTCGTGCGGCTCGACTCGAGCGGCGTGCGGCGCTGGGCCTCGTACTACGGGGGCTCGGAATTCGACGATCCCTATGCGATCACGCTCGACGGCAACGGCAATCCGATCGTGATCGTCACGACGACGAGCAACGGACTGCAGTCGCCGGGAATGATCCCCCAACCGGTGCGCGGTAAGGAATGGTTTGACTGTCTCGTGGTGAAGCTCGATCGCAGCGGTGCGCTCCGCTGGGCGACGTACTTCGGCGGCAGTGAATCCGATTTCGGCTTCTCGATCGCGGTCGACCGTCACGAGTCGATCATCGTCAGTGGATGGACCTATAGCAACAACCTGCCGGTCGTCAACGCGGCGCAGGATACGCTCGGCAGTGCCTGCGATGCGTTCGTCGCGAAGTTCGACCGTGACGGCGCCCCAATGTGGGCGACGTACTTCGGCGGACCGGCCATGGAGAACGACTTGTATGGCGCGCTTGGTCTTGCAGCCGTTGCGATCGACTCCGCGGGGAATGTCTTCCTCGGTGGGGTCGTCACCGGCGCCGGTCTGCCGGTGACGCCGGGGGTCCCGCAGCCGGCCTTTGGCGGCGGCGCGCTCGACGGCTACCTGGCAGCGTTCGACTCGTTCGGCGCTCTGCGGTGGGCGACGTACCTCGGCGGATCGGGCGATGACGCCGTCTCGTGCATCGCGACGGGCCCGGCCGGCACGCTCGGCGTCGCCGGTCTCTCCGGCAGCACCGATCTTCGCGTGACGGGCGATTGCGAGCAGTGCCGGCATGCCGGACGCGTCGACGCCCTGGTCGCCCTGCTGAGCAATGACGGCACCGTCGAGTGGATCGATTACTTCGGTGGGGAGGCGCTCGACGGGGGGCATGGCATTGCGTTCGACCGTGGTGGCGCATTCGCCGTCACCGGCATCACGCACAGCACCGCGCTGCCGGTCGCCGGCGCGGCGCAACCCGTCAAGGGAGGCAGTAGCGCCGCGAACGGCGATCTGTTCGTTGCGCGGTTCGTTCCACCGCCGCCGCCGGTCGGGTACGCGACGGTTGCGCTCCCGCATCTCACGGCGGGGGACATCGAGAGGCTCTCGATCGCGCTGACGCTCGAGCGCTCGAGCGATCTCGACCTGGTTGTCGCGGATTCGTTCACGGTCGTGCTCCGGGGCGATCAGGCGCTCTTCTTCCCGGTGGATTCGACGCTCGGCGAGATCGTCGGCACCGACCGGGTCATCACGCTCTCGGGATCGCGCCCGGCGGGACTCGATCGCGGCACGCTGCTCGAGCTGCCGGTGATCAGCGGATTCGAGCCGTTCGATTCGGCGGCCCTCCGGATCGACACGCTGTGGTGGCACGGTGCGAACGTCGTCACCACGCGCGAGCACGGGTCGCTGACGATCGTGCCGCGGCCGGGTCCGCATCCCGGAGGCGTCGGCGCGATGGGTCCGACGATGCTCATCAGCTACGACACGCCGGTCGACGGCTCAATCGATCTCGGGCTCTTCGACGCGCTTGGCCGGCGGGTACGCTTGCTGGAACAGCGTGAGCTCCCGGCCGGCCACTACACGGTCGCGCTCGATACCGCGCCGCTGCCGCGTGGTACGTACTTCATCGTGCTCGTAACGCCGGCCGGCCGCACCGTGCGGCCGCTGCAGGTGGCGCACTGAGCCGAAGGGCACCTCGTCGAAACGTCCTTGAAGGCCGAAGCCGGACACCTCCGCGTCCGTTTTCGGCCTTCGCCGTTCCTACCTTCCCGTCCCGTCAGCACCCGTTACGCACAAGTTTTCCCCACCCTCCGCCGCCACTTGTCCCTCATCCCGCTG
>DATLHO010000303.1:0-8703 GCA_035539855.1 Kapaibacterium sp. (SeqCode) | reverse complement strand
GAGGTCGTTTCGGCGATGCGATCCACGAATATGCGACCGGATCGCGACTCGGCGAAGGATTAGCGCCGTCGCGCCAGCGGAATCGTGCGCATCGAGCCATCGCAGCCGACGATGCGCAGCAGGAGAATGCCGTCGGCGTCGGCGGCCGCATCGAGGGCGATCGAGCGATCGCCGGCGGTGAGCACGTCGCGAAGGACCGTGCGGCCGAGCGGGTCGACCAGCGAGAGCTCGGCGTCGCAGGCGAGGGGCCGCGACAGGCTGACAACGGAACGGAAGGGATTCGGATAGATCGACAGCGCGTCCGCGCGCTCGGGCTCGGCCGAGGCGACGCCGAAGGGCCGCGTGCCGCCGGCCTCGCGATAGCGCGCCGCGAACTCCTGCAGATACTGGTTGGCGATGCGCGCACTGTAGATGATCACCGTGTTCTCGTCGTTGACCGATGTCGCCGCATAGGTCCAGTTGTGCGATCCGGTGACGACGAGCGGGACGCTGCCGGAACCGATCGGCATCGCGTCGGCGATCGCGTACTTGTGATGGAGCAGACCCGGTACCGTCGCCGTCGATCGCGTGTCGACCGTGGCGGCGAGGGCGCCAAACTCGCTGCCCTGATCGCCGAAGTTCTCGATGAGCACGCGCGCGTCGGCGCCGCGGCTCTTCTGCAGCCGAACCTGGCCGGCGAGCGTCGAGCTTGTGATCGTCAGTGTCGCCGCGAAAATCGAGCTCTGCGCCGTCGAGATCGCGTCGCGGATTCGAGACTCGACGCCGTCGCTCGGCGAGAAGTAGACGTCGAGCCGGGTGCCGTCGGCGAGCGTGAACGTATGCCCCGTGTTGTCGTTCTTGGCGGCGCCGAAGCGGGCACGGGAGGGATCGGGCGCGTCGAGGCTCGATCCCCACATCTCCTCGAACTCCGCGACGAATGCACCGGCGACCGCCGAGTCGCGGATGACGACGACGTTGTTGGCGTCCTCGAGGGTCTGCGCGGTCGTCGCGTTCCAGCTCCCGGTGACCACTGTCGGCACGGCCTCGCCGGGTGCGGACCGCGCGTCGATGACGAAGAACTTGTCGTGCATCAGCGGCTGCTGCTCGCCGCTGGTGCGGGGATTGGCGATCATCGCGATGCCGACGGACGCGAGCTGCGAGAAGCGCGATGCGGGGTTGCTCACGTTCTCGACATGGGCGACGACGCGCACGCGGACGCCGCGCCGATGCGCCGCGATCAGCGCGTCGACGACAGGCTGCACGTTGAGGTTGTACATCGCCATGTCGATCGTCGTGCGGGCGCCGCTGATCAGGCGCGCGACGACCTGGGAGACGTCGGACTCGTACCGGGCCCTGTTCTCGGGCGGGCTCGCGAGCGTCGTATCGACCGGCCGCGTGAAGTACACGTCGACCTGCGCCGAAAGGCGCGGCGCCGACGACAGCGTTGCCGCGAGCACGATTCCGAGAGTCCTGAAGAGTCGACCGATCAGATGCGATGTGGATGTCATGGCGTGTGCGAATGGGTGGTGGCAAACATACGCCCGGCTCGGCGGGCTCCAATGCTTCGGTGAACGGTCGCCGTCATCGGGGCGAACGATGACAAAGTGTGCGATCGACGGCACATATTTGCGATTTGGGTCCGGACCGTTACTTTGCGCGCGTTCGACATCGCTCCATCCCCCGTCGTCTCGCGCGTACGGCCGTCTCAGCGGCCACTCCCCGTCGTCGCCCATGTCGGAGCGCTCCAGCTCGCGACACGCTGTACGCATCCGTGTACCCAACTCGCTGAATTGCCGGTCCGTGAGCTCCGATGAAGGGGACGGAATCGCCGAACGTACTGTCGTCCGAGTACTGCGGCGCAATCACACAGGGCGCCTCGAAGCGTCCGATGATGAGGTCTTCAATGAGGTTTCTGACAGGACTCGTCGCCGCGTCCCTCGCCAGCACGGTGCTGGCGCGCGCGCAGCAGGTCTTCCTCCCTGTCGTCGTCGACAAGCCAGAGGTCCAGGTCGTACCACTCGACATCAACACGAACGACGATGACTTCGCACCCGTCGCATTGATGGGAGAGCGTGCGATCGCGTTCACGTCATCGCGTGCCGGAGATCAGCGAATCTTCATGTCGGTTCGCAGCAGCAACGGCTGGAGCGCTCCGATGCCGGCCGGCTCCGCGCTCGCGCGGGCCGAAGAGGTCGGCACGACGGCGCTGACGCCCGATGGCAACTCCATGATCTTCGCGGCGTTCGAGTGGGATCCATCCGGCGGAGACGAGACCGGCTACGGCCGGACCGATCTGTATTCGGCCGAGAAGGTCGGCGGAGAGTGGACGAACGTTCGCAACCTCGGTCCGATCATCAACAGCTCGTCGTGGGATTCGCAGCCGACGCTCAGCGCCGATGGACGGACGCTCTACTTCGCGAGCGATCGACCGGGCGGCATGGGCGGCGCCGACATCTACGTCTCGAGCCTCAGCGCCTCAGGCTGGGGCGCTCCGCAGAGCCTGGGTCTGCCGGTCAACAGCGGCGCCGACGACATGGCGCCGACGATCGCGCCCGACGGTAAACGCCTCTTCTTCTCGAGCCGCGGTCATGGGGGCGTCGGCGGCTTCGATCTGTTCGTCGTCAGTGGCGGCGACGCGCGCGGCCGCGGATGGAACACGATCGAGAACCTCGGCACGCCGATCAACTCGATCGCCGACGAGTACTTCTTCATTTCGATCCCGAACTCGCAGAACGCGTACTTCAGCACGAGTCGGACGGGCAATCTCGACATCTACACGGCGTATCCGAATCCGTTTCCGCCGGACGCGCTCGTGACGGTCTCGGGCATCGTCACCGAGACCGGTACGGGCACGAAGCTCGCCGCGGACATCACGGTCACCGATCTGGCGTCCGGCGAGGTCGTTGCGAACTTCAAGACCGACAGCCAGAACGGCGAGTACTTCGTCATCCTTCAGCGGGGTCGTCGCTACTCGATCACGGCCCAGGCAGCGGATCACATCTTCTACTCCGACGAGTACACGGTCGCGCCGAACTCCGAGGCGAAGGACGTCCGGAAGGACATCGATCTCGTGCCGATCCTCGGTGGTACGACCCGTCTGCTCGTCTTCTTCGACTACAACAAGGCGGATCTCAAGGACGAGTCGAAGCCCGATCTCAACCGCGCGATCGAGTTCCTGAAGGAGAACCCGACGCTGCGCGTCGAGATCGCCGGGCATTCGGACGACAAGGGCGACGAGGAGTACAACCGAAAGCTCTCGCAGAGCCGCGCCGAGTCGGTGCGCATTTACTTCTCGAACAACGGGATCGATGGAGCTCGGTTGACGGCGACCGGATACGGCGAAGTACAGCCGGTGGCCGATAATTCGACCGATGAGGGACGCGCGCAAAACCGCCGCGTCGAACTCCGCGTAAGTAAGTAGCTCGGACCGTTGCGAAGCGTCCCGACGAAGGGATGCGCCAGACATACCGGCCGTAGAGGCGTCGACTTGACCGTGGAATCGGAGGGGGACCGATTCTGCATCGTTGATAGACGCTTCTACGGCCAATTTTTTTTCGGGGCGCTCGAGCGCCCGACCGTGGGATTCAGTTGTCGGTCGAAAGGCGGAAGCGGGCGATGCGGTTGTTGTCGGTGTCGGCGACGTAGAGGGTGCGGTCGAAGTGCGCGACGCCGTGCGGACTCGAGAGCACGCCCGCGCCCCCGAACGACTGGCCGGCGAACGCGCGCCCCTGCGCGTTGAACTTGAAGACCGAGTCGCGCCCGGCATCGACGACGTAGATGTTTCCGAATCGGTCGTAGGCGATGTCCTCCGGCCGATCGAACCTGCCGACGCTCATCATTGCGTCCGCATCGAATGCCGGCTGCAGTGCCGGACGCCACCCCTCGCCCTCGGAGCCCGTGAAGAAGGAGAAGAGCTGCACGCGGAACTGCTGCTCGGGATCGCTCTGCGTGATCGCGAAGCTCCGTGAGTTGTCGGGCACCGTCAGCGACGTGAGCCCGCCGATGGAGCCGATCGCGTTGCCGGAGGGGGAGACCGCGCCGACCGGCGACATGAGCGCGCCGTCCGCCGCGATGCGTAGCACCGCGACGTCGGGATCGACCGGCGAGGTGTTGAGCGGTCCGACGCGCGCAACGAGCAGCGTGTTGTCGGGCAAAGCCGCGACGCCGGTGAAGCGGCGGTTGGCCTTCGACGGCTCGGTGTACAGTGTCGTCATCGGCGCGCGCGCGATGTCGTGAGCTGCGGCCGCCAGATCGATGCGGATGACGGCACCGAGCGTCACGGCGGTGCCCTGGATCGTCGTGTCGAGCTCGGCCGCGACGAGGAGGTTGAACCGGTAGTCCTGCGCGAGGGCAACGGGACGGGCGATCCGACCGGACACTCCGACGACGCGTCCCGCCAGGTCGAGCATCACGATCCTGTCGTTGCCGGTGTCGGCAACGTAAATGAACGGCTCGCGACCGGCGAGCACGTCGCGTGGCGCATCGAATCCGGTCCACGCCGGCGTCACCTCGACGTAGCTCGTGTCGGTCACTGGGTCGCGCTCCAGAGGCGCGGTCGGCAGCGCGGGCTTCTCCGCGCACGCTCCGGCCAGAAGCAGCAGTGAGAGCGCTGCCGCTCCCGCGACGTTGCGGAGCGCCGTCGCGCTTGTTCGTGCCGGACGTGCCATCGCGCTTGTTCGTGCCGGACGCGCCGTCGCGATCGCCCGTGTCGGCAGCGCCGTCGTGATAGTGCGTGCGGGTGGCGAGAGATGCACTCCGTCGGCTCGCTCGTATGATCTCGTGCTGGCTGTCTTCACCATAGCAGGTCTACCACGAAAAGCTCGCGCTGAAGCGCTGGATTGCCGTGAGGCGCCGGAAATGAACGTACGCGTAATCGATGCCGAGCGTGAATCCTGCGATCTCCGGAAGGGCCACGCCGCCGCCGAACGAGAAGTCCTCGTCGTCGGCATTGACCCGGGCGCCGGCGCGCGCGGCGAGCGACAGCGGTATCGAGCCGAACGGCGTCACCGAATACTCGGCGCCGATCGAGAGGTTCTCGCTGTTGTCGGTGGGGTGGTTCAGTGCCAGCGCCGTCGTCAGTCGCTGTGTCGAGTCGTCGATGAGCTCGTAGCCGAAGCCGATGGTGAACACGGTCGGCGGGTAATATTCCGACGGAACCTCGCCGACATCTTCGCGGCCGACCAGCGTGCCGGACGGTCTGATCTGTCCTCCGAAATTCTGCACGGCGACCGCGAAGCGCAGCGAGCCCAGACCCGTGTGGTAGAGTGTTCCTGCGTCGACGAGCAGTGCGCGCGCGCTGAGTCCGGCGATCGACTCGTCGGCGAAGCGGAGCGTGAGGCCGGCGGAGAATTGTTCGGTGAAGCGGCGAGCGTAGGAGACGGCGCCCCACACGTCGCGCGCGCGGAACGTCTCGCCCGTGCCGAACGGTTGAGTTTCGGTCGTGACTTTCATGTCGGGCACGCCGAAACGCATCGCCGAAACGGCCACGTGATTGTCGTCGTCGAGCGCCACGTGGGCCGAAGCGAACTGATGCTCGGTCGATGCGTGATACGGAGCGTGACTGACCATGGCGCCGTTGCCCGCGCCGACGAGCGCGGCGGGATTCCAGAATGCCGCCGCGGGATCGTCCGCGACGGCGGCCATCGAGCCTGCCATCGCCGCGCCCCGGGCATCCGGAGCGATCTTCAGTCCCGCCATCGCGGCGATGCCGACGCGGTCCCCGCCGAGGAACGGAAACAACTGCGCGCGCGCCGGAGCCGTCGACACGACCAGGGTCGCGACGACGGTGAGTACGCCGGAGGCGAAGCCGGGCGCGTTACGGCGCATGCCAGAGCTCCCGTCCGTTCCTGTCGAACAGGACCATGGCGCCGCCGCTGCTGTCGTCGGCGGCGGCCATCATGACGAACTGGTCGGCACGATTGGTCAGTACGAGCAGGCCGCCCATCGGAGAGACGCCCGCGCGAAACGGGACCTTTCCATCGGGACTCTGTAGTCCGATCGCTCCGCCCTCGGCATTGGTGAAGAGCATCCCCGAGCCGCCGCCACGACGACCGACGACGACACGCCCGCCGCTGACATCGGTGCCGAGCTCGGCGAGAATCATCCCCGACGTATCGATCACCTCGAATCGTCGCGCCCGCACGACATCGGGAGTCCCGCCGTCCATCGCCATCGCCCCCACGCCCACAACGCCGGCAACAAGAGCGATAAGCGCCCGCCGATATCGCAGATTCGACCGCTCTAGGCGAAGCAGGCGGGTTTCGTAGTCTGTGTTCATTGGTTATTGGTTATTAGTTATTGGTTATTGGTTATTAGTTATTGGCTATTGGTAACTGGACGTGCCCCGCGTCGTCGGTGCCGAAACCGAACACACCTCCCAACAACAAATAACCAATAACAAAAAACAAAAACCCCAAAAACCCCCACGCATCGTGACCTCTAACATCTAACCTCTAACATCTAACCTCTATCATCTAACCCCTAAAACCTCCCCTCGACGCCGAGGCGCAGATTCCTCCGATTCGAATATCTCGCCGGGTTGTAGGGATATGGCTCGAGTGGAGCCTGCAGGTCCGGGTAGAGGGGGTCGTTCCAGCTCAGCGGGGTCGGGTCGCCGGTTTCGTATGCGCGTCCGGTCGTGGGGTTGATGATCTCGGAGTTGAGGGCATCGAAGAGGTTTTCGATCTCGAGCGTCACGCCGAGGCGCATGCCGAGGACCTCGAAGAATTTCTTTCCCTTGAGGTTGACCCACCATTTCGGCTCGGCGAGCTCGGAGTAGCGCCGGCGCTCGTCGGTCTCGTAGACCGGGCGTCCGTTGGGCAGCGTGTCGCCGGTCGCGACCGATGGCGTGTAGCGCTTGCCCGATTCCGCGCCGAGCTCGATGAACAGTTGCGTGTCCTCGAGCGCGCCGATGCCGAGCGGTGCGACGTCGCGCGCGTTCAGGATCGCGAAGACACGTCCCTGCAGCGGCTTGTCCCACGGCATGAAGTCCTCGCGCAGCGATTCCTCGCGCGCGCCTTCGGCGCCTCCAAAGTCGCTCTCCGATGCGCTGCGGCCGGTCGTGATCGAATAAGTGACGGTGGCGCCGCCGGTGAACCAGTCGCCGATGCGCTTTTCGTATTCGAGCTCGAGCCCGCGATTGCGCGCATAGTCGGCGTTGACATAGCTCGTGAACGTGCGGCCGGCGAGGCGGGGGTCGTCGTATGGAAAACTGCGCCGCTGGATGTAGTCGAATCGATCGTTGTAGAACAGCCGAACCGTCAGCACGTCGTCTTCACTGAGCTGGTTCTTGATGCCGAGCTCGTAGCTGATCGTCGTTTCCGGCTCCAGGTTCGGATTGCCGAACGTCTGGTAGCTCGATCGCGCCTCCTGCGGCGCGAGCTTCGCGTAGACGAGCTGCGGGCGCGGCCACTTCGTGAAGTGCCCGTAATTGAAGAAGAGCATCTGCGTGTTGGTGATCGGATGCGAGACGCCGAGCCGCGGCGACAGCCGGCTCTTCATCCGTGCACCGAACAGCTCGATCGTGCTCTGCTCGTAGGCGTGACGCGTCTCCTCGGTCAGCGTCGGCAGTCCGCCGCGCTCGACCGCATCGTCGACGAGTGCTCCGGGAAACCAGAAATCCAGGCGCAGTCCGGCATTGAGGATCAATCCCTGGAACTCGACACCATCCTGCGCATAGAGCGAGCCCATCGTCGGCGAGACGCTGTAGATGTCGTTGTTGAGTCCGAGCGGACCGAGCCACGGCTTGTAGATGTCGGCGAGCTGCATCTGCTGCGCGTGAAGATCGACGCCGGCCTTCAGCGTGTTGACCTCGCTGAAGACGTGCGTCAGGTCGACGCGCAGTCCCCAGTCGTCGAAGGTGTGATCGTGCCACGTGTCGCCGTCGCCGGCATCGTAGAAGCCGTCGCCGGGAATGATGCCGAGCCGGTTGCTGTCGCCGGTCTCGTAGTAGCGCGCCGGCACGCCGGGAATATCCTGCGGCTCCGTGTACTCGGTAAAATCCCGCCCGTTGGCGTCGGTGCGCAGGCGCGCGAAGTAGCGGCTGGCCTTGGCCTCGTAGAGTGTCGACGGCGAGAGCGTGTGCGTGAGCGTCAGCGCGTGGACGATGTTCAGATGCGAAAACGTGAGCGCGCCCTCGGGGTTGTACTGGAACCGGAACTGATACCCGGGCTCCGGATCGATCGACTCGAGATTCGTCTGCAGCGAGCGCAGGTTCTGATTGACCGTGCCCGACTGCGTGAACGAGTAGCCGAGCTTAAGGCTCGAGGAGACGTTCCAGGCGAGCTTTCCCAGAATGTTGGAGACGTTGTTCTGTCGAAGGGTGAACAGTGGCGCGCCGAACAGCGTGGAGCTCAGCGCGTCGGGCTGCGCGAACTCCGGGGCGATGCCGTCGGAGTAGTTGCCGAGGCCGTTGACGAAGAAGGTGATCGGTCCGGCGCCGTCGATCAGATCGCGCGTGCCGGGGATCGGTCCGCCGACGGAGAGCTCGATGATGTCGGTGGCGAACGTCGCGCCGACGTCGAAGTTCTCGGGCGATCTCGCGTGCAGAAGCCAACCGCGCTTGTAGCTCGCCGAGCCGCTGTAGCGCTCGCCTCCCTCGCGTGTGCGCACCTTGACGACGCCGGAGGTCGCCTGACCGTACTCCGCGTTGAAGCCACCGGTGATGATCTCGACATCCTCGATCGCCGCTGCCGAGAGCTGCAGTCCGAACCCCGTGCCGGCCAG
>DATLHO010000302.1:0-20877 GCA_035539855.1 Kapaibacterium sp. (SeqCode) | reverse complement strand
GGTGCTCGAGGTTCCCTGCGAGGTGGGCGACGAGCTGTGGGGCCTCGACTCTGCCGGCTTCCGGCGCAGGATGCTCCTCGCGCTGGAGTCGACGCTCGGCGTGCGCGAAGGGGAGGTCATCGACGTTCACGACGTCGTCGTCGCCAACGCCTATCCCGTGCTCTCGCTCGCGTCGGCTCCGCACGTCGGGCGCCTGCGCGAGTACCTGGACTCGTTCGACGGCATGACGCTCGTCGGCCGCAACGCGCGCTTCCGCTATTCCTCGATCCACGACATGTTCCGGGGCGCCCGCATCGCGATCGACGCCATCGCCGCAGAGCGCACCGTCGGCTCTCTCTGAGCTCGGCCGCGTCCCGTCGGTCACCCTTATTGACGCGCCGTCTTTGATGACACCGGCATTGACTTCACCGTCCCCGGCTTGACCCTCCCGTCCCTAAAATCCCTGGCTTCACCGTTCCCGGCGTCACCGCCGCGGCCTTCAAGATCCCCGCCTTCACGCGCGCCGGCATTGCAGGATCGCCCCCATCGTTTCACCGACGAACCAGGTCCGCTCGCGCGTTCTCGCGTCGATCGTTCGATTCGCGATAGCGCGGAGGCATCTCCGCAGCCGTCGTGGCATGGCATTGTGGCGGCCCGGGATTTGTGTCACGAATCGAGCCCGTCGTGCGGCTCGGAGCGAGCGTCCCACGGTGACCCGAACCGGCGACGAACGCAGCCAGACAACTCCCAATGTTCGAGGATACTGCGGTGGACGAACGAATGCACGACCGTGAGCGCCGGAGCGATCACGGCGAACGCCGCGACCGCGAGCGCGACCGAAGCGACCAAACCGGCCGACCGCAATTCGGCGGCGGATGGCATCGCGGGACCGATTACGGCCCACGCGGAGGCTACGGTCGCTATGACGACCGAACCGAGCTCGACCGAGAGCGACTGCGCGCACGTGAAGAGGGCGAGCGGCTCAACGAGCGCACGCGACTCGACGACCGCGAGCGGCTCAACGAGCGCGACTGGCGCGACGACCGCGGTGGAGAGCGCGGGCATGGTGGAGGCAGCGACGACCGGCGTGACGATCGCGGCTACGACCGCGTCGAGCGCCGCTACGATCGTGACGCGGGCGATCGCTCCGCGCGAGGCTCTTCCGGTCGCTACGACTACGCCGACGAGGGCTACGGCGGCGCATACCGGCGAGATCGCGACGACCAGTGGCGCGGCGCCGCGGAGTCGGACGACCGCGAGAACCGCTGGGGAGCCCGCAATGCCGGTGATCGATCCGGCTACGAGCGCCACGGCGAAGCCTGGCGTCGCGATGCAGAGGCGCGACGGCCCCGGGATGCCAACTGGGGCGCGGCGTTCGACCCCCGCGAGCACCGAAGCGATGCCGACGGCCACGGTTACGACAGAGATCGTCAGCGCTTCGCTCGCGACGGCCGCCCGTCCGATCACGACGATGAACGCGGAGGTCGCTTCGACGACGGTCGGCGCTACGAGCAACGGCGCGAGGACGAGGGTCGAAACGCTCAGTGGCGCTCCGGTGATCGGCGCTTCGACGATCGACGCCACGACGAGCAACGCCACGACGAGCAACGCCACGACGATCGACGCCACGACGATCGACGCCACGACGATCGGCGCTACGACGACCGCTACGGCGACGAGCCGCGTGGCCGTTTCGACTACGGTCGCGATGACCGGTGGCGCTCCGAGTCACGCGATCGACGTCGGTAGGGCGACGACCGAGACCGCCTTTTGCGATCGCGGAGTTGAGGTAGCGGAGAGAATATTCGGGACGAAAAGGCCGCGGCGATCGGCGGCCCGTTCGCCACGACGCGGCTCGGGCCGCAGGCAGATGCCCCGGGCGACACCACGCGCCCCGGCATGATCGAAGGCGATTCGTCCCGCACCCAGGCTGACCACGGGGCATCGAACAGACGACCGCCGTCGTCGCCGGCGAGCCATCGGGCATCGTCGCGACGACGCGGCGCGCCTGCTGGCGCGAACCAATCAAACCACACACTTGCAAACAGCGAGAGGAAGCAATGGAGTATCGCAACGAAGGCGACCGCAATCGTGGCCGCGCGAGCGACGAGTACGGACGCGGTCGATCCGAGAACGAGCGCGGATCGGGTGAAGGTCGTCGCCGCGGACAGGACCGCTATGAGTCGGGACGGGGCGAATACAGTCGCGGCGGTGAGTGGGAGCGCGGTGCGTCGGGCCCGGGCGGCGAGTACGGCCGGGGCGGCGAGTATGGCCGCGGCGGCGAGTACGGCCGCGGCGAGTCCGCACGTGGCTCCGAGCGTGGCAGCTACGGTGAGCCGGGCTGGCGCGGCAACGAATTGGGTCGCGGCGGCTACAGCGGGTCGCGCTACGGCAACGAGCCGGATCGCGGGGATTGGGGCGGCGGCGCCCAGCGCGAGTCCGGCCGCCAGTCGAGCTGGCGCGGCTCGGAGTACGAGAGCGGCGGCACGTATGGTGGCGGAGCCGGTTACGGCGGCGGAGGCTACGGCGAGTACGGCGGCCAGGGCCGCTACGGCGGAAGCATCCGGGGCGGCGAGAACGAGCGCGGCGACTCCGGTCGCGGCGAGTACGGTCGCGGGGGCTCCGAGGAGCTGCAGCGTGGAAGCCGATGGGGAAACATCGACGAGAGCCGCGGTCGCGGAACGTACGATTACGGCCGTGAGAACGAGTGGGGAGGTCAGGGACGCGAGTCCGGTGGATGGGGCCAGGGGGGCAGCCAGAGCGGCGGCACCACGTACGGCGGCGCGACCTATGGCGGCGGCAGCAGCAACAGCGGCGGCGGCGGCAACTGGGGTGGCACCTCGGGCGGCGGGAGCTGGAGCGGCTCGCAGCAGGGCGGCCAGCAGCAGGGCGGCTCGATGAGCGGCTACGGAAGCGGCAGCGACCTGGGCGGCGGCTGGGGCGGAAGCTCCGATCGCGGATCGGGCCGCGAGCTCGGCGGCGGATGGCGCGGAACCGGCGGTGACGTGGGCGGCTCCAGCGGCAGCTTCGGCGGCCAGGGCGGCATCGGCGGCGGCAGTCTCGGCACCGGCATGCCCGAGTGGCAGCCCGGACGCATGGGCGGCGATTTCTCCGGTCGCGGTCCGAAGAACTACCAGCGCAAGGACGAGCGCATCCAGGAGGATGTCTGCGAGCGACTGACCCACGAAGGCACCGTCGACGCGAGCGACATCGAGATCCGCGTCGAGAACGGCGAGGTCACGCTCGTCGGCACGGTGCTCGATCGCCAGCAGAAGCGCCTGGCCGAGGACCTCATCGAGCAGGTCTCGGGTGTTCGCGAGGTGCACAACCAGTTGCGCGTCGGAGGCCAGCAGGGCAATCAGCAGGGCGGCCAGGAGAGCACGCAGCTTTCGGGCTCGCAGAGCGGCCAGCAGTCGACCCTGTCCGGCCAGATCGGACAGCAGAGCAGCTCGCAGAGCGGCTCGCAGAGCGGCTCACAGACGGGCTCGCTGAGCGGCTCGCAGAGCGGATCGCAGTCGGGCCGCCAGCCCGAGGCGCAGATGAAGTCGGGCGGATCGAGCCAGTCGAACCAGAACGCGACGAGCGCGGGCTCGAGCAACCAGTCCGACCAGTCGAACAAGAAGAAGTAATCGCACGTCGAGAACGAACACCGGCGCCGCCTTCGTCGATCCCGACGAAGGCGGCGCTTTGTCGTCTCGCCCCTGCGGGCGACCTTTGCCGCAACCGGAGCCCGATCACCCGATGCGACTCACCTACTTCGACGCCAAGCCCCACATCGACGACGAGCCGGTGCGCACGCTCATGCTGGCGATCCTGCCGCATCCGAACGAGGAGATCCTCGACCACCTTCTCGATCGCTATCGCGACGACGACGGCATGGCGCTGCTCGGCGCGCTCGACGACGCACAGCAGCTCGTCGCGATCGCCGGGCTTCGCCTCGAGGAGGAGGCGATGGCCACGATCCTGCACCTGCGCGTCGCCGATCCGGCGCGCCGTCACGGCGTCGGCCGTGCGCTCGTTACGAAGGCGATCACGCACTTCAAACTGCGCTCGGTTGCCGCGCGCTGCGCCGAGGAGATCCTCCCGTTCTACACCGCGCTCGGCTTCGAGCACTGGCTCATCGGGGAGAAGCCGCCCGGACGAAAGTGGTACGGGGTGCGGTGGCGGCGCGGCGAAGCGACCCAAGCATGACGGCCGTCATCCCGTCTGTGCGCATCAACGGTGATTTTGTATTGCGTGCGATCGTCCGGCGCGATTGCTCCGGCCGACGCCTGAGCGAACCGTGGTAAATTCCCGGCTCGTCAGCAATCCCCAGCCAACTTCTCCGCGAGGATGTCGTGAGCTACAGAATCGAAAAGGATACGATGGGCGAGATGCAGGTCCCGTCCGACCGGTACTACGGCGCGCAGACTGCCCGCTCGCTTGAGAACTTCAAGATCGGCGGCGACCGGTTTCCGCGTGAGCTCATCCGCGCGCTCGGCGTCTGCAAGCTCGCCGCAGCACGGGCCAACGTCGCGCTCGGCGTGCTCTCGCAGGAGAAGGCCGAGCTCATCGAGCGCGCGGCGCAGGAGGTCATCGACGGCCGTCTCGACGATCACTTCCCGCTCGTCGTCTGGCAGACCGGCAGCGGCACTCAGTCGAACATGAACGCCAACGAGGTCATCTCCAACCGCGCGATCGAGATGGCCGGCGGCGAGATGGGCTCGAAGAAGCCGATCCACCCCAACGACGACGTCAACAAGGGACAGTCCTCAAACGACGTCTTCCCGGGCGCGATGCACGTCGCGGCGGCCGAGCGCGTCGTCCGCCACCTGACCCCTCGCGTCGAGGCGCTGCGCGACACGCTGCGCGCCAAGAGCATGGAGTTCATGGGCATCGTCAAGATCGGCCGCACCCACCTCATGGACGCGACGCCGCTGACGCTGGGCCAGGAGATCTCCGGCTGGGCGCAGCAGCTCGACAACGACCTCCGGCGCATCGAGATGGCGCTCGACGGTCTCTATGAGCTCGCACTCGGCGGCACCGCCGTCGGCACCGGATTGAACACGCATCCCGAGTTTCCCGAGCGCGTCGCCGAGGAGATCTCGACGATCACCGGACTGCCCTTCCGCACGGCTCCGAACAAGTTCGAGTCGCTCGCTGCGCACGATGCGATCGTCTTCGCCTCCGGCGCGCTCAAGACGCTCGCGTGCTCGCTGATGAAGATCGCCAACGACGTGCGGTGGCTCGCCAGCGGTCCGCGCTCGGGCATCGGGGAGATCACGATTCCGGAGAACGAGCCCGGCAGCTCGATCATGCCCGGCAAGGTCAATCCGACCCAGTCGGAGGCCATGACCATGGTCTGCGCGCAGGTCATCGGCAACGACGTCGCCATCAACGTCGGCGGGATGTCGGGCAACTTCGAGCTCAACGTCTTCAAGCCGGTGATGATCCACAACTTCCTGAACTCCGTGCGCCTGCTCGGCGACGCCTGCGAGAGCTTCAACGAGCATTGCGCGGTCGGCATCGAGCCACACGTCAAGGGCATCCAGACGCACCTCGAGAACTCGCTGATGCTCGTCACCGCGCTCAACCCGCACATCGGCTACGACAACGCTGCGGCGATCGCGAAGAAGGCCCACAAGGAGGGCACGACCCTGCGCCAGGCCGCGATGAGCCTCGGACTGCTCACCGACGAGCAGTTCACCGAGTGGGTGCGACCGGAGGAGATGGTCGGAGCGTTGAAGGCGGAAGGGTAGGATCGCCGCTGCAGTCCAGACGAACGCGACCCCGGTCCGAAGCGGACCGGGGTCGTCTGTGTCGACCACTTCTGACGCCGAGGCTCAGCCGCCGGTGCGCTCGCCCCGCGGCTCGAAGAGTGCCTGGTCGGGCCAGGGAAAGAAGACGTTGAGGGTCGAGTAGATTCCCTCGATGTTCGCGAAGCGGCCCCGTGCAATGCCGACGCCGACGAGTCCCTCGGTCGCGCCGGCGCGGGCGACGAGATTGCGATGATGCGACGGCGAGTTGATCCACCCGTCGACGATGCGCCGGGCCATCTCATCGTAGGTGAGATTGCGCAGGCTGTCGGTCTCGAAGAGCTTGTACCATCCTGCGTTCTCGACGCCGCGCTCGTAGGCGACGCCGCCGCAGGCGCGATAGCGCAGCGGGAAGACCCGCATGCTCGGCACATCGGCGACGTGGGTCACGGCCGAGCGCGAGGCCTGATACGAGGCCATCCACTGCGCCGCCTGGGCTGCACGCTGATCGAGGTTGAGCCGGGGGAGGTCGTAGCGCGCGCGATAGAGGTTGACGTAGTCGAGCGTCAGCGTCGAGAGAAGCTCCACGTCGAGGGTGTCGGTGATCCGCTGGCGGCCGAGCTCGGCGATGCCGTAGCCCGGACCGGTGCGCACCGGCTCGGTGAAGGTCGTGCAGCCGCCGGCGACCACGGCGCCGGCGACAAGAAGGATGGGAAGCAGGGCTCGGTTCATCGAGGTGTGGACGGCACCGTAAAGTGTTCAGGAAGACGAAGCGCGGAGCCGGTGGCGAGGGATTGAACCACCGGGCGCAGCGATTGTACCTTCATTCGCACGAGCCGAAGCGAACGTCACCGGCGAACGAACGAAAGCATGCCGAACAGAAACGTTGACGAAAACGCGGAGTTGAAGTCCGAGGCGCAGGTGCCGGCGGAGGAATCCGCCAGCGCGGGTGCGGAGGAGCTCGAGCTGCCGTTGACGCTGCAGGAGAAGCTCGATTCGCTTCCGACCGATCCGGGAGTGTATCAGTACAGCGACCGGGACGGCAAGGTCATCTACGTTGGCAAGGCGAAGAACCTGCGCAACCGCGTCCGAAGCTACTTCCAGCAGGGACGGCCGAAGGATGCGAAGACGCAGGCGCTCGTGCGGAAGATCGTCGATGTGGAGGTCATCGTCACCGATTCCGCTGTCGAGGCATTGATCCTCGAAGACACACTGATCAAGAAGCTGCGGCCACGATACAACGTGATGCTGCGGGACGATAAGACGTACCCATACATTCGGATCACGAGCGAACCGTATCCGCGGGTCTTTGCGACCAGGAAAGTCATCCGGGATGGAAGTAAATACTTCGGGCCGTATACCGATGTCAAGTACGTTCGCAATCTCCTGAAGACCCTCCGTTCGATCTTCCCGATCCGCTCCTGCGACTGGAATCTCAACGCCGAGACCATCGCGGCCGGCCGCTTCAAGGTCTGTCTGGATTACCACATCGGCAAGTGCGAGGGACCCTGCGAGGGCCTCGTCGCGCAGATCCGATACGCCGAGATGATCGACCAGGTCCGACAGGTGCTCCGCGGCAGAACCCGCGAGCTCGAGCGCGTCCTCGAGGACGAGATGACCTTTCTTGCCGAAGCGATGCGCTTCGAGGAGGCGGCGACGATGCGCAACCGCCTGCAGAAGCTTCGCGAGTACTCCGGTCGCCAGAAGGTCGTCATCGACGAGCCCGTCGACCGCGACATCGTCGCCTTCGCCGCCGAGGACGACGACGCCTGCGCGGTCATCCTCAGGGTTCGCGACGGTCGTCTCGTCGGCAAACAGCACCACTACTTCAGCGGCGTCCTGCATCTGCCCGAACCGGTGATCCTGGCGAACATCATCGAGCGTCACTACATCTCGGCCGAGGAGGTGCCCGAGGAGGTGCTGCTGCCGATCGAGCCGGGCGACGAGGACGAGGTGCTCGAGCGATTCCTGAGCGACCGGCGCGGCGAAGGGCGCGTGCGCATCACGGTGCCGAAGATCGGCGACAAGCAGAAGCTCGTTTCGATGGCGCAGACCAACGCCCGTTTCCTGCTCGACGAACTGAAGCTGCAGCGGATGAAGCGCTCCGACATGGTGCCGCGGCCCGTGCAGAGCCTGCAGCGCGACCTCAGCCTCAAGAGCCCGCCCCGTCGCATCGAGTGCTTCGACAACTCGAACATCCACGGCACCGATCCGGTCTCCTCGATGGTCTGCTTCGTCGACGGGCGTCCGCGGCGCAGCGAGTACCGCAAGTTCAAGGTGCGCACCGTGGTCGGTCCCGACGACTTCGCGACGATGAAGGAGGTCGTCAGCCGGCGCTACGCGCGGGTGATGAAGGAGGGATGGGCGCTGCCGGATCTCGTGGTCATCGACGGCGGCAAGGGCCAGGTCTCGGCCGCGACCGAGGCGATGGCCGAGCTCGGTCTGGAGCACATTCCGCTGATCGGGCTGGCCAAGCGCCTCGAGGAGATCGTGCTGCCTGGGCAGCGCGATACGATCCTTCTGCCCAAGTCCTCGAGCGGTCTGCGGCTTCTGCAGCACATCCGCGACGAGGCCCATCGCTTCGCCATCGAGTTCCATCGGTCGCTTCGATCGCGCCGCACGCTGCAGACCGAGCTGTCGCAGATCCCCGGCGTCGGACCGAAGACCGTGCAGAAGATCTTCGAGAAGTTCGGGTCGGTGCGCGGCGTGCAGTCGACGACCGTCGAGGCGCTGCAGGCCGAACTGGGCCCGCGCACCGGCCAGGCGGTCTGGGAGTACTTTCAGTCGAAGGTGCCCGCCGAAGTCGCCGACGAGGCGCCGGCCGGCTCGTCGATCGACGACGACGAGATCGTCGGCAGCGAGCTCGACGACGATCCCGCAGTGGACGACCTCGATCTCGAGGATCCCGAAGTGGACGACAAGCTGGACGATCCGGCCTAGCGCGAGCCGGAGCACGACATTCCCCGGCCCTTCTTACATTCGTCGGTCGCGACGACAACGATCGCATGCGCGTCGTTCGTGATCCGGCGCACTCAACTCGATGCGCCGCGCTCCCCGTGGCGGATATCCTCCGAGAACCATGCTCAACCTCACTCCCGGCGACCTGGTGACCTTTCCGTTGCGCGGCGCGTCGTACGGTGTCGCGCTCGTCGTGCACGTCGACGATCTCGCGCTCAACGACCTGTACCACTTCGCGATCTGTGATGCCGTCGTCGACGAAAGCGATGGTGGCGAGGACCAGTACGGCTCGCCGCTGCCGCGTGTCCACGACACCGACGAGGTCTCGACGGCGCCGGTGCTCATCGAGCACATCGCGCTGACGCGGCACGGACTCGAGGCGAGCGACCTCGTCGTCGTCACCGATCGCGAGGTCACCGAGGACGATCTCGAAGGCTATCGCGCGTGGCTCCACCTGCGCTACCAGGACGCGGTGCGTCGCGGCGTCATGCGCGAGCGCATCGACGACAATCCCGACGACGAAGAGTTCGAGGAGGAGCTTGAGGAAGCATCCGGTGAGGAGCTCGACGAGGTGTCCGGTGAGGAGCTCGCCGAGGAGCGCGAGGGGGAGTCAACCGACGCAGCCGAAGAGGAGCCGAAGCGTGACGAAGAGATCGCGACTGACGCGGAGCCTCCGATCGCGTCGACGACACTCGGCGTGCACGATGTCGCGCTCGGGGTCGCGCTGATCCGGCAGCGCGCGATCTTCGAGCGGCCGATCTTCAGCGGATCATCCCTCGGTCGCTACATCATGCAGCTCGGCGACGACGGCGGCGCGATCGAGGAGATCATCGCGCGGCTGCTCGACGGGGACTTCGGAGCCGGCGACGAGCTCATGGACTATGGCGAGGCCGGCATGCGGATGCTCGGCTCGCATCTTGGTGCCGGTGTGGCCCCCGAGCTCGCCGACGACATCCTGCAGGTGCTCGTCAACTCCGGCGAGACCGTCGCCTACGAGCGCGTCGGATCGTTCATGGAGACGCACGGCACCGACCGCGACGACCCGCTCTACGCCTCGGCGGTGCGCGCATACTGCTACGCGGTGATGCTGACTGCCGGCGAGCCCGAAGCGCTCAAGACCCGGCTTGGGCTGCTCGAATCGGTGAAGGATGCAGAGCTTCTCGACGATGTCCGCTCCGCACGCGAGGCGCTCGCGGACGAGGCCTAGGTGCTCCGGCGATTGACGATCGTCGACGTTGCCTGATCGGTGGGCATCAGCAGCATCTCGTGGATGTTCACATGCGCGGGCCTGGTGACGCAGTAGACGACCGCGTCCGCGACATCCGACGGAGCCAGCGGAGTGACGCCCTTGTAGACCGACGCAGCTCGCTCCTGATCGCCGTGAAAGCGCACGACCGAGAACTCGGACTCGACCATGCCGGGATCGACCGTTGTCACGCGGACGCCGGTGCCGTTGAGATCGATCTGCATGCCCCGGGTCAGCGCGCGCACCGCGTGCTTCGTGCCGCAGTAGACGTTCCCCTTCGGGTAGACCTCGTGTCCGGCGATCGAGCCGATGTTGACGACGTGACCGCGTCCGCGCTCGACCATCCTCGGCACGACCGCGCGCGTGACGTAGAGCAGTCCCTTGACGTTCGTGTCGATCATCTCCTCCCAGTCGTCGAGCGATCCCTCCTGGATCGCGTCGAGTCCCCGGCTGAGACCCGCGTTGTTGACGAGGATGTCGATTGCGCGCCACGCGTCCGGCAGCGTGCCGATGGCCTCGTCGACGCCGCCGCGGTCGCGGACGTCGAGCTGGAACAGATGCGTCTCGATGCCGCGCGCGCGAAGGTCGGCGGCGAGTCGCTCGAGCCGCACGACGCGACGTGCGCAGAGCAGCAGTCGCGCGCCGGCGTCGCCGAGCGCGTGGGCACACGCCTCGCCGATGCCCGAGCTGGCTCCGGTGATCAATGCGGTCGCTCCGTGGAGCGGTCCGGTCGTAGTCTGGGTCGTCACTGTTGGTTGCCTGTCGTTACTGCGTTCGATCGTCCGATCGGCGCGAAGATACTCGCCTGAATCGAACCATGCGGATACTGGTTGTCGAAGACGATACCAACCTCGCCGATCTGCTGCGGCGGGGACTCACTGAGCAGCATCATTCGGTCGATGTCGCGCACGACGGGCTCGAGGGGGATTACCTCGCCTGCGTCAACGACTACGACCTGATCATCCTCGACATCATGCTCCCGAAGAAGGACGGCCGCGAGGTCTGCCGCGACCTCCGGACCAAGGGGAACACGACGCCGATCCTGATGCTCACCGCGCTCGACGGCGTCGAGCAGCGGATCGAGGGACTCGACTCCGGCGCCGACGACTACCTGTCGAAGCCGTTCCATTTCGGCGAGCTGCTGGCGCGCGTGCGCTCGCTGATCCGCCGGCAGACCGACGTGAAGTCGACGGAGATCCGCTATGCCGACCTCGTGCTCGACACGGTCAATCGCACCGTGGCGAGACAGGGCACGGCGATCAAGCTGACGCCGAAGGAGTTCGCGCTGCTCGAGTACTTCGCGATGAACCACGGCCGCGTGCTCACGCGCGAGATGATCAGCGAGCACGTGTGGGACATGAACTTCGATCCGCAGTCGAACGTCATCGACTCCTTCGTCCGGTTCCTCCGCCAGAAGGTCGACAGGGGATTCCAGCCGCAGCTCATTCACACCGTTCGCGGCGTCGGATACCGCTTCTCGGAGACCGAGTAGCCAATGCCGACGATCACGACGCGCCTGACGTTCGCGTACACCGCGGTCTTCGCGCTGATCATCGCCGCGGTCATGGCGACGATCTACATGCGCTTCGCCGCGGACATGCAGGACGACATCGACGCGGAGCTTCGCTCGTACACCGACTTCGTGCTCTCGGAGATCGGCTCGCCCGGACGAACGCTCGGCGAGACGTTCGCGAAGATGCAGAGCGCCACGACCGAGGCGTCGCTGCGCTTTCGATCGATGCGACTGGTGCTGCTCGACGAGGACACGGTCATCTACGAGCGCTCGCGGCGCGTGCCGATCCAGGACCTGCTCGACACGTTGAGCGCCGGTGGAGCGCTCCGACGCGGATACCGGTCGGTGAAACTGCGCGGCATTCCCTGCCGCGCGTTCTCGCGGACGGCTCCGTTCGATTCGACCGGCAACACGGCGATGGTGGTGGTGACGTCGCTCGAGAACTATACCGAGAGCGTCGATCAGATGGAAGTGCTCCTGGCGCTCTCGGCGCTCTTCGCGCTGCTGGCGGCCGGCGCGGGCGGCTGGCTGATCGCCCGACGCGCGCTGGCGCCGGTAGCCTCGATGACCACCGCCGCCGCGCAGATCTCCTCGAGCAACCTCGATCGGCGCGTGCCGGTCGGCCGCTCGCACGACGAGCTCTCGATGCTCGCCGGCACGTTCAACGACATGATCGAGCGGCTGCAGCAGTCGTTCGAGAGCCAGCGACGGTTCATCGCCGACGCGTCGCACGACATCCGCACGCCGATCGCAGTGATTCGCGGCGAGCTCGAGCTGCTGCAGCGCAGGATCAAGGGCGAGCCTCCGACACGCGACGCGCTCGATCGCGCGATCGCCGAGCTCGACCGCCTCAACCAGCTCGCGAACGATCTGCTGCTGCTCGCGCGCGCCGAGGCCGGACAGCTCCCGCAGGCACGCCAGCAGGAGCGACTCGACGAGCTGCTGGCCGAGTCGGCGTCGTCGCTGCGTCGCCTCGCCTCGCAGAAGGACGTCGCGATCAAGGTGGACATCTACGACGCAGCCGAAGTGCGCTGCGATCCGCAGATGCTCCGGCGCGCCGTCTCGAACCTCATCGAGAACGCCATCAAGTTCTCTCCGGCGTCGATGAGCGTGCGCACCAGTCTGTTCGTCACCGGACGGCGCGCGTCGATCGTCATCATCGATCGCGGCGAGGGGATTCCTCCGAAGGATCTTCCCCGCATTTTCGACCGCTTCTATCGCGGCGACCGCTCGCGAGGGCATCGCGGCACCGGCCTCGGCCTGACGATCGCCAAGGCGATCATCGAGGATCACGGAGGAACGGTGCACATCGCCTCGGAGCTCGGCGTCGGCACGACGATCACCGTCACGCTGCCGGTCATTCTGCCGGCGCAGTACGCTTGAGAGAGCGATCGCGGTAACTCTGGCCGCGCGGAGGTGTTCCCGCCGCGGATGAGCCCGCCCGCGGCGCGATTGTTGCGCCTCGGATGACCGCCTGCTTCGCGCACTCGCATCAACATCACTCGAGGATTCGATGAACCGACCGATACGGACCGTCCTGCTCGTGCTCGGACTGCTTGCGACGGCGCTCGCCGCCGTCGCGCCGGCGCACGCACAACGCAGGGACACCGTCTCCCTGATCCAGCAGCCGGGCAGTGGCCCGTACAGCTGCTGCTACACGTTCGTCGTCGAGAACCGCCAGACGCGCCCCTCGAAGATCGCGGAGTTCACGGTGCGCATCGTCTCCGGTCGCGCGTCGTTCCAGGCCGGCACCGCGGGATCGCCCACGGACTGGACCGTCTTCGTCGCCAACGACCTGCAGAGCGTTTCGTGGTTCGCGACGTCGAGCACGTCGGAGATCGACTCCGGCGTCTCGCGCAGCGGGTTCACGATCTGCGCCGCCGATACCGGCATCGTGCGGTTCGTCTGGGAGACCCGCGCGCTCGACACGATCTACACGAGCGACACGCTCGTGTCGGCGTGTCGCGGAGTGGACTGCGACGAGGCCTTCTTCCGGCGCGTACCCAGCAACGAGGTCTGTCTCTTCGACGTCGACCTCGTCAGTGGCAATCGCCGTGGCGTGGCGATCAACGAGTTGCGGCTGAGGATGCTCACCGGCGGCGTCAGCTTCGGAACGGGAACGCACAGGCTGCCGACGGGATGGACCCGCCCGCGCGCCAGCGCCGACTCGCTGCAGTTCTTCACGCTCGCCGGCGCGCTCGACTTCGACGAGTTCGTCGAGGGTCTGCGCTTCGACGTGCGCAACGCCAGCGACACGTTCCGGGTGCTCTACCAGACGTTCAGCAACGGCGAGGTGGTGTGCACCGACACGGCGAGACTCGTCTGCGCGGCGCTTCCGCAGATCGACTCGGTGCTCGTGCGATCGGCGGCCGGCTGCTGCAGCGACCTCCGGCTGAGCAACTCGCACCTTCCGGGAAGCACGCTCGACCGCTTCACGATCACCGTGCTCACACCGGGAGTGCGGATCAGCGGCACTCCGAGCGCGCCGCCGCGATGGACGCGCGGAGCGATTCCGGCGTCGGGCGACTCGGTGTTCTTCACGACCACCACGCCGCTCGCCAGCGGCGACACCGCGATCTTCGGCGGCGTCTGCTTCGACAATACCGCCGCGGCCAACGACACGATCCGCTACCGGTGGACGAGCTATGGCAACGGACTGCCGATCTCGTCGGGAACCGTTCGACAGATCTGCCTGCGACCGCTCACCGGATGCGACTCGGTGCGTGCCGAGATCGACACCGCGCAGGGCGCTCCCCAGCGCTGCATCGGCCTCGTCGTGACCAATCGCAATTCGGCCGACGAGACGATCACGCGCGTCGTCGCGCGCATCGCCAACCCGGGCACCGCACGGCGCATCCTCACCGCGACGCCGCCCGCCGGCTGGCAGGTCGGAACGCTCACGAGGGATTCGGTGGTGTTCACCGGTGGGGAGCTCTTCGCCGACGACCAGGCGCGCTTCGAGCTCTGCGTCTCGGCCGGCGACACGACGATGGGCGAGCCGTTGACACTCACGTGGGGGACCGCGAGCGACCGGCGCTCGCTCTGCAGCGGCACGGCGCGGATCACCGTTCGCGTGATCAGGTTCTTCGATCTGGTGAGCGTCCGCGAGGAGCCGTCGAACAACCCCGAGTACTGCTGCTACAGCATCGCGTTCATCAACAACAACGATCGCTCGGTCGCGCTGACTGGCTTCCAGCTCGAGGTCGTCAACTCCAACGTGCTCTTCGGCGAGGCGAGCGGCGCCGGTGCGTGGACGGTCGCGACGTCGGGCTTCCCTGCGCCGCAGTTCGGCTTCGCCGGCGGGACGCTCGCGCCCGGCGACTCTACGCCGCGCCTGAGCTTCTGCATCGACGCGCGCAACATCAGCGGGCGTCCGGCGACGATCCCGGTGATCTGGCGGTCGTTCGCGGGCTCGGACATCGTCACGACCGAGCGGCTCGACCTGACCTGCGTCGGCGGCGCCGAGCAGGCGTGCGATACGGCGATCGCGCTGACGAGCACGCAGGGCGAGGTGGATTGCTCGTACAGCTTTGCCGTCGTCAACGAGCATACGCCGTCGAGTCCCATCGACCGCATCCGGTTCCGCCTGCTGGCCGGCACCGGGACGTTCACCGCGGCCTCCGCCAGCGGCGACGCCGCGACGTGGACGTCGGTGAGCGTCAGACCCGATACGGTCACGTTCACCGGCGATGTCATCGCGGTGCGCGACTCGGTCGGCAGCTTCAACGTCACCGTCGGAGCTCCAGTTCCGGTGACGCGGGTCTTCGAGATCTGCACCTACACCGGCGAGCTCCTCGGATGCTGCGATGTCGTGCAGGTCGAGTGCGGCACGACCGGCATCGCGATCCCGACGCGGCCGAGCGGCTTCACGCTCGGCGAGGCGACGCCGAATCCGCTCGCGAGCGTCACGACGATCCCCTACGAGCTGCTCCGACCCGCGTCGGTCAGCCTCGTGCTGCGCGACGAGCGCGGAGCGGTCGTCCGCCGCATCGATGAGGGAAGTCGCCCGATCGGACGGCACGAGATCGTCGTCGACGCGACCGGCCTGCCGTCGGGCGTGTATTCCTACACGCTCGAAGCAGGAGCCGAGCGATGGACGAAGAGGATGGTGGTGCTGCGCTGATAGCGCGGTAACCCTGGAACGTCGCGGCCAGGGCGACGACGGCGGCAGCTGTCGAGCTCAATGGACGTGGCAACGGTTCGGAGATAGCAAACGGGGGCGTGGCTTGCAGCCACGCCCCCGTTTGCATGATAGAGATCCGTCTACCGTGGCTTCGAGGCTGCCAGTCGCGTGTAGAACTCGTCGGTCGCGCGCACCTGCGACATTGCATCGAGCGGGAGCTCGCGCGCGCCCTCGAGCTCGTACTGCGGGTCGAACGTGAGCGCGTACTGACGATAGCGCTTCGCAAGCTCCATGTGTCCATGCTCGGCCTCGTAGCTGGCGCGGTAGGCGAGGTGCCGGCCGTAGATCTCGTAGATGCTGGCCGCGAACGGGTCGATGTGCCTCCAGTGCCGGAATCGATAAGTGGGGAACGGCTGCGCCACGTACCCCGAATCGCTCGCCAGGAGGTAGCCGAGCTCAAACGGCACGATCCGATAGCCGGAGCCGAAGCCACGATCGAGCGAGCCGACGACCATGGCGCTGCCGCCGCGTGCGAGCTGCCAGTCGACGAAGGCCCGCAGCATCCTGTCGTACGCATCGGTCGACGCGAGCCCCGCGCGCACATCGCCGGCATTGCCGCGCGCGGTGAGGTCGCGGTAGGTCGCGACCATCGGACCGACCGCTCGCATCAGCTCGGGCTTCCAGTCGCGCAGCTCCTCGACGTACCAGTCGTTGCTCAGGTAGTCGTGGTTGATCACGGTGACGTCCGGACGCAGTCGCTCGACCTCCTGCAGGTAGTAGCTGCCGGTGACGAACACGGCGGCGTTGCTCGAGAAGATCATCGTGTTGCGCGGAGCGCTCGTCAGCACGTTGGCAACGAAGTCCTCGGCGAGGCGATTGCCGCTGCGGTCGCTGCCGGCGTAATGCAGCACGAGGTTCGCCAGCGCGAGGGCGCCGGCGACGACGACGGCGATCGTCGCGTGACGCTTCAGCAGCCACCCGAGCGCAGCGACGATCCAGATGCCGATCGCGAGGATGGCGGTCGGGTAGTACAGCTCGATGTCGTAGATACGGTAGCCGCCCGCGTAGCCGACGCATCCCAGGAACACGAGCGCCGACCACACGGCGAGCCGGGGGCTTCGTGCGAAGAGATGGATGATGCCGATCGCGGCCAGCGCGAGCCCGACCCACGCCACCTCCGACGGCAACCGGTCGAAGAAGTATCCGGTCTGCGCACGGTAGATCTCCTCGCTCGAGAACATCCACTCCCACGCGAACTTCCCGCTGACGTGATCGACGAGCCGCTCGAGCGTGTCGGGCCGGCCCCAGTTGAAGCGGGGACGCATCGACGAGCGGATCGGCAGGTAGAGGTAGGGGAGCAGGCCCGCGACGAACGGAAGCACCAGAAGCACGAGGCGCGTCCAGGCCCGGCGGCCGATGCCGAGCGACCAGAAGTAGTGGACCAGGAACGCCGGCGCGAGGAAGATCGTCATCAGGTGGTTCGTGAACGCGAGCCCGAGGACGAGCGCGAAGAGGGAGGCATCCCACGTCATGCGCACCGGCGCGCCGCTCGCGCGGCGCTCTCGCTCGCGGTCGACGAAGCGCAGGAACAGGAACGTCACCAACGGCAGCAGCAGCGCCTGCAGCGCGTAGACCTCGAAGCCGGTTGCCTGTTCCCACCAGATGGCCGTGAAGGCCACTGCGAGGGCCGTCAGCGCCGCGACCAGCGTCCGGGCGACAACGGAGCGATCGTCGGGCGCGCGGCCGTTAGACGCCGCACCTGGCGCAGGAGTCGCCGTATCGGGCGCACGGGATTCAGTCGCGGACTTCAGAGCGCGGCGGGCACTCGCCGCCTTCGCCGCTTTCGCCGCGGGGCCAGCGGTCGTCGACTTCGTCGCGCGCCCGGCATTCGCTGGCATCGAGCGCGCGTTCTTCGACGAGGTCCGACCGACCGTCGCATCACGGCGCGCTGCAGGCTCGGCCGACAGGGTCGCGAGAAGGTGATCGAACAGCAGCGTGAGCGCACCGACGCCGGCGCCGGCGAGCAGTGCTGCGAGAATGTTGAGCGCGAGGATCTCGCGCACCGGCACCAGCAGCGTCGCGAGATAACCGAGCATCGTCATCGTCGGGTACCCGGTCGGGTGCATGATGCCGAGCGTCGCGGCCGCGGCGGCGACCTCACCGCTGTCGAGAAATCCGAGCGTGCGATTCATCGTCGCCAGGTAGATCGCCCCGGCGATGACGGCCGAGCCGAGGGCGGCTAGGCGGGGGCTGGGTTTGCGGAGGCGCTTCGGCAGTGCTCTGGGTTCCGGCGGCGGGGGTGCGATGGCGGAGTCGGTCACGCGTGCGTCGATGGAGATCGTTCGTGGATGCGCGAAGATACACAGTCGCGCAAATGCGAACGCCCCCGGTGGAGAACCACCGGGGGCGTCGTTCGTCGTATGTCCTCCGAACGGAGGTTACTTCTCGAGCATCATCGAGCTCGTCCGGCTCCACTGTCCCGACGTGAATCGGTAGTAGTAGATGCCCGACGGGTAGCTCGACGCATCCCACGTCACGCTGTACGTGCCGGGCGTCAGGAACGCGTCGACGAGCGTCGCGACCAGGTTGCCGGTGGCGTCGTAGATCTCGAGCCGGGTGGCCGCGTCCAGACCGACGGCGAACTCGATCGTCGTCGTCGGGTTGAACGGGTTCGGCGCGTTCTGCCGCAGCGCGTACGACGTCGCCGAGGCCTCGATGATCCGGAAGCTCAGACCGCAAATCGAGTCGAGAGCCGCGGCACCGGTCGTCGTCGTGATCTCGGTGCAGGAACGCCCCGGGGTCACGATCGAGAACGGCAGCTCGGTCTTCATCGTATCGCCGATGAACGTCCGGAAGTCGAGGTTCAGCAGCGCCCCGGAGCCGCGCAGCGCGCGGGCTTCCGGCGCGGTCGCGCGCAGACGAATCAGCATGCGCTTCGCGTCGGCCGCGTCCTCGCGGTGATCGAGCAGCGTGACGTTCCATCCATCGAGCAGGGTGCCGGCGACGAGCTCGTCGAGCTTCGCCGCGTCGATCGTCGCCGCCATCATGCCCCGGGCATAGTAAAGCTCGAAGACGATGTCGTCGACCTTCGCCGCGTTCACCTCGTTGTCGAGTATCACGGGAACCCTGAGCATTCCACCGGGGAACGTCCGGAAATCCCGCGCGATCGACGCGGTGGCCGCCGCCGTCTCACTGCGGCCGGTCAGCGCCGCGGTGCGAAGCGCGACGCTGTCGGCGTTGATGTCGTCGAGCTCGAACTCGAACTCGAGCTCGCCGCTGAACGTCCCGCCCGAAGCGGGCGTGAAGCGTACCGGGATGCTCAGCGAGGCGTCCTTGGCCACGATGACCGGGACATCCGGCAGCACGACGACGAACTCGGGAGCTCCGCTCGCAAGCGTCACGCGCGTGACCCGGATCGCTCCGGTGCTCGTGTTGCGCAGGGTGACGATCGCCGTCGAATCGCTGCAGCCGGTGACCGAGCCGAAGTCCATTCCGGCGACCGTCGCCGAGAGCTCTGCGCCCGGCGGGACCTCCGGATCCTTCCTGAACGTCTCGGCCGTGATCGTGCCGACCGAGTCGTCACAGACCGCGTGATCGCCGATGACGCGCAGCTCGGCGCTGCGCACGCCCGGTGCCGTCGGCCTGAACTCGACGACGAGGTCGACGAACGAGCCCGGCTCGTACGTCCGGCGATAACCGGCCGGACCGAGGATGACGAACTCGCCCGTGTTCGGGACGATCTCGATGTCACTGATCGTCAGCGGTCGCGTCGGCAGCGCGGAGACTCGGATGGTCCCCTGCTGCGTCGTGGCGCCGGCGCCGGTGAACTCGATCTTCGGCAGCGCCAGACCGGCGACCGATAGGTGCGTCTCGATGCCGGAGCCGGTGAGGATCGCATCCGCGCTGTCGAGAACGTTGTTCAGCGGATTGATCACCACCATGCGCACGGTCGCCGAGTACGAGCGCTCCGCGTCCGGTCGGAAGACGAAGCGCTGAAAGACCTTCTGCGTGTCGAGGTTCGCCACCGGACGCACCCGCGTGTACGGCAGCACGTTGTTCGCCGGATCGCTCTCGTCCTTCGCGAAGATCCCCGCGTCGGCATCGGCGCCGATCAGCTTGATCTCCACGACCTCGAACGGCGACGTGCCCGTGTTGTAGATCGGCAGGACGATCCCGTAGGACGCCGTGTCGTTCTTCGTGCACTCGTTCTGTGCGGTGATCTGTCGGGCGCCGAAGGCGTCGCCGACGATCTGCGGTCCGGGCTTGACGACGGTCGCGGTCCACAGCGAGACGTCGCGGTTCTCCCGCGTGCTCGCAAAGACCCTGGCCTCGTCACGATAGGCTCCGACACCGGCGCCGAGGAACGTCACCATGACCGTCAGCGACGAATCCGGTCCGATGCGCGCGGTGCGCACGCGCTCGATGTCGACCGGGTCGACGTAAAACGTCGACTCGAGCCACTCGATGACGCGTCCGGCGTCGTTGGCGAACGTGATGTGCCCGCGGCCGACGTTGCGGATGTACATCGGCAGTCGCTTGCTCTGACCGACCGCCAGCGTCCCGAAGTCGACGTCGCTGACGTCGATCAGCGGCTTGACCGTCTCGGCCGTCAGCGGCACACGCACGCTCGAGCACTCCGTCAGCACGATCACGGTGTCGCTGTAGAGGCGACCGTCGATCGCTGGGAGGATCTCGACGAGCACGCGAATGCTCGCACCCGGATCGAGCGTCACCGGCACCGCCGGCGTCGTGCTCACGATCCGATAGCCGCTCTCGCGTCCGGTCAGCCTGACCGACGAGATCGTGATCGGCGTCGCGACCGGATTGCTGATGAGAACCTCACGCTGCACCGCCTCCTTCGGCGTGAGCGCGCCAAGGTCCACCGCCGTCGGCGTCGCCAGCAGGCGCTCCGCCACGTAGCGATACGGCACCGACGTCGACGTCAGCGTCCGGTCGGTGATCACCAGCACGCCACTCGCATCCTTGCTCGGGTCGATCGGCGCGACGCGAACCGTCGCGAAGATCTCGCCGGTGACGACCGCGGGCGTCGTCGAGACGATCCGCGCGTTGACCGCGGAGTCGAGCGCGATCGTGCGCAGTCCCGCCGGGAAGCGCGAGGCGACGGCGATCGTCGCGGTCATCTCGCCGCACTTCGTCAGCGTCTGGATCGACAGCGTGTCGGGCGCGCGAAGAACGCGACGCGCCGGGCCGATCGGATAGCCATACGCCAGTCCCGTGTATTCCGTGTGCTCGTAGACGGTCTTCGGAGGCTCGTCCGGAGGCGTCGGAGGCACGGGCGGGGGAGGAGGCGGAGGCGGGGGAG
>DATLHO010000301.1:0-1778 GCA_035539855.1 Kapaibacterium sp. (SeqCode) | reverse complement strand
CAGGAGATCGCCTCGGAGACCGAGTGCTTCGTCGAGGAGGGAGAGCTCGGCTCGCTTCTGTACGTCTACGCGATCGGACAGACCGCGGAGAACACGCCGGAGCAGTTGCAGGCATCGCTCATGGCCGAGATCGCGAAGGTGGCCGATGAAGGGATCACCGAGCGGGAGCTGATGAAGGCGAAGAATCGCAAGATGACGTCGGTCGTCAGCGCTCTGCAGTCGGTCTCGACACGCACGGAGCGACTGGCGTGGTACTCGGCGATCTTCGACGATCCGGCGCTCGCCTTTCACGAGGCCGACCTCTATGAGCCGGTGACGGTCGACGACGTCCGGCGCGTCGCCCGGCGCTGGCTCACCGCCGAGCCGAACGTCGTCGAGTACGTCGCCGTTCGCGACCACCAGTAACCATCCGCCTCTCGTGACCGATACCTCCGTTCCGCCGATCGATCGCACGCAGCCGCCGCAGCCGGGAGCGCCACCGGTGCGACCCTTCCCCGAGTTCACCGAAAGCGCGATGCCCAACGGCGTCGCGGTGTATCTCGTCGAGAACCACGCGCAGCCCTACGTCTCGTTGATGCTCACGCTGCGCAGCGGCGCGAGCCACGATGGCGCGCTCGCGGGCCTGGCGAGCTTCGTCGGCAGCATGCTTCTGAGCGGCGCGGGCTCGCGCGACGCGGAGGAGCTCGCCGAGGCGATCGACTTCCTCGGGGCGACGATCGACGTCTCCGCCGGACGCGACGACATCACGATCAAGGTCGGCGTGTTGACGCGCTACCTGCCCGACGCGCTGGACATCCTGGCCGATCTGGTGCTGCGTCCGACGTTCCCGGCCGACGAGGTCGCGCGCGAGCGACGCCACGCGATCGCGTCGCTGAAACAGGCGCAGTCCGATCCAGCGTATCTCGCGTCGGTGCAGTTCCGGCGCGAGGCGTACGACTCGACGCCGTACGGCACCGAGGTCGACGGAACCGAGGAGTCGATCGCGCGCATTCGCCGAACCGACTGCGTCGCGTTCCATCGCGCGCACTTCACGGCCGGCAACGCGTTCATCGTCGCCGCCGGCGACGTCGACGCCGCGACGCTGCTTTCGATGCTGGAGGCACGGCTCGGCGCGTGGTCCGGCGAGCGTCCCGCGCCGGTCGAGTGGACGACGCCCGAGCCCGGCGTGACCCCGCGCGTCGTCGTCGTCGATCGGCCGGAGGCGATGCAGTCGACGATCCGCATGGGAGCGCTCGCGATCTCGCGTCGCGATCCCGACTTCATTCCGCTCGTCACGCTGCACACGCTCTTCGGCGGCTACTTCAACAGCCGCATCAACCACAACCTCCGCGAGCGCAACGGCTACACCTACGGCGCCGGCTCGACGATCGAGGCGCTGGCGATGCCGGGCACCTTCTCGGTGCGCGCGGCCGTCGGCAACGACGTGACCGCCCCCGCGGTGCGCGAGATCATCGCCGAGCTTCGCGCGATCACGACCGAGCTGATCACCGACGACGAACTGACGATGGTCAAGAACTTCGTCATCGGCTCGCAGTCGCTGCAGATGGAAACACCCGGCCAGGTCGCCGGCTTCGTCAGAACGGTCGCCCTCTACGGCCTGCCCCACGACTACTACGAGCGCTTCCCGAAAGCCGTGCGCGAGCTCACCCGCGAACGCATCCACGACGTCGCAAAAAAGTACCTCAACCCCGACCGCATGATCGTAGTAGTCTGCGGCGCCGCCGAAAAAATAGCCCCCGACCTCCAGCCCTTCGGCCCCACAACAATCCTGTAAACCC
>DATLHO010000300.1:0-2645 GCA_035539855.1 Kapaibacterium sp. (SeqCode) | reverse complement strand
GCCGTAGAACGCCCGCGGCCGTCCCGGCTCGTAGTAGCGGCCGCCGGCGGCGTTCGGAACGATCGACGCGGCGAACGACCCGTCGAGGAAATTCTCGACCGCGAGCCAGGGCACGAGCGTGACCGGCCGGCCCGCGAGGTCGAAGCGCAGTCCCTCGAAGGCAAGGTGCGCCCCGAACACGAACGTTTCGGACGTCTCCGCCGAATTGGCGTCGTCGACGGCCATCGATCCCAGCCCACGCACATCGAGGCCGACCACGATGTCGCTCGCGCGGTACTCGAGATCGACGCTCATCATGCTGCTCGCGACTCCGGGAATGCGGTTGTCGTCGTAACGCACGCCGTCGGCCGTGAACTCGCGGAAGCGCGCGTCGGTGAGGCTACCCGCGAGCCGGAAGTCGAGGCCCTTCACGAGGTAGTCCTCTACCTCGAGCGACATCTCGAATCCCCGATGCGTGGCCGACCCTGCGTTGCGGAAGTAGCTGCGCCCGGCCGCGTCGTCGAGCTCGAAGGGAATCAGCTCGTCGTCGACGAGCATGTGGTAGAGCGCCACCTCGAACGAGATCGGACCGACGAAGCGGTCTTCGGACGGAACGAGACGACCGCGCACGCCGGCCTCGAACGAGAGCGAGCGCTGCGGCTCGAGCCCGGGGTTGAAGCCGCCGGCGCCGTCGGGACGGTTGGCGAGCTCGGTCGTCGTCGGCGTCTCGAAGCCGGTCGCGACGTTGGCGAAGACGGTCAACGCATGGAGCGGCATCCACGCGATGCCGAGCGAGGGACTGAGCGCGGTCATCGTGCGCGAGCCGGAGTCGTCGGGGTCGAGCGAGTCGACGAGGTGATCCTGCACGTTGAACGAGACGATGTCGCCACGCAGCGCCAGACTGAGCGACAGCTCCGGTGCGATCGCGACGCTCGCGAGGCCGAACGGACCTGCCGAGGCCACCCATTCGCGCTGGTCGAGGACGACGCGATTGGAGCTGCGAGGGAACGCCATGTTGATGCGCTCATCGATCTGCACGTCGACGTCGGCGCCGAGCGCCCATCGCAGCCAGTCGGCGTCACTGCCGGCGGCGACGCTCAGCCTCGATCCGAGCGCGACGCGGTCGAGCAGGATCGTCCGGCCGATGATGGGATTGTCGACGTTGCGGAAAATCCCCCAGAGTCCCGCGTCGAGCCTGAGATCACCGGCGCGCGAGAGCGTGGCCGAGAGCTCGATCTGCTCGAGCTCCTTGCCGGTCTCCTGCGTGACGTTCGAGCGATTGGCGACCTGCGGCGTGCTCGTGAACAGGTCCAGCGCGAGCGAGCCGGGATTGCTCGCCTCGAGCGACGTGTACGAAGCGCGCAGGCGCAGCGAGTCTCCCTCACCGAGCACGAGGCCGGCGCCGAGCAGATGGCGCGAAACCGAGGCGTCGCTGTGCTCGCGCCAGCCGTCGTAGACGACCTGCGAGCCGAGGTAGCGGATCGAGCCGTCGCCGAGCGGATACACCGCGCGGGCATGCGCGCCCACCGGTCCGCCGTCGCCGACGAGCGAGACGCCGACGCGCGAGCCGGGGCCGCCCTCGGTGCTCATGAGGATGGCGCCGCCGGCGGCGTTGCCGTAGAGCATTGAGGTGGCGCCGCGGATCACCTGGGCGCTCTCGATGAATCGCGGATCGATCGCGTCGAGCGCGCTCTGTCCGTCGGCGAACGTCGCGGGCACACCGTCGACGAGGATCTTGACGCCGCGCACGCCGAACTGCGATCGAGCGCCGACGCCACGCATCGCGATGCGATCGCCGACGGCGAAGTTCGAGCGGTTGTCGACCTGCAGCCCCGGCACCATCCGCAGCGACTCCCCGAGCGACACGCCCTGCGAGCGGGTTCGACCGTTGATCGTCGTCACCGCATACGGCACGCGCGCCAGCGGCTCGGCCAGTCGCGTCGCCGAGACGATCACCTGCCGCAGCACGATCGAGTCGCGCAGTGTTGCGCCGCGCGTGCTGTCGGGAACGACGTCGCCGGGTTGTGCAAGCGCGAGGGTCGAGCCGAAAAGCAGCGCGCAGAGGGAAGGGAGGATTCGCATGAGCCGAAGATAGGGACGATGCCGGTCGAGGATCGACGGCTCGATGAAGCAGCCGACATCGGAGCCGCCGTCACCGGATGGCGATTCGATGTGCTTGTAGTCTAACCGAACATCCGCTTGAACAGCCGAAGAAGCCGCGTAAGAAACCCGTCACGCGAATGCCGACCGGGACGCTTTGTCCGTCGAGTTTCGGACCGCCTTGCGACGGTGCGTCGATCGGCGCCCTGCACGCGTCTCATCGCATGACGGATGGTGGCGATCAGGTGGATCATGGGTTCCTCACGACGGTCGTCTTCGCCCCGGCCGGCTCGGCCCGCAGCAGCGCGTGACGGTTGGCTCGCGGGCCGAAGAGCAGGAGGGTGTCCTCCGCGAGGAGCTGCGTCGACCCCGGAGGATTGACGATGATCTCCTCTCCTCGACGGATCTGCAGCAGTGTGAGGCCGTAGGCGGCGCGCAGATCCAGCTCGGCGAGACTCCGTCCGCCGAGCGGCGAATCGGGCGTGACGCTGATCGAGAAGATCGATGCCTCCGACGGCTCGGCGAACGACCCATCGTCGACGGCGGCGAGCTCTCCGAGACCGCGC
>DATLHO010000299.1:0-2071 GCA_035539855.1 Kapaibacterium sp. (SeqCode) | reverse complement strand
CCCCCGCACAGTAGAATGGGCACTCTACTTGGTGGCGTCGTCGGCGTCTGCATGCTTGCAGGCACCTTCTTCTCCGCACACTCCACTCTCGACCGTCTTTCCAGCGATCGCGGTCCGAGCAGGGCTACCGCCAATCCTTCGTCCATCGTCGAGCTCCGTGACGTCGAAGCCGAGCTGCGCGTGATCGAAACGCGCCTCGAACCCGATGGCCGCGGCGTTCTCGTGTTCGATCGCTCCGGCTCCCGTGACTCCGTCTCGGTCGAAGCCAGCATCCTCGAGAAGGTCGCCGTCGGCGACGTCATCAGCGAGCACGACGGAACGATCGAGCGGTAACGCGGTAACGCGGAAACGCGGTATCCGACGGCCGAGCGTTCGACATCATCTGCAGCGGCTCTCGCCCTTGAAGGGACGGGAGCCGCTGCGTTCGTTTTCGCCGGAGCGCTGCCGGGACTTCTACTTCCGCAGGACACGCACCATCATTCACACGTACGCTCACAGCGCGGTCGAGTATCTTGTCGGCGGCGGCAGCGTGCCGCCTGTCGTCTATCAGTCAAATCCTACGCGATGTACAGAGTACTTTCAACGCTTCTCGTGCTGCTCGGCCTGTCGGTTGCCGTGTCGGTCACCCTTTCGGCACAGAGCCGCACCGAGACCATCGAGGCTCCCACGATCCGCGTGACCGGATCGGCGACGAGCTCCGCCAACCCCGATCTTCTGCAGATGCAGATCGCCGTCGTCACGCGCGACTCGAGCGCGCGGAGCGCCTCCGAGCAGAACGCCCGTGTCGTGGCAAACGTCCTCGCGGCGCTGCGCTCGAATCTCGGCGCCGGCTCGTCGATCGTGACCGTCCGCTACACGATCGAGCCGCAGTACGTCTACAGCGAGAATGGTGGCGAGCCGCGCTTCGCCGGGTTCATCGCGCACAACGCGATGCTCGTCGAGACCTCCGACCTGACCAAGGCCGGTGAGCTCATCGACGCCGCGGTCAACAGCGGCGCCAACAACGTGACCGAGATTCTCTACACGCTGCGCAATCAGACGAAGCTCAAGTCCGATGCGCTCGCCGGCGCCGCGCGCGAAGCCCGCGCGAAAGCCGAGTCGCTCGCCGCGGCCACCGGCGTCCGCCTGGGCGCCGTGCGCACGATCGACGAGACCGTTCGCTTCTCGCCGATGTCGTACGCCGTCGCCAATGCCGAGCGCGATGGCGCCGCGACGCAGATCCTCAGCGGCCCCGTCGAGGTCAACGCGATGGTGACGATCGTCTACGACATCGTGCGGTAGCGACGCGTAAGCGGCGCCACGGGCCGCCCGTGGTCGGCGGTGCGCGCGGAATGTCGCGGGCTGGTCGATGCGTGTTACCAGGCGCCCGTCGCTGCGTCCTATTCCCGAGGCCCCGACCGCGAGTCGGGTCGAGAGAGGAACATCATCCCAAGAAGAAGGAACGCATCATGACGACATTCAGGCATATCCCCATCATCGCTCTTCTGTCGCTGCCGCTGGCCGTCATCTCCGCCGCGGCACAGGCCGGTCCGACGGCCGAGCAGCTCCAGTTCATTCGCGTCACCGGCGAGGCCGTCATCGGCTCCGCGCCCGACGAGGTCATGATCGATCTCGGCGTGACGACGCAGGCGCGCACCGCGCAGGCCGCCGCCAGCGAGAACGCCGCGAAGGTCGAGCGCGTCATGGCGATGCTCAAGAAGGAGGCGGGCGAGGGAGCGACCGTTCGGACGACGCAGTACGCGCTCAATCCCGACTACCGTCCGATGCGCGAGGAGAACGAGCAGCCGACGATCACGTCGTACAGCGCGTACAACATGGTGCAGGT
Organism: Kapaibacterium sp. (SeqCode); assembly: GCA_035539855.1. Classification (GTDB taxonomy): domain Bacteria; phylum Bacteroidota; class Ignavibacteria; order OLB7; family OLB7; genus DATLHO01. The sequence continues at coordinate 246 of DATLHO010000299.1, read as the reverse complement.
CCGCACCCGCGACCTGACGCGCATCGGCAGGATCATCGACGCCGCGATCGCCGCGGGCGCGAACACGATCCAGTCGGTGAGCTTCTCGATCAACGAGCAGAACAAGGCGCGCAACCAGGCGCTGACCGAGGCCACGGCCAACGCGATGGTCAAGGCCGAGGCGATCGCCGCCGGTCTGAAGATGCGCGTCAAGCGCGTTCTGTCGGTCGACGAGGGTGGCGGGATGATGCCGATGTACCGCGGCGG
>DATLHO010000298.1:0-11010 GCA_035539855.1 Kapaibacterium sp. (SeqCode) | reverse complement strand
CGACGCCGAGCTTGTCGCGGATCTTGGTGCGATGGGTCTCGACGGTCTTGGGGCTGATGACGAGCGCCGCGGCGATCTCGCCGGTCGACTTGCCGAGACCGATGAGCTCGAAGACTTCGAGCTCGCGGTCGCTTAAGCGCTCGACCGGATCATCCAGCGAGTGATCGCGACGACGCGATCCGAACTGCGCGAAGATCTTCGAGCTCATCGCTTCGCTGACGAAGTAGCCTCCGTCGAGCACGCGCTTGACCGCGTCGACGACGGCGCCGTCGACCTCGCTCTTCATGATGTAGCCGCGAGCCCCGGCCGCCAGCGAGCGCTCGGCGTAGAGCGATTCGTCGTGCATCGAGACGACGAGCACGAGCGTCGAGGGGTGCTCCGCCCGTATGTGCTTCGTCAGCTCGATGCCGTTCATGCCTCCCAGGGAGATGTCGACGATTGCGAGATCGGGGTGGAACTGCTCGATCATCGCGAGGGCTTCGAGCGCCGAGCCGGCCTCGCCGCAGATCTCGAGCCCCGAGACGCGCCCGAGAAGCGACGTGTAGCCACGGCGCATGATCGGATGGTCGTCGACGATGAGAATCGTCCTGCTCATGATGGTCCCCTCTCTAAGTGATGCCGGCACTCGGGATCGTCGACCTCGCCGATGACGCAGACGACGGTCACTCCGCGGTGACGGGCCGCGTCGATCCGAAGCCGAGCCCCGATCATGTTGGCACGATAGCGCATGATGTGTATGCCGAGTCCGTTTCCGGAGATCTCCTCGGGCAGCCCCCGACCGTCGTCCTGCACGCGCAGTGATATCGAGCGGGGACACCGACAGAGGTCGATCTCGATCGCGCGTGCGCCCGAGTGTTTGACCGCGTTGGTCACCGCTTCGCGCGCGATCCAGTAGAGCTGGCTGACGACCTCTGTGGTCAGCGTCGGAGGCTCGACCGGAGCGACGAACCGGCACGAGATGCCGCTCTGATGCTCCACCCGCCGCGCAAGATCCTGCAGCGCGGCGACCAGGCCAGACGGTTCGAGCGTGACGGGGGAGAGTCCCTGTGCGAGCGCGCGCGCCTGCTCGGCGCCCTCGCGCGCGAGCGTCGCGATCTCCTGGAGCTCCTCGGCGCTGATCGACCGTCCCGACGCGACTTCGTTGGCGAGGCCGCGGCTCAGCAGGGCGATGCCGCTGAGGTGCGAGGCGAGTCCGTCGTGCAGGTCACGGCCGATGCGACGACGCTCCTGCTCGCTGACCTCGATGATCTCGCGCTCGAGCCGGCGCCGCTCGGTCAGATCGTTCGCGCCGGTCATCAGCAGCCGTCGTCCGGCGGCATCGGTGCCCACCGGCGCCGAGAAGAACTCCCAGATACGCCGGCGGCCGAGCGCCGTCTCGACGGCAAACTCTCCTTCGTATGTCCGGTCGCGCTGGTCGAACAGCCGCGCGATGCGCTCGCGCATCTCGACGGCGCGACTGCGGAAGGCGAGCGTCAGCCACTCGTCGATCGTCCGCATCTGCCGGCGCTCGTAGCCGGTGAGCTCCATCCAGGTACGACTGATCTCGTGGATCGTCCCGTCCTCGGCGTGAAGCATCACCGGAACGGGGGAGTCGACGATCGCATGGCGGAACTGCCGCTCGCTGTCGCGCAGCGCGCGCTCGATCGCCCGTCGCTCGGTCACGTCCTCTCCCGAGCTCACGGTGCCGGTCACGTGACCGTCGGCGTCGCGCACCAGCGCGTTGTTCCAGGCGATGATCCGTCGCGATCCGTCGCGCCTCAGCACGGCGTTCTCGTAGACCTCGAATGGCGCATGCACTCCGTTCATCAACTGTCCGAATCCGGCCCGCAGCATCTCGCGCTCGTCCGGGTCGACGAACGTGTCGAACCAGTTCGTCCCGAGGATCTCGGACTCCGCCCAGCCAAGGATCTGGCAGCCCTTCTGGTTGACGAGCTGGACGATCTCGTCGGCGCCGATGACGACGAAGATGGTGCCGGCGATGTCGAGGTATTGATGGGCGGCGGCGCGGGCGCGAGCCAGCTCGCGCTCGATCCGCCGGCTCTCGGTGATGTCACGCGCGATCGCCGATGCGCCGACGATCCGCCCCCTGACGTCGCGGATCGGCGAGACCGTCAGCGAGATCTCCACGAGTCGCCCGCTCTTCGTCCTGCGCACCGTTTCGAACCACTCGATCCGCTCGCCCTCCCGCAGTCTCGCCAGAACCTCGTCGAGCTCGCCGCGGCGGTTGTCCGGGACGATGAGGTCGACGTGCCGCCCGATTGCCTCCGCGGCGGTGTACTCGTAGACCTCCTCGGCGGCGCGATTCCAGCTCGTGATCACCCCGTCGAGCGTCTCTCCGATGATCATGTCGTGCGATGACTCCACGAGCCACGCGAGCCATTCCCGCTCCTCGGGACGGGCGCGGCGTGGGCTCTTCGAAGGCGGGATATCGACGGGAACGGGTTTCATGGCGTCTGTAAGTTGCCATGTCCAACCGCGCATCGACCTGACGTTTGTCAGCCTTGCCGGTCTCTCGTCGAATGCAAAGGTCGAATGATCCGGACGCGCGTTTCCTGACCGAGATCAAGATGCGCGGACCAGACTGCTCATAGGTTCGAATCGCTTTCGGTCGTCGGCATGGGGATTCTCCCGATGCGGCAATCGGCGCGCGGTGCAGCGCTCGTTCGGCATCCCGAATAGGATGCCGAACGGGCGCCGTGCGCATGTTGTGCTCGGGCGCTCCACCCTGGTCTGGGGCGTCCCCCGCTCCGGGAGAAAGACCACGCCGTGCGATGGAGCGAGCCGCGGCGACAATCCGCTGAGCCCATGACCACCCCGAATCCCGGAACGCATCAACCCGGATGCGACCGCTGCTGGGTCCGCGGGCACTCCGTCTTCTGCGGCCTCGAGGCCGAGCGCCTCGGCACGATCGAAGCCCGCAAGGTGACCCGAACGTATCGGAGGGGAGAGCCACTATACATCGAGGGAGATTCAGCCAACGGCGTGTACTGCCTGTACCGGGGCGCCGCGAAGGTCTTCAGGACCGCGCGCGACGGCCGCGAGCAGATCGTCCGGCTCGCCAGCGCCGGCGACCTCGTCGGCTACCGCTCGGTCTTCGACGGGCAGATCCACTCGACCTGCGCGACGGCGCTCGACGAGGTGCAGGCCTGCTTCATCCCCCGTGCCCAGTTCGCGCTGTTGTGCGAGAACGCACCGACGCTCGCCCACGCGATGCTCGGCCTCTTGTCGCATCAGCTCGTCGCGGTCGAGGAGCGGATGCTCGAGCTGACGCAGAAGTCGGTGCGCGAGCGGCTCGCCGAGACGCTGCTGCAGCTTCACGCGATCTTCGGCGTCGAGCGCGACGGCACGACGCTCGACGTGCGGCTCTCGCGCGGTGAGCTCGCCGAGCTCGTCGGCGCCGCGACCGAGTCGGTGATCCGGTTCCTGACGGACTTCAAGCGCGCCGGCGTGCTCTCGTTGCGCGGCAAGAGAATCGGAATCCTCGAGCTCGAGACGCTCCACGACGTCGCCAACGTCGAGATCCACGGCACCGTGCCCCAGCGTCAGGAAAGCGACGAGGACCGCGAGCCGGTCTGCGCCGAGGCTGCGTGATCCCCACGGCCACCGACAATCGAACGCAACCGCTGCGAGGCGAACCATGCGTCTGTTCTTTCACGGAGCCGCCGGCACGGTCACCGGCTCGAAGTACCTCGTCCGCCTGCGCAGCTCGAGCGTGCTGGTCGACTGCGGTCTGTTCCAGGGATTCAAGCAGCTCCGACTCCGCAATCGCGAGCGACTTCCATTCGACCCCACCACGCTCGACGCCGTCGTGCTGACGCACGCGCACATCGACCACTCGGGATACCTGCCGCTGCTCGTGCGCAACGGGTATGACGGTCCCGTCTTCTGCACGCCGGCGACGCGCGATCTCTGCGGCGTGCTGCTGCCGGACAGCGGACGGCTTCAGGAGGAGGAGGCGGAGTTCGCGAACGTGCGGGGGTACAGCAGACATTCGCCCGCGCTTCCGCTGTACACCGAGGAGGACGCGCGCCGGTCGCTGGAGCACCTCGTGCCGCGCGGACTCGACGCGCCGGTCGCGCTCACGTCCGACCTCGAGCTCGAGCTCCATCGCGCCGGCCACATCCTCGGCGCCGCGATGGTCCGCCTTCGCGGTGACGATCGCTCGCTGCTGTTCAGCGGCGATCTCGGCCGGCCGAACGATCCGATCATCGAGCCGCCCGCGCACATCGACGCCGCCGACTACCTCGTCGTCGAATCGACCTACGGCGACCGCGTGCACGACCCGGCCGATCCGATGGCGCGTCTGGCCGGCATCGTCAACGCGACGCTCGGCCGCGGAGGCGTCGTGGTCGTGCCCGCATTCGCGGTTGGGCGTGTTCAGATGCTGCTGTGGCTGCTGCACCGCCTGCGCGCCGCGCGGCGCATTCCGGCGGCGCCGGTGTTTCTGGACAGTCCGATGGCAACCGCGGCGAGCCACATCCTGCGGCGCCACGTCGGCGAGCACAGGCTCTCCGAGCGCGAGTGCGACGAGATGTTCGCGGGCGTGCATTTCATCAGCGACATCGCGCAGTCACGCGCGCTCGACGATCGTCGCGGCGGAGCGATCATCGTGTCGGCCAGCGGCATGGCGACCGGCGGACGCGTGCTGCATCACATCGCCAGTCTGGGTCGCGATCGCCGCAACACGATCCTCTTCACGGGCTTCCAGGCGCCCGGCACGCGCGGCGCGGCAATGCTCTCGGGAGCGCGCACGGTGAAGATCTTCGGCGAGTACGTCAGCGTCAGCGCCGAGATCGCGGTGATCGACAATCTCTCGGCGCATGCCGATCAGGCCGAGATCATGGCGTGGCTCTCGAGCTTCGCCGCGCCGCCGAGGCAGACCTTCGTGACGCACGGCGAGCCCGCCGCGGCCGACGCGCTGCGGCTGAGAATCGAGGAGTCGCTGCGGTGGAACGTGCGCGTTCCCGAGCATGGCGAATCGGTGGTGCTGCCGGGTGTCGGCGTGATGGATGGGGCGCCGTGAGACGAACGACATGACGAACCGCCGACGATATCGCCTCCGTGCGCTCGTGGTGCTCGTGGCGGGATTCCTTGCGATCACGCCATCGGGGCCCGCGGCCCCGGGCCAGTCCATGCCGGACGACGGCCCGCGCATGGCGTTCTGGCAGGAGCGGATGCGGCGCGCCGACAGCCTTCTGTCGGCCGGCGCGATCGGCCCGGCGATCGACGAGCTCGAGGAGCTGCGCGGATCGCCGCCGGTCAGGGCGCGCTCGGAGGACTACCCCCGCGTCCTGATGATGCTGGCTCGCGCCTACGCCTGGTGGGGCGACATCGATCGTTCGATCGAGCGCGTCGCCGAGGCGTTGGCGCTGGGATACCCAGCCTTGCGCGAGATCGCGACGGGCGAGGACTTCGTGCTCGTACGACTCGACGAGCGCTTCGCGCGGCTCGTCGCCGAAGCCCAGGCCAGAACCGCGCCGTGGGAGCGTCTGTGGAAGCCGTCACTCGCCGTCGATCGCTGGCGCGACACGCTCGCGCCCGAGCTGCGCGCCGCCGGCGTCTCGGCCCTCTGGTCGGCGGCGAAGCATTCCTACGCGTGGTTCGAGCGGCTCGGCGAGTCGAGCTGGGACAGTCTTCATGTCGCGACGCTGCGTGAGGCCCTGGCGACACCGTCGACCCTTGCGTACTACCGCGTACTGCAGCGCATGGCCGCACGACTTGGCGACGCGCACACGATGGTGGAGATCCCGCCGGAGCTCGTCGACAGTCTCGACTACGCGCCGCCCGTCCGCACGTCGCTCGTCGACGGCCGCGCGCTCGTCACCGCCGTGCTCGCACCGGGGCGATCGGCCGATCGCATCGCGGTGGGCGACGAGATCGTCGCGGTCGACGGACTGACGGTGGCGCGCCATGTCGCCGAGCGGATCGAGCCGTGGGTCTCTGCCTCGACTCCGCAGGACCGCGCGGTGCGCTGCTACGACGACCTGCTGCTCAGCGGACCGGCCGACTCGAGGGTCGTCGTCACGCTGCTCGGCGCCGACGGCGTCACGCGCGAGGTGTCGCTCGAGCGCGCCTGGTGCCGGACCGATCTGCAGGGACGCTCGGCGATCGACATCCGACGACTCGCCGGCAACGTCGGCTACATCGGCATCGACTCGTTCGACGACGAGTACATCGTCTCGCTCGTCGACCGCTCGCTCGAGCGGATCAGCGACGCGTCGGCGGTGATCATCGACCTGCGACGCAATGCCGGCGGGCACACGCTGCTCGCCTTCGAGGTGCTGGGCCGATTCATCGGCGGAACGTTCGAGACGCATCAGTGGGAGACGCCGGTCTATCGCGCGTACTTCCACGCGCGCGGGCGGCCCGTCGAGTGGTACCGCGAGCCCGCGGGGTTCCAGGCCGGCACGCGACCGGCGGTGTACTCCCGTCCGGTCGTCCTGCTCGTCGGAGCCCGTACGATGTCCGCAGCCGAGCACTTCGCGGTGGCGTTCGACTTCGCGCGACGCGGCGTGATCGTCGGCGAGCCGACCGCCGGCAGCACCGGACACTCGCTCGCGGTAGCGCTGCCCGGCGGCGGCCGCGCACGGATCACGACCACGCGCGACTACTATCCCGACGGCACGGCATTCAATGGATCCGGCGTCGTGCCCGCGGTCACGATTCGCACCACGCGCGACGACGTGCGCTGCGGACGCGATGGCGTCCTCGACGCCGCGCTCCTCGTCGCACGCTCACTGATCGATCGATCCGCCGCACGGAGCGCGGGCCCCGGAACCGGCGGGGAGGACGCACAATGACTGCCCGACTCTGTCTCGCGCTTGCGCTGCTGGCGGTTTCGAGCGCCTCGGCGCAGCGCATCTTCGTGCTCGACCCCGATCACACGTTCGGGGGATACATCGGCGGAACCGTCCGCGCCGGCAGTCTCTACCACCAGAGCGCGATCCTGACCGGTGGCGTGACCGCGATCGTCGTCGATCGGCGACTGACCGTCGGACTCGAGGGCACGGCGCTCGCCAGCGACATCGTGATCCACCCGAGCCCATCGTCGCGCGCGTCGCTGCGCATGCTCTACGGTGGAGTCGTCATCGCCTACACGGTTGCCGGCGAACTGCCGGTGCATCCGGTCCTGCGCGCCACCGTCGGTGGCGGAGGCGTCAGGCCGGTGCGACAGGTCTTCACGTATCCGCCGTCGCTGATGGTGCTCATGGTGGACATGCCCGTCGACGGACCCGACGACGCGTTCTTCGTCGCCGAGCCCGGACTCGGCATCGAAGCGACGCTCGGGCCACACGTGCGCGTCGAGCTGAGCGCGCTCTATCGAATCGTGATGGGAATCGCGACGCCGGGGTTGGACAACCTCGGCATCGGCGGAGCGACCGTCGCCCTCACGGCGAAGGTCGGACTATGGTAGGTCCTCCTGGCGCGCCACCGGCAGCAGCACCTCGAACGTCGCGCCGCGACCGGGTCCCTCGCTGTGTGCGGTGATCGAACCACCGTGTGCCTCGACGATCATCCGGGAGATGGCCAGGCCGAGACCGAGGCCGTGGCGAGGCGCCGCGCGCTCCTCGGGAGCCTGGTAGAAAGGATCGAACAGGTGTGGCACGCGCTCGGCGTCGACGCCGATCCCCGTATCGCTGACCGCGAGTCCGATCATGCCGTCGGGAGTGTTCCAGGTGCGCAGCGTGATCGAGCCTTGCTCTCCGGTGAACTTCACGCTGTTGGTCAACAGGTTCAGGATCACCTGGGTCAGCCGATCGACGTCGCCGTCGATCCTGTGCGCGGCCGCCGACAGGGTCGATTCGAACGCGATTCCGCGGTCGTCGGCGTCGAAGCGCACGGCGGCCTCGGCGTGACGCGCGATCTCGTGCAGATCGATCCGCGCCATGGTGTACTGCAGCTTTCCGTAGGTGGCGCGACTGAGGTCGAGGAGGTCGGCAATGAGTCGCGACGCCAGCATCGCATTGGCGTGGATCTCGATCGCGGCCTCGCGCAGGTCGCCGTCGAGTCCATCCTCGGCGGCGAGCATCTCGCTGAGCATGACGATCGGCGTCAGTGGCGATCGGAGCTCGTGGGTGACGAACGCGAGGAAACGATCGCGCCGCATCAGCTCCGCTTGCAGGTGCGTGTTCTCCTCGGCGAGCTGCGCAAGCGGCTCGCCGGCGACCGGATCACCCGGCGCAAGCAGATCGGTCATCGCCATGCCTCCCGAGGGCGCATGGGCTGCGAAGGGCTTCGGACCGCGCGCGCAGGTCCGAGCCGGGATTGTGGTGTCCATGACGGATGTCGTTAGGGAAATCGACCCCGTGGGAGCACGCGCAGCGGATGGGGACGCTGCGCGTCGCGGCGGCACTCCGCGTCCGGCGGAGCACTCGGCGCGATGAGCTCGACAGCGTCAAGGTAGTCCGCGCACGCGGCCCGGATCGTGACCCGGATCAGGAAACCGACAGCGCTGATCGCGTTGTGTGTGTCTGAGCGACTTCGCGTTCCGAAGGACCGGCGGCACCGTTGTCGCTGCGCAAAGTCGGCCCGCGACTGATCTCGATCAGGATCCGGCGCCGGGTGCGCATCTATGTTGCGCCTGTTCGGATTCGCCGTCGAACGCCAGGAGGCAGGCGAATCGACTGACGGAGGCAACACCATGAACGCCAGGAAAGTGGTCGTCGGTCATGACGGTTCCGCGTCGTCGGAGGCCGCGCTGTCGGACCTCCGGCGGGCCGGATTGCCGGAGAATGTCGAGTGCGTCGTGTTGACGGTGACGCAGGCATGGGTGACGAGGGAGGAGGAGCGCGCGATCCTGGACGAGTCGGCGCGCGCGATCGAAGTGACGGGGCACGGTGCATGGCACGACGCGATGATCAAACCGGCGGAGCTCGTGGAGAAGCATGCCGCCGAGGCTGGAACACCTGCGGACTCCGTTGCCGAGCCGCAGTCACACGGAGCGCAGGCGCTGCAGGAGGCGCACGATCGTGCGGAAGCTGCCGCGGCACGGATCGCGGCGTGGTTTCCTCACTGGTCGATTCGTGCCGAGGCTCGTCCCGATGCCCCCGCCTGGGGGCTACTCGACAAGGTCCGCGAATGGAATGCGGATCTGGTCGTCGTCGGAACGCACGAGCGATCGGCGATGGGACGGCTGATTCACGGCAGCGTCTGTCAGTCGCTGCTGATCGACGCGCCGTGCTCAGTGCGAATCGCCCGCGCTCCGTGGACCAGCCGGCCGCTGTCGCTCGGCGCGCGCACTGCACGGTCGAAGTCGTTCGACCGTGGCGGCACGTCGAGCTCTGATCGATAGATGGAGAGAGGGGCGAGGCAGAAGGGCGGGCGAAGGGAATGTGGGCATACGATACCGCCCCGGGTGTCTCCTATCCCGGGGCGGTGTTCGTTCGGAGCAACCCGTATCAGGTCACTCCTCGAAATCGAAATCGCTCGTGTGCTCGATCGGCTCGAGCTCGGGCTCGTCGTGCGGCTCGACGATCGGGGCGCGTGCGGGCGCCATGACCGGCGCCAGGGGCGCCGGCGAATGCCGCTCGACGGGGACCATCGGGTGGCTCGACGACGGATCGTGAAGGTGGGGGCGCCAGTGCGCGTGGATCTCGCGCAGCGCCGCGGTGACCTCCTCGCAGCTCGGTCCGACGCGGCCGCCGAGCGCGCTGCCGGTCAGCAGGACGATGTCGTCGATCGAGAGCATCCCGACGACGACGGCGTGTTCATCGATGACCGGGACGCGGTGCACGCGTCCGGCGCGCATCGTCGCCAGCGCGTCGACGAGCGTGTCGTCGGGCGAGACCGTGCGGATGCCGGCCGTCATCGCGGAGTCGACGCGGATGTCGCGGGCGTTCTGCGGGCGCGTGGAGACCGCCATGCAGATATCGCGGTCGGTGATGATCCCGACGAGCCCGCGATTCTCATCGACCACGGGCAGGACACCGCAATCGTGTCGCAGCATCTCGACTCCTGCCGCTGCCAGACTCGTCGCCGGCGTACACCTCGCCACCGGAGACGACATTGCCTCTCTGACGTTCATCGTGGTTCTCCCCTTGGTGATTGACGCTCCAACAACATCGCTCACGGAAATCTTGGGAACCCTGACCGAAGTCAGTAAACCGGACGCACAACGCAGCGAGATCCCGCGGGCAATCCTGATATCGGTCAATCCCGTCCGACGAGCGCGGCGCTAGGTTACAGCGTCCGAATTCCGAGGAGGTCGAGTCGTGGAGCTGGTGCTCGCCTATGATGGATCGCCGAGTGCGCGCGAGGCGCTGATGAACCTGGGGAGATGTGCGCTCCCGCCGGGCGCCGCGGTCGCCGTGCTTGCGGTCGACGACGTGAGTCCCGAAACGGGGGGCGAGCGCTCCGGTCCCGTCACGCTCATCGCATCGCGCTCGCGTCCGGCCGGCGCCGGAAGCCTGGCGATGGCCGCCGCGGCGCAAGTTTCCGAGCTGCTGCCGGATCTGCGCGTCATCGCCCTCGACGCCGAGGGGGATCCCGCGGTCACGATCGCCGAGACCGTTCTCCGCCGGCGCTCGGGCCTCGTCGTTCTCGGAGCGGGCGCGACCACGGGTATGCTCGGATCGACGACACACGAGGTGCTGCGCGAGACGTCGGTCGCGGTTCGAATCGTCCGCGTCGCGCCGGACCTGCCGTCGCGCGCGCCGGCCCACGTCGTCGTCGGCATCGATGGCTCGGAGGACTCGCTGAGGCTGATCCACGCGGTCGCCTCGCGGGCCTGGCCGGTGGGCTCCCGCATCTGGCTGGTCACCGCGCGCGACGACGACGGCCGCGCCAATCACCGCGAGGACGTCCGCATCATCGCCTGCCACACGCTCTGGGCCGACATGCTTCGATCAGGGTATATCGAGGTCGCCTCGGTGATGGAGGATGGTCCCACCGTCGCGATCATCGACCAGGTGGCGCGCACGGTCGACGCGGAGCTCATCCTGCTCGCGGCGGCGCATCGGCCGTCGACGGCGACCATCGCGCACACGAGCATCGCCGAGGCGATCGCCTCGG
>DATLHO010000297.1:0-2567 GCA_035539855.1 Kapaibacterium sp. (SeqCode) | reverse complement strand
CGGACTGCGCGCGGCGGGTCGCGCGATCGTCGTTTCGGAGTCGGATCGGTCGGAGAGCATCGGCGCGCTCACGAACCTCGTCGAGCTGACCGACTCGGTCGTCGTCGCGATGCGCACCGCCGAGCTCGTCGGTGTGGATGGGTCGGTCGGACTCGCGATCGACACGGCGGTCAGGCGAACCGACGACGACGCGGCGCTGTCGACGGCACGGCGTCTCGTCGGGACATCTCCCGGGCTCGCGCGCACGGCGCCCGTCGCGACCACGATGCGCGCCGCCGTCGACAGCGCGTATGCGTCGATGAGCCTGCCGAGCGTCGAGTACCGCTGGCTCGCGCTCTTCCGCTTCTGGAACGCCATCGAGTACTTCTTTCCCTACCGCGATCTGACCGACGAGCCGTGGGCGGTGATGCTCGAGCGCTACATCCCACTGTTCGAGGCGAACGCCACCGCCGCGGAGTACGAGCGGACGGTGCGCGAGCTCGTCGCCGAGATCGACGACTCGCACGGCTTCGTGCGCAATGCCTCGGGACTCTCGGCGCGACGGTCGCGGTCGTGGCCGCCGCTGGCGTTTCGTGCGGTTCGCGGCGAGTGGATGGTGTCGCACGTGCTCGACTCGAGCGTCGACGCGCGCGTCGACGACGTCGTGGTGCGTGTCGACGGCGAGCCGATCGATTCGATGCTCGGCCGCACCGCGCGGATCGTCGCGGCGTCGACGCCGCAGTCGCTGCGACGATCGCTCCGCTACGAGATCGGTCGCGGCGATCCCGACTCGATCGTGCGGCTGGAACTGCGCGCGCTCGACGGGCGCACGCGCGTCGTGTCGCTGGCGAGGAGCGTTCCGGGAACCGATCCGCGTTGGCGAACGGCCGAGCCGACGGTGCGGAGCACGCCGGTCTTCGGCGTGCTGCCGAGCGGCTTCGGCTACGCCGATCTCGAGCGCCTGCAGTTGAGCCAGATCGACTCGCTCTTCGCCGCGGTGCGCTCGACGAGGGGCTTGATCCTCGACATGCGCGGCTACCCGAGAGGCACCGGATGGGAGCTCGCGACGCGCCTGCCGCGACGCGATTCGATCAACGCCATCTTCTCGCGCCCGATCGTCGAGGCGGTCACGCTCTCGATGCGCGACATCGGGATTCAGCCGAACTACTCGTTCCGGCAGCTGCTGTCGCCGACGATCGACTCGCCGTATACGGGCCGCGTCGTGATCCTCATCGACGAGAACGCGCAGAGCCAGTCGGAGCACCTGTGCCTCGCGCTCGAGTCCGCGCACGACGTCACGTTCATCGGCACGCCGACCGCCGGCGCCAACGGCGACGTCACGAACGTCGTGCTGCCTGGAGGCATCACCGCGTCATTCTCCGGACACGACGTGCGCCACGCCGACGGACGGCGCCTGCAGCGCATCGGCATCCAGCCCGACGTGCGCGTCGAGCCGACGGTGCGCGGCCTGGCTGCCGGCCGCGACGAGGTGCTCGATGCCGCGATCGAGTTCCTGCGCACCGGTCGCAAGCCGTGAGTGGTCGGCCGCCGTCGTTCTGGTGAGAAGCTTGCCGTCTGTGCGTGTTGTACCTTCGGGTATGTCGGCTCAGCGGTGATTCTCCAGGTGCCAGCATGTTCATCCTTCGCCCCTCGATCGCTCCGGCTCGACGCGTCGGCCGCGCCGTCGCTTCGATTCTGCTTCTCGCTCTCCTGTCTCCCGGCCCGCTCGCAGCACAGGGTCTGATCACGGCGCGTCCCGAGACGGTGACGCTGCGGACGATCTGGACCATGATCTCGCCGTACCGGGAATCCTACGTCGGCCGCTGGTTGACAGGCCTTGGGGATATCAACGGCGACGGCCTCGCGGATTTCGCCGTCGGCTCGGGGACCGCTCCGCGATGGCGCGTGTTCTTCGGCGACCGGCCTCGTCCAAAGGTCACGCCCGCCTTTGCGATCCAGCACGACGGCGTGCTCAACGTGCGCGCCGGCAGATTCTTCGGTCCCGACAGCCTCGCCCTCGTCTTCCTCGTGAACGCCGACAACTACGATCGCGGCGACTACGGCGTCTACCCTCTTCGTGACGGACGGCCCGCGGCGACGCCGTCGTCGTCGTGGCGAACGTGGGTGGGCAGAAAGGAGTATCCCGATACGAACTGGCGCGTCGACGATTGCGCCGTGGCCGATCTCGACGGCGATGGCGACGACGAGCTGATCCTGTTCGTCGGATCGATTCAGACGCTCAACGTGCTGCAGCCACGCGCGGAGATCAGGATCCACAAGGGAGGCCCCGCATTCACACTGGAGCGTCCCTCGATCACGCTGGTCGACGAGCATGTGCCGACGGGAGGATATGGACGAACGCTTGCTGTCACCGATCTCGACGGCGACGGGCGTCCGGACATCGCGGCAAGCCAGATCGAGTACGGACGCGGCTGGCATCTGCTGTTGTACTGGGGCGGCGACTGGAGCGACGGCGAGCGCGGATTCGACCGCGAGATCGCGATCGACTGGAGTCGGTTCGTCGTCGCCGATTCCGACGGCGACGGCGTCAAGGACATCGTCTCGTCGAGGTTCGCATTCTTCCTTTC
>DATLHO010000296.1:0-2134 GCA_035539855.1 Kapaibacterium sp. (SeqCode) | reverse complement strand
GATGCGTCGCCCTCGGTGGTTGGTTCCTGGGAGGATGCAGCGAGTTCGTCGGTGCCGGGAGCGTTCTGCTCCTGCGGCTCTGGGCCGTTGCCGAAGTCCGTCATGGCCGGGGTCGATTAAGTAAGTGCGTCAGTTGTTCCGTGTGCGCTCGGGTCGACGGGCCCGTCGTGGGCTGGCTCCCTGCAAGGGGGTGATACCGTCGAGGCGGTGCTCCAAGAAAAAGAAATATACGACGGGGTCTAGAAAGCACAAGCCGCGCGGGAGCCTGCCGCGGGCATGTGCAAGGCCGCACGGCGCGATCGCGACGGCTTCGGGCACCATCGTTGCATTGGTGTCGGTGCTGCTATCTTAGCGGCCTCGATAGCCTATGCTGATTCGCATCAGTTACCTCCTCCTCATCGCGACGATCGCCCTCGCCGCCTTCCTGCTCGTGCGCATGAGCCGCGATCTCGGCGACGAGTCGGCGACGTTCACGGGCGCGCAGCGTTGCGCCGCGTGCCATTCGTCGATCAACGCCGGCCGGCAGTTCGCGATCTGGCGTAACAGTGCCCACGCCGACGCATACAACGCACTCCAGTCGGATTCGGCGCGCGCATACCTCAAGGCGAACAACGCATCGGTCGGCGACTGTGTTGGCTGTCACACGACAATGGGACGCGAAGCGCTCGCCGAGGGCGAGGCCGCAATCGTCGTCGAGGGCGTCGGCTGCGAGCGCTGTCATGGCGCGGGCTCACGCTACGGCTACTACGACGTCATGCGCGAGCGCGCGGCGTTCACCGCCAACGGCGGCGCCGCCGGATCGCTTCAGGACTGCTACGGATGCCATGCCGCCGATCCCGCGCGCACCGAGCGGCACTGCCCGTTTCAACGCTCTCCCTTTAACGCCGACAGCGCGTGGACCGCGATCGCCCATCCGGTCAACGAGCGGGCCCCGAAACCGGACACGGTCCAGGAACTTCGTCGCTGATGCCATCGCGCTCCTCGCTTCCCATCGGTCTGTTCGATTCCGGCATCGGCGGTCTCACCGTCGCGCAGCAGGTCATGAGCCTGATGCCGCATGAGAACATCGTCTACTTCGGCGACACCGCGCGCGTGCCCTACGGCTCGAAGTCGAGCGAGACCGTCATCGAGTATTCGCTGCAGGCGCAGGGCTTCCTCGAGTCGATCGGCGTGAAGATGATCATCATCGCGTGCAACACCGCGTCGTCGGTCGCGCTCGAAGCCGTGCGCTCGGTCGCGAGCGTTCCGGTGCTCGGCGTGATCGAGCCGGGCGCGACCGCCGCGAGCGCCGCGACCCGATCGCGCATCGTCGGCGTGATCGGTACCGAGGGAACGATTCGCTCCCAGGCCTACCAGCAGGCGCTGCGCCACATGCTCCCCGATGTCACCGTCCTCGACCGGGCGTGTCCGTTGTTCGTCTCGCTCGCGGAGGAGGGATACTCGCACCACGAGGTCACCAGGATCATGGCCCGCGAGTATCTGCAGCCGATGCTCGCACGATCGATCGACACGCTCATTCTCGGCTGCACGCACTATCCGGTGCTCGAGCCGAGCATCGCCTCGATCGCGGGCTCCGGCGTGACGCTGATCAACCCCGCGGTCGCCACCGCCGAGCTCGCGCGCGCCACGCTCGAGAGCATGGACCTTCTGAACGCCTCGGCGTCGCTGCCGCGGCACACGTACTACCTCAGCGACTTTCCCCACAAGTTCGTCGAGGTCGGCGAGCGCTTCCTGGGTCATCGACTCGAGCACGTCCACCGCATCTCGCTCGATCAGCTCACGCACGAGTAGTCGCGCAGGAGTTTCAGCCGACGGCGTCGTCCGCCGGAGGAAGGCTTCGGATCGCATGCGCGAGGTTGACGAGCTCGACGAAGCGCTGCCGCGCCGTCACGGCCACGACCGACACGCCGCTGAGCGCCTCCTCGCTGCAGGCCGGAGGATGGATTCGCAACAGCATCCCCGGCTCCAGAACGCCCCCGTCTCCCCTCCACTCTTCGAACAGCTCCAGCGCCAGGAAGTCGACGGGATCGTCGCACGCGGCCTCGATGAACTCCTCGAGGCGAAGGCCGGTCTCGGTGATCACCGCGTCCTCGGCGTTGAGCCGGATGACGAAGCCGTCGCGCAGCAGCCACTG
>DATLHO010000295.1:0-27368 GCA_035539855.1 Kapaibacterium sp. (SeqCode) | reverse complement strand
GACCGATTTCCCGGTCATCGGACGGTACTTCACCAGCGAAGCCGTCGTCATCGGGTTCTCCTGGGGAGGCATGCTGCTCGACCTGCTCGCGGTGCCGCTGCTGTTGTGGCACAGGACGCGATGGGTCGCCGTCGTCGCCCTGGCGGCGTTCCACCTGACGAACGCGCAGCTCTTCGACATCGGGATCTTCCCCTGGCTCATGCTCGCCGCGACCGCGATCTACTTCCGGCCCGAGGGACTCCAACGGGTGATGAGCGCGATCGCGCGCACGCGCAGTGCCCGGTTGGCGAGCAGCGACCCGCGGCCGGGTGCCCGTACGGGCAGCTTCGGCATGGCGCTCGCCGGCGTGTTCCTGCTGGTGCAGGTGCTTCTTCCGCTGCGGCACCTTCTCTATCCGGGCGACGTCAACTGGACCGAGGAGGGGCATCGCTTCTCCTGGCACATGAAGTTGCGCGATAAGGAAGGCAGCGTGACCCTGCTCGTCAGCGATGACGCACGGACCTGGACGGTGAGGCCGAGACGCTACCTTGCGCGGCACCAGGTGAGCAAGCTCGTCGACGGACCCGACATGATCCTGCAGCTTGCACATCACGTCGCCGAGGACTACCGGCGTCGCGGCCATCGCAATGTCGAGGTGCGTGCCATTGCGTCTGCATCGCTCAATGGACGCGAGCCGCAGGCGCTCATCGATCCGACGATCGACCTTGCCGCCGAGCGGCGCTCGCTTGGCCACGCACCATGGATACTTCCGCTCGAGATACCGCTCGAGCGCCGAGCCCGCAACGATCACGACAGGTGAGCGATATGGAACGATCGAACGCAACTCTGCCAGCCACGGCCAGCCTCATCGAGCGTCCGCGCCGGCTGCGGATGACTCCGGGCATCCGCGACCTCGTGCGCGAGAATCGCGTCGACGTCAGCGGACTCATCCATCCGCTCTTCGTCGTGCCCGGGCGCCGCGTGCGCACCGAGCTCGGGTCGATGCCGGAGGTCTATCATCTGTCGGTCGACGAGATCGTCCGCGAGTGCGCCGAGCTGCTCGAGCGCGATGTTCGCTCGGTGATACTCTTCGGAATCCCCGAGACGAAGGATGCCGTCGGCAGCGGCGCATACGATCCGAACGGGATCGTGCAGGATGCCGTGCGCGCGATCAAGCGCGAGCTGCCCGAGATGCTCGTGGTGACCGACGTGTGCCTGTGTGAGTACACCGATCACGGCCATTGCGGACTGCTTCACGGTGAGGAGATCCTCAACGACGAGACCGTCGAGCTGCTGGCCCGCGCCGCGCTGTCGCACGCTGAGGCCGGCGCCGACATCGTCGCGCCGTCGGACATGATGGACGGGCGCATCGCCGCGATCCGCGGCGAGCTCGACGGCGGCGGCTTCGCACATACGCCGATCATGTCGTACGCGGTCAAGTACGCGAGCAGCTTCTACGGGCCGTTCCGCGACGCCGCTCTGTCGACGCCGGTGTTCGGCGACCGCCGCTCGCACCAGATGGATCCCGCCAACGCGCGCGAGGCGCTCAAGGAGGCGCGGCTCGATCTCGAGGAGGGCGCCGACATCCTCATGGTCAAGCCGGCGCTGCCGTGCCTCGACATCATTCACCAGCTACACGAGTCGACCGACGTGCCGATCGCGGCCTACCAGGTCTCGGGCGAGTATTCGATGGTGCACGCCGCGGCGCGCGCCGGATGGCTCGACCTCGATCGCACCATGGACGAGTCGCTGACGTCGATCCGACGCGCCGGCGCCTCGATCATCATCACCTATTTCGCCAAGCGCTTCGCGGAGCGCCGCAGACAATGACCAACGCAGAACTCTTCGAGCGCGCCCGGCGCGTGATTCCCGGCGGCGTCAATTCACCGGTGCGCGCCTTCGGCGCCGTCGGCGGCACGCCGCTGTTCTTCGAGTCGGCCGACGGCGCCTGGCTCACCGACGCCGAGGGCGGACGCTATCTCGACTACGTCGGATCGTGGGGACCCTTTATCCTCGGGCACGGCCATCCGGCGGTCCGCCGCGCGCTGCACGAGCAGACGGACAGGGCGACGAGCTTCGGTGCGCCGTCGCGTCTCGAGGTCGAGCTGGCGGAGCTGCTGACGAGCCTGATTCCGGGTCTCGAGATGGTGCGGCTCGTCTCCAGCGGCACCGAGGCGACGATGTCGGCGGTGCGCGCCGCCCGCGGCTACACGGGGCGGGAGAAGTTCATCAAGTTCGAAGGGTGCTACCACGGTCACGGCGACGCTTTCCTGATCCGCGCCGGCAGCGGCATGCTCACGCATGGCGCGCCGAGCTCTCCGGGCGTCACCGCCGGAGCCGCCGCCGACACGCTCGTCGCCGTTTACAACGACATCGCATCGGTGCGCGAGCTCTTCGATGCCAACCAGGGCGAGATCGCCGCGGTGATCATCGAGCCGGTCGCCGGCAACATGGGCGTCGTGCCCGCGACGCAGGAGTTCCTCGAGGAGCTCCGCGCGCTCTGCTCGGCGAACGGTTCGGTTCTGATCTTCGACGAGGTCATGAGCGGATTCCGCGTGGCGCTCGGAGGCGCGTCGTCGATCTACGGCATCACGCCGGACCTCGTGACCTACGGCAAGATCATCGGCGGCGGACTTCCTGTCGGCGCCTACGGCGGGCGCCGCGACATCATGTCGGTCGTCTCGCCGCTTGGCGCGGTCTATCAGGCCGGCACGCTCAGCGGCAACCCCCTTGCCGTCGCGGCCGGCCTTGCGACACTGCGGACGCTCGTCGAGAGCGATCCCTATCCGCAGCTCGCGCGCACGACCGCGACGCTCGCCGAGGGACTGCGTGCGGCGGCGGGCGATCGTCCGGTCGCCGTCAATCACGTCGGATCGATGATCACGCTGTTCTTCACCGAGGGCCCGGTCGATGGCTACGCGAGCGCCGTCGGCTCAGACTCGGTCGCGTTCGGCCGCTTCTTTCACGGGATGCTCCGTCGAGGCATCTATCTGCCTCCGTCGCAGTTCGAGGCGTGGTTCGTCTCGGCCGCGCACACGTCCGCGGAGATCGACCGTACGGTCGAAGCCGCTCGCGACGCGATCGCGGAGCTCGCGGTGCCGGCGTAACGACTGCTGACAATTCGCTGACGACCGGGCGAGGGTCGCGCGCGTGAGTGTGCCGACCGGGAGTCGGAATCGTCCCTCGTCGAGAGTTATCGCCGCTTTCAAGTGTCCCATACCAGAGCGCGCGTTCGGGCCAGCACCATGGCCCGGACGCGCGCTTCGTCGTTGCTGCCGTCCCTGACTCCGGATGTAATGGTGGCGTAAGGTGCGCAGCCGAGCTTTGCACCCACGAACGACATCCGCCGGTTGATGCGTGGGCACACGCGCGCTTCCGGACTCAATACTGGGCACACAATGACTCTCCGTACGATCTCCCCCCGCCTTGTCGCCGTCACGCTTCTCGCATCGGTCATCGCGCTCGTCATGACGCTCGCGACGACGACGGCGACGGCGCAGACGCGCACCAAGACGACCGCGACGAAGACGATCAAGGCGTCGAGCGGCCTGACGCGCCCGACCTACAGCTACTTCCCGTCGGCGAGCACGACCGACGGCCGGTTCCTATCGCTCGTCGGCACGGGTCTGAATTCGATGGCCGGCGACATCGTCGAGTTCGGCATCGGCCTGCCCGGCTCGACCGACTCGCTGCGCCTCGGCTTCTTCGACGGCGAGACGAGCGGCCGCTGGGACCTCGGCACCACGCAGCTCGAGTTCAAGCTCTACGCCGACTCCGCCGCCAACGGCACCGGCACGACGCTCCTGGCGACGTACTACGGCAGCAGCATGGTCGACAACGGCTGGTACGACGTGACGCTCCCGCTGAGCGCGGCCGCCAAGACCTCGGACACGATCTACTTCTACCGGATGGTGGTTCGCCTGACCGACACGACGACCAAGAGCTGGAGCAACTTCAAGATCCGCACGAACGGCTCGGCGATGATGCTCCCGCTGGCCTTCTCGTTCGCCGTGCCGCTGTTCACGACGCAGGACGCGCAGATCCTCTACCCGAACTACCCGGCGCAGACCTCGACGACGTACGACGGCACGTGGACGTTCAACATGTGGATCCCCGAAGGGATGGAGGACCTCGAGGTGTGGGACGGTGACATGGACTTCGGCTCCTACGACGGCGTCAAGAAGGACACCGACGATGTCGACACGCCGAACCGCGTGCCGGCATGGTCGACGAGCTCGGTCGCGCGTTCCGAAGGCGTCTCGGCTTCGAACGACTACATCATCGTCAACAACGTCCGCTCGACGACGACCCGCATGACCGGACAGCCCGCCGACGACAATCACAACGCGTGGTATCGTCGCTCGCCGTCGGTCGAGCACGACGTCGTCGATCCGAACGGGACGACCTACCTGAACTCGAATCCGTCGGGCAACCTGGAGTGGGAGCGCTTCCGCATCAGCACGATCCTGACGACGGCCTCTGACTACGATTACGTCGCGACGGTGCTGCCGCGCGGCAACTACAAGATCCGCCTGCGCGGCATGGACCTCGGCAACCTCAACGCCTGGCGCGTGTGGTTCAACATGGCGGGCTCGCTCGACTCCGCGGCGCTGGCCAACGGCGGCGCCCGTGACACCGACGGACCGACCGCAACGAACTTCCGGACGCTGCCGCTGTTCGTGGGCGTCGACTCGGCCGGCAATCCGATCGACGCTCTCGTGCCCGCGACGCCGTCGCTCGGCGGTGTCGGCAACGTCAACTACTGGCAGAACCAGAACAACACGTGGCCGGTCGCGACGATCACCGTCGGCGGCATCACCTACACCCGCGAGCAGGCCCGCGCGATCCTCAACGGCAACACGAACGACCGGGCCAAGCAGGTGGCGCGCCAGCTCATCGCCGCGAAGCTCAACATCCTGGCCGGCAACAACTCGAGCTGCATCTACCAGGTCGTCGCCGACGCCGAGGCATGGCTCGTCTCCTATCCGATCGGCTCGGCCAACCCGAACTGGACGACCGGACGCCCCATCCATGACGCCCTCGAGAACTACAACAACGGACGCTCGAGCTGCGCAACCTACCGACGCATCGGGCTCGATTGATCCCTCCTCGCGATCGACTCGAGCGTGAACGGGCCCGGAGTTTTCCTCCGGGCCCGTTCCATTTTCGGGGGCTCCGACAGAGTCATAATGCACGCTTTGGTCACATCGCGAGCGAAAATATAGTTGCCCTCCGACGCTTGCGATCGTGCCGTACGCGCACCTATGTTTGCACCGGTCAACAGACCATGCGTCGCACTCCACGGGGCTCGTGGACGGCGCCAGACGGGTCCAACTCACCGTCGATTCTCCCTTCCCGGTTCTTCGATCCGGTTCGCGTGGGCACGCCTCCGGATTCCTCATTGGTCATTTTAACAGGGCATTAAAATGAACGGGCACAGACCTCTTCACACGCCGGCGCGTGTCGTTGCGACCGATGGTTCATCGGGCGCATTCGCCGTTTCCTCCACTCTCGAAATTCAATTCCCCGGAACGAGCCTCGCGCTCGCCTGAGAAGCGCATCGGCACGAGCGCACCCGAACGGCACCTCCGTTCGTCAGCGACTTCGTGTCGTGACCGCGCGTGCGCACACGCCGCGAGCGTGATCGCTCACGCGCGTCGAGCCTGGCTCCGCCGCGCCGTGGGCGCGTGCGATTCGCTCCGTGAACATTCGATTCCCCGATCCTCGTACGGCGGACCCGGAAACTGCCGGGTCCGCCCACGCCATCGAGCGCGGGGACTCTGCAATCCTCTTGAATCTCAACACCGTCGCGAGCAGCGGACGCGTACCAGCGCCGCGACGGTACAACTCGAGTATTCCAATGAACGGACGTCTGCGACCGGCACCGGTCGTCATCCGCGCATGGTTCTTTCTGTTCGGCATCGTTCTCCTGATCTGCGTCGTCACGCTCTACGATGTCTCGATCGTGCCGCTGGCAGACGCCGACGGCAGCGAGCAGGGTTTTTCGAGCCTGTCGCTGCACTGAGGCGCGGCGCGACCGCGGAGAACATGAATCGAATATGATGCCCCGATGATTTATCTGGGGCCACCGCTTGCATTGTGCCCTGGCGCATGCGTATGTTCGTGCCGTCCAGAGAGCGCCGACGTTCCACCGGTAGGTGGTACAACGCAGGTGACTCGAGCGAGCAGGGGTCCAGCCCATCGCCGATTCAATTCTCCGAGCCATCGGAAATTCCCTTCGACGCATCTCTCGTACTTCTGTGTGCGATCGCACAACGTGTGATCGTTGTACTCATGTACGTGAGCGCTGAGCCTCCGCTTCGACGAGTCCCCGCCTGTCGCTGATCGAGCGGCCGCCCCGTGCGGTTGTTTTGATGGTCCTTCATGGTTCCGCCCACAGCGGACGTGAAACGGCTCGTTCAGCTCCTACCCTCGGAACAACATCCCCTCGAACCAATCTCGACACTGCCGTGCTCCGCACCGGCGCCTAGCGTCCGACCTCGTCGTGTCATTTCGCGACGATCGACGGTCGCCGTGGCGTCGCCATGCCGGAGCTCTCGATTCGCCCAAGGTCGTTAATTCAAAACGTGGCGCGCGCCCGGCACAGGCATGCGTCACTAGGTCCAAAAATTCAATTGTGGGCACACAATGAATGTCTCTCGCAAGACCGGTGCGGTGGTGCGCGCCGGTATCTGGCTCTGCGCGATCGTCTTGTTCTCGGCCTGCCTTTCGCAGCGCTCCCTCGCTCAGGGAGGTACGCGTAAGTCGGCAACGAAAGGAATCAAGGCGACCGCATCCGGTACCACCCGTTACGTCGGCTACAGCTACTTCCCGACCGCAAGCACGACAGACGGTCGTTTCATCTCGCTCGTTGGAGCCAATTTCCAGTCGATGACCGGAGGCTCGATCGAGTTCGGCATCGGCCTTCCCGCATCGACCGACTCGCTTCGCATCGGCATCTTCGACGGCGAGACCGGCGGTCGATGGGATTTCGGAACCACCGAGCTCGAGTACAACCTGTACGCCGATTCGACCGCCAACGGCGACGGCATGCCGCTGTTGTACACGTGGCGCGGTTCGAACATGGTCGACAACGACTGGCACAACATCGTCGTGCCGCTCAGCGCCGCCGCCCGCTCGGCCGACACCGTCTACTTCTACCGTCTCGTCGTCACGCTGACGAACAACTCCGCGCGCACCTGGAGCAATTTCAAGATCCGGACGAACGGATCGGCGATGCTCCTTCCGCGCGCGTTCTCGTTTGCGGTGCCGCTGTTTTCGACCGGCGACGCGCAGATCCTCTATCCGAATTATCCCTCGACCACGGGCACGACCTACGACGGGACGTGGACGTTCAACATCTCCATTCCGGAGGCGGTCGAGGATATCGAGGTCTGGGATGGCGACATGGATTACGGCGCGTACGATGCGTCGTACAGCGACACGAACGACGTCGACACGCCGGATTCGATCCCCTCGTGGGCGCGCAATACCGCCGCGGTCGGTGAGGGCGCGGCGTCGACGAGCGACTTCGCTGTCATCGGCGGCGTCCGCAGCACGTCGCGCCGGATGACCGGCGCGCCGGCCGACGACAACATGAACGCCTGGTATCGTCGATCGCCGTCGGTAGAGTACGAGCTCGTCGATCCCAACGGCACGGTGTACTACAACGGCAACCCGTCGGGCAATCTCGAGTGGGAGCGATTCCGTATCAGCACGATCGCGACGGCCGCGTCGGATTACGATTACCTGACGACGGTGCTGCCGGTCGGCAACTACAAGCTGCGCATGCGCGGCATGGATCTCGGCAACCTGAACGCCTGGCGGCTGTGGTACAGCGGCGTCGGCGCGATGGATACCGCGACGGCGACCGCCGATGCGAACGGCAGCCGCAAGAACACCGAGGGACCGAGTACGTCGAGCTATCGAAGCCATCCGCTGATCGTCGGCGTCGATTCGGCGGGCAACGCGATCGCGGCGCTCGTGCCGTCGGGCGGGTCGCTCGGCGGTGTCGGCTCGGTCACGTACTGGCAGAACACGAACACGCACTGGCCGATCGACGCGATCACCGTCGGCGGAATCACCTACACGCGCACTCAGGCGCGTGCCATCATGACCGGTCTTACCAACGACCGTGCACGACAGGTGGCCCGTCAGCTCATCGCCGCCAAGCTCAACGTCCTGTCGGGTAACAGCTCGTCGTGCATCTATCAGACGATCGAGGACGCCGAGACCTGGCTGCGAGCCAACCCGATCGGCGGCTCCAATCCGAACTGGACGACCGGCCGGCCGATCCACGACGCGCTCGATCGCTACAACCGCGGTCAGCTCTCGTGCGCCCCGGCGATGCGCTGACGAAGCGATGCGCACCGTGATGAAATGACAGCGGGCCGGAGGCGACTCCGGCCCGTTGTCGTTGGCAGGATTCGGTCATCTCCGTATCGTATCCGATGCTCTCTTCGCATACATCGATCACCGCGGCACGCGAAACGGTTTTCAGCGATCTCGGCGGCGAGGTCGCGATTCTCGACCTGCGCAGTGGCGAGTATTACGGGCTCAACAGCGTCGGCGCGCTGGTCTGGCAGATCCTGCAGGCCCCGCGGACGCTCGCGGAGCTCTGCCGCGAAGTCGAGGCCGCCTTCGAGGTCGACACCGAGCGATGCATGCGCGACATGGTCGTGCTCGTCGGCGAGCTTCGCGATCGCGGGCTCGTCGAGTTTTCGGAGGCACCCTGACGCTGGCGTTCCTGCGCACCATACGATCCTTCGTGCGCCGCCGGGCGCCCGAGCGCCGGCTCCTCGCCGAGGCGACGCTCATCGTGGCGATCGCGCGCGCCGCGCTGAGCATCGTGCCGTATGGTCTGCTGCGACGTGCGCGACGGCCGGTGCTTCGACTCGTCGCGAAGCTTCCGCCGGCCTCCGGGTCGGCCGAGTCTCTCGTCGCCGCGGTGCGAGCCGCGGCGCGACATGTGCCGGGTGCGAGCTGCCTGACGCAGGCGATCGCGCTGCACCTGCTGCTCGAGCGCCGGCGCATCGGCTCGCACCTCGTCGTCGGCGTCGCCCGGCACGACGGACGATTCCGGGCGCACGCGTGGGTCGATCGCGATGGGGAAGTCCTTCTCGGCGGCGACATCGGTCGCTACAACGCGCTGCTGCGTCTCGGACGGAGCGCGCGATGAGCGCCATCTACGGCGTCGTGCGACGCGCCCCCGTCGAGCGCTCGACGCTCGAGTGCATGGACGCGATGCTCGCGCATCGTGGAGAGAGGGGAGAACACTGGCTGCGTGAGGGAGCCGGGCTCGGCGTGCGGATGCTCGCGACGACGCCCGAGGCGCTGGCCGAGCCGGCGCCGCTCGTGCGCGACGGCCTGGTGCTCGCGGCCGACGCCCGCATCGACAACCGCGAGCAGCTCTTCGCGAAGCTGGCGACGCCGCATGCCGAGCGCTCGTCGATCGCCGACGGCACGCTGATCCTCGACGCGTATCGCGCCTGGGGGGAGGGATGCGTCGAGTATCTCGTCGGCGACTTTGCGTTCGCGATCTGGGACGAGCGCGAGCGACTGCTGTTCTGTGCCCGTGACCGAATGGGTGTGCGGCCGCTGTACTATCATGCGGGACCCGGGCTCTTCGTGCTCGCGACCGAGATCAAGGCGCTCTTCTGTCTCGACGAGGTCCCGCGCGAGCTCGACGAGATGCGTGTCGCCTCGCACCTCCTGCGCACGTTCTGGGACCGCGAGAGCACGTTCTACAGGCACGTGCGCCGACTTCCGCCGGCGCACGTGATGACCGTCCGCGACGGCGACGTGGCGCTGCGTCGCTACTGGCAGCTCGATCCGACGGTGAACCTAACGCTCGGCTCCGACGCCGAGTACGCGGAGGCATTTCGCGATGTCTTCACCGAAGCGGTGCGCTGTCGCACGCGTTCCTCGACGCCCGTCGCGGCCCTTCTGAGCGGGGGACTCGACTCTTCGTCGGTGGCAGTCGTCGCTCGAGAGGAGCTGCGACGAACCGGCCGCACGCCGCTGCACACGCTATCCGGCGTGTTCGACGAGGTGACCTCCTGCGACGAGCGTCCCTACATCGAGTCACTGCTGGCGCAGGGCGACTGCGTCGCGCACTACGTCCACGCCGACAGCATCGGCCCGCTCGAGGAGATCGAGCGCGTGCTCTGGCACATGGACGAGCCGTTCTTCACGCCGCACATCTCGCTCGACTGGGCGCTCTTCGGCGCCGCACGAGAGGCGGGCACGCGCGTCGTGCTGGGGGGGATGGACGGCGATACGGCCGTCGGGCACGGGTTCGCGTGGCAGACCGAGCTGCTGCTCTCCGGACGGATCCCGTCGTTCCTCGCGGAGACGCGGGCGGTCGCCGCGAACTACAACGTAGCCGTCGGCGAGCTCCGCTGGCGGCGCGGGCTCAAGCCGTCGGTGCCCGATCCGCTGCTCCGCTCCTGGCACTGGCTGCGCGGACGGCGGCGGAGCGACACGCTCTTCAGCCGGGAATTCGCCGAGCGCATCGGCCTGCTCGGGCTCGAGCGACGCTTCATGCGCCTGCCGGCACGCAGCGATCGTGAGGAGTACTCGCGCGCGCTGGAGGCGAACATCATTCCGTACGCGCTCGAGGGGAACAACCGCACGGCCGCGGCGTTCGGCGTCGAGACGCGGCATCCCTTCTACGACTCGCGGGTGCTCGAGCTCTGCATCGGCCTGCCGCCGACGCAGCGGC
Organism: Kapaibacterium sp. (SeqCode); assembly: GCA_035539855.1. Classification (GTDB taxonomy): domain Bacteria; phylum Bacteroidota; class Ignavibacteria; order OLB7; family OLB7; genus DATLHO01. The sequence goes on along the minus strand of DATLHO010000295.1, from coordinate 16,666 downwards.
TCCGCAACGGGGTCTCGCGGGTGATCCTCCGCAACGCCGTCGCCGACCTGCTGCCGCCGAAGATCGGCCAGCGCCGCGACAAGGCGAACCTCGGACCGTCGTTCACCTACAAGCTCATCACGTTCGAGCGAGAGCGGGTACGGCAATTGCTTGAAGCACCCCAGGAGATCGGTCCCTACGTCGACCTCGACGCCCTGCGGGCGACACATCGACGCTGGCTCGAGCGCGGCTCGGTGCACGACGCGCTCGAAGTGTGGGTCGCGCTGATGCTCGAGCTCGGCCTGGCGCAGGTGCGCCGGCTGTCGGCGCCGGCATCCGAGCTGCGGGCGATGGCTGGGAGGGGTGGCTAGGAAAAGCGCCCCGGCTGTTGCATTTTCGTCCTCCCCCTCCATCGACGTGCGTTGGGCCGTGCGTTGGTGGTTCACATATAACCGGGCATGATTCATGGATTCGAACGAAACATCGAGGAATGCGGACCGCGCCGGGCACGCGCGCGCGCCGTACGAGACTCCCCGGCTCATCGAGCACGGGACGCTGGCCGAGATCACGCGCGACATCGGAAAGAACTCCGGTGCCGGTGACGTCGACCTGCAGTCGGGCGGCGCCGGCTAGGGATGCCGTCGTACGCAGCGTTCGGGCTCTCGATCGACTCGGAGATCCCTCTTCCCGAGCTACCTGAGACCCGGGCGCCGGCCGATATCGTGATCCGGCTCGGCAGCGTGTCGAAGCCGCCGATGCCGGACGGTGACAACGACGATTACATCCGGCTATCCGACGACCGCTACGCCTTCCATACCCCCCACGGGGGATTCCTTCTCACGGCGGCCCGCGAGCTGACCGTCGACCCCTCCCCGGGAATCACACCCACGCTCCTACGACTCGTCATTCTTGGCCGCGCGCTCGGTGCCCTGCTTCAGTGGAGGGGCCGCTTCGTGCTACACGCCAGCTCGGTCGCCCACGGCGGCCGCGCCCGGGTCGTTGCCGGCGCCTCTGGCTCCGGCAAGTCGACGACCGCCGCGGCGCACATCGCGCGCGGGTGGCATCTCGTCGCCGACGATCTCGTCGTGATCGATCTCGACGGCGACGAGCCGAGGGTGCTGCCGGCCTATCCGCAACTGCGCCTGTGGCCCGACGCCGCGGCCTCGCTCGGCATCGAGATCGGATCAAAGGAGAGAGTGCATCGCGATCACGACAAGCGGATCGTTCCGATCGAACCAGGCGACCTGGCGTCGGAGTCGCTGCCGATCGAGTCGATCGTGATCCTCAAGCGCGACGCCAGCGATGTGCTCGATCCGTCCGAGCACAATGCACTCGAGCGGCCCGAAGGGCGCGCGACCGCGATGGTCGTGAGCCTGGACCGACAGGCGGCGCTCGTCGAACTCTTGCGCCATTCGTACGCGCCGCGCATCATGCGCGCGCTCGGTCGCCAGGCCGAGCATATGGCCCAGTGCGCGCGCCTTGCGGGCTCGGTCGTGATCGCCCGAGCGTCGCTCGACACGAAGCAGGGAGGGCCGATCGACGCCGCCATCCTCGTCGAGCTTCTCGACGACGGGGTCCGCGACTCGCAAAAAACGTTTGGAATAACCCGACGATCGCCCTAGATTCGACATCGCTGATTAGGCCCACTGCCGGAGCCAACATTAATCAGTTGATTTGAGGGTCCAACTCCGGCAACACATCCAGCCTGATTTCTTTCCAACCTAGGAACGGATTTCTCCAGACGCACCCCGCTGGCGGAATGACGTATTTCGCGATTTCGCGAACTGCACCGGCACGCGCTCACGATAGGCATTCGCGAGGGTCGTGACGGAACATCCGCGCAGTCGTCCGTTCCACCGACACGTAGGTCGTGGAGCGGCGGAGGCACCCGCTGTTCCATGCGATTCCGGAATTCTCCCCCGAATTGTCCGGGCACATTCAGCTCATGGCCTCCAACCATGACCTGACGAACGGTGGCGTCCACCGCCGTTCACGATGGGGCACTCACTTCCGTGCAGTCAGTCCAGCACTGCATCGGGGCAACAACTTCTCTGGAGGAGAAATGATGGTCCAGCGTTTCCGCCTTCCTCGCCGCTTGACAGCGTCTGCGATGACGGCAGCACTCCTTACCGCGACGGCCTTGACGGCGCCCGCTGTCACCGCGCAAACCACCTACACGTGCTTCCCAACGTGTTCGACGACCGACGGTCGCTTCCTATCGCTTGCCGGCACGGGCCTCGACGCCTTTGCGGGCAACACGATCACGATCGGCATCGGTCTTCCCCCGAACGCGTCCACGCTCGAGATCGGCATCTTCGATGGCGAGAGCGGTGGCAACTGGGACAAGGGAAACTCGCCGCTCAGCTACGTCCTGTACGCCGACCCGATGGGTGACGGCACCGGCGCGATCGAGCTCGAGACGTTTGGTGGCAACATCATGACCGACAACGCGTGGTACACGATCACGCGCTCGATCGACGATCGTGCCACGGCCGCCAACGGCAATCACGTCTATTACCTGCAGATCACGATGCCGACGAACGCGGTCGGCTCGACCAGCTCGTTCAAGCTGCGCACCAATGGCACGATCACGGTCCGCTCGTACCAGTCGTTCAGTATCCACGCGCCCATCTATACCCTCTCGGACGCGCGTACGATCTATCCGAACTACGACCAAGGCTCGACTTCCCCGACGCGCTACGACAACCCGAGGTACAACGGTATCTGGAACATCTACCTCGACGTGACCTCGCCGAGCAGCGAGCTGACGATCTGGGACGGAGACATGGACCACGGCACCGACGCGCTCACCCCCGGCGCGACGTTCCCTCTGCCGGCCGACACCGACGACGAGGATACCCCCAATGGCAAGCCCATGTTTGTCGACGCCGGCGACACGAACGTCGTCGCCGAAGGCGCCGCGGGCGCTTCGCCCTATGACGACAACAAGTCCCCCCTGAACCGTCGCTCCCCCGCGGTCCGCTACGAAGTGATCTTCCCCGACGGCTCCGAGACGCACGTCAACAGCAATCCCTCCGGCAGTCGTGAGTGGGAGCAGTTCAAGATCATGGCCGGCGTGACGATGAACCCGGCGGTGATGGACGCGGCGACGACGGCGATTCCGGCGGGCATCTACCAGGTGCGCGTCGAGGGCATGGACATGCTCAACGTCAACTCGTGGCGCTTCTTCAACAACGTTGTCGCCGCCCCCGGCACGTCGAACGTTGAGGTTATCGGCGTTAGCGAGGAAGGCCTGCCGGTGGCTCCGATCCGTGCGGTCTCGACCGTCAGCGGCTCGATCAGCGGCTCGGTCTACTACGACACGGACGCGAGCATGGCGCAGGACGAAGGCGAGCCGGGTCTGCCGACGGTGCTGGTGCACCTGTTCAGCGAAAACCTCGACGGAACGTGGGACGAGGAGCAGGTCGTCTCGACCAATCGCGACGGCAATTTCACGTTCTCGAACCTCCCGGCCGGCAGCTATCGCGTGCTCGTCGAGAGCGGCTCGCTGCAGAGCGACGTGATCGCCACGTACGATGCCGACGGCACGACCTCGGCGAACCAGGCCGATGTCACCATCAGCGCCAACACGCCGAACGTCGTCGCCAGCTTCGGCTACCAGCGCGGCTTCGACGTCGGTACGCTGACGCGCGGATACTGGGTCAACCACCCGGAAAACTGGCCGGTGACGAGCTTCGACATCGGACCGGTCGGCTTCTCGAACATCATGACCCAGGACGCGGCGATGCTCGTTCTCAAGCGCGCGACGCGCGGCGACAAGAGCTACTCGATGGCGGCCCAGATGATCGCGACGATCCTCAACCAGTACAACGGGACCGACATGAGCTGCATCGCCAGTGCGCTCGAGTCGGCCAAGGTGTGGCTCAAGGATCATCCCATGGATCAGGGCCGCACTCCGGATGACGTCTGGTCGACCGGCATGATCTATCATGAGCTGCTCGACGATTACAACAACGGCCGACTCTGCGAAGGCCACATGGACTGATCCGCTTCGACGTGCGCGTCGACAGGCTCCGGCAAATGCCGGAGCCTGTCGAGTGTGCGCGGCGACCGCCCCCCTCGGAGTTGCGTCATCAGTGGTGATTCGCCCCTGCGGAGAATCACCCCCGTCGTTCGTCGCACCATTGATGAGGCAGGTTCACGGAGCTTGGTTGGTTCCCTCCCATTTTGTCTTGATGACCAGGAAACCGCAGGGATGACGGAGGCTTGTCCGCCGACGTCGACATGATCCACTGCGACAACGTTCAGTGCCTAGCGCTGCCGTGAGATGTCCAGTATCCGCGCGCAGCAAGGAGGAAAACAATGGCCCTATGTTTTCGCCTGCCGGGGTCCACACGCACAGTCGCCAGACTGGCGTCCACGGCACTCACAGCCACGCTTCTGGCATACTGTGCCACGAGCGCTTCGGCGCAGCAATCGTACACCTGTTTCCCCACGTGTGACTCGACCGACGGACGCTTCATGGCGCTCTCGGGAACCGATTACAACGCCTTCGCGGGCGACGAGATCGTGATGGGAATCGGCGCACCGGGGAACGCAACCCAGGTGGAGATCGGAATTTTCGACGGCGAGTCCGGAGGCATGTGGGACTTCAGCGCAGCGGCGCTCGAGTACACGCTCTTCGCAGACTCCGCCGGCAACGGAACCGGAGCGGTTCAGGTCGGGCAGTGGATCGGCAGCACGATGCCGGACAATGCCTGGCATACCGTCCGGGTGGACAACACCCCTGCCGCCCGCGCGCGCAACGGCAACTACGTTTATTTTCTGCGCATCCGCAGCACCGATACAGCGATCAAGAGCACGAGCTCGTTCAAGGTGCGTACGACCGGGACGATCACGATCAAGTCGCACCAGGCGTTCGCGATCTACGCGCCGCTGACGAAGACGGCCGACGCACAGGTGATCTTCCCGCTCTATCCGGATCTGTCGCGCACGACCTACGACGGTACGTGGCGTCTGTACGTCGACGTTCCGGATGCAAGCTCGCATCTTATGATCTGGGATGGCGACATGGACTGCGGCTCGTACGACGGCTCGATGATGGATACCGACGACGGCGACACGCCGAACGACAAGCCGACGTGGGCGACCCGCTCGGCGGTTGCCGAAGGCGCCGCGACATCGTCGTGGGCAATTCGCGATACCGCCCGTCCGGGCTCGGACATCAAGATGAGTGGTGATCCCGCCGACAACAACCAGAACATCTTCTATCGTCGCGGCACCCCGATCACCTACGAGCTGTACGACCCGATGGGGCGTGCGTTCGTGAACTCGAATCCCTCGGGCAACCTCGAGTGGGAGCAGTTCCGCATCGACACCGCGCCGTTCGACGCGACGCGCATGGATTATCACGTCGATAGCGTGCCGGTCGGCATCTATCAGGTGCGCGTCTCGGGAATGGATATGGGGAACGTCAATTCGTGGCGCTTCTTCAACGAAGCCCAGGGCGTCGCAAGCATCGAAGTGATCGGCGTCGACGCCGGCGGAAAGCCGGTGATGCCGCTGCGCGCGGTCGAGACGGTCGCCGGCAGCGCGATGGGCGTGGTGTATTATGACTCGGACAACGATCAGATGCAGGGTCCGGCCGAGCCGGGAATCCCGAGCGTCTCGGTCAAGCTGACGACGTACTATCCCGACGGCACCGTCAAGAGCGTCAGCGAGACGTTCACCGACGCCGAGGGACTGTACACGTTCGCCGGCCTCGGTGCGGGCAGCTACAAGGTGACGGTCGACATGGGGACGCTCGAAAACGACGTCGCCGCGACGACCGATGCCGACGGCACGACCACGCCGTACGCGGCGAGCTTCTCGGTGAGCGCGACGACCCCCAACGTCGTGCTTCCGTTCGGCTACAAGCGTCTCAGCTCGGTCGGCACGCTGACGCGCGGCTACTGGGTCAACCACCCGGAAGACTGGCCGGTGCAGTCGCTGATCCTCGGCAACACGACGTACACGAAGGACGAGGCGATCTTCCTGCTGAAGCAGCCGACGACCGGCGACAAGACCTACTCGATGGTTGCGCAGCTGATCGCGACGAAGCTCAACCTCGCCAACGGAACGCTCAGCACCTGCATCGCCGCGGACGTCGTTGCCGCCGATGCGTGGCTGGTACGGTATCCCGTCGGAACAGGTCGCCGCAACGGCTGCGACTGGACCGCCGGCGGTCCGGTGCACAAGCAGCTCGATGACTACAACAACGGTCGTCTCTGCGTCGGTCACATGGACTGATCGGGTTCGAACGAAGTACACGCGATTCGATTCAAAGAGAGGCCCCGGTCACACCGGGGCCTCTCGCGTTGACGGCCAGGAATTTCTACGACCGGGTGTGACCAAACGTCACGGTGACGACTCCTACTTCTTGTCTCAGGCCTGTTGAGACATCCTGTTGGGACTCCCCTTAGCAGTCCCGATTCTCCCCAACTCCAAACCCCCTAGTGTACGCTCATCGCAGCGACGGAGCCGGGTTCGTCCAACCCCGGTCCGACGTCTGTGGAATCTATTAGCCCATCTCGCCGCTACCGGACCGCCTGTATCCGGAGCTGCACGGAGGAAACAATGGCCCGATGTTTTCGCCTGCCGGTGTCCACACGCCTGAATTCCATTCTGGCGTCGGCAGCACTTTCCGCCACGCTTTTCGCACTCACCGTTTCGAGCGCCTCGGCGCAGATTTCGTACACGTGCTTCCCCACGTGCGATGCCACCGACGGGCGTTTCCTTGCGCTGTCGGGGACTGATTACAACGCATTTGCGGGCGACGAGATCGTCATGGGAATCGGCATGCCGACTGATTCCTCGTATCTCGAGCTCGGTATTTTCGACGGCAATTCCGGCGGCATGTGGGATTTCAGCGCCGCGCCGCTGGAGTACGTGCTGTTTGCCGATCCGCTCGGCACCGGCGAGCGCGCGGTCGAGGTCGGGCGCTGGCTCGGAACGACGATGGCCGACAACGCATGGCACACGATCCGCCAGGCGAACGTGCCCTCGGCGAAAGCGCTCAACGGTAACTACGTGTATTTCCTGCGCATCCGCAGCACCGACTCGACGATCAAGAGCACGAGCTCGTTCAAGGTGCGCACCAACGGCACGATCACGATCAAGTCGCACCAGTCATTCTCCATTTATGGTCCGCTGACGAAGCTCGCCGACGCGGCGGTGATTTATCCGCTGTATCCCGATCGCAGCGTTTCGACCTACGACGGCTCCTGGAAGCTGTTCGTCGACGTTCCCGAGGCGAGCTCGCAGCTCGTCGTGTGGGATGGCGACATGGACCATGGCTCATACGACGGATATCGGATGGATTCCGACGACCCCGATACGCCGAACGATCTTCCGCCGACCTGGGCGACGCCGACGGCGGTCGCCGAGGGAAATGCGACGTCGGCGTGGGCGATTCGCGACACCGCGCGCCCGGGCTCGGAGATCCGCATGAGCGGTGATCCCGCCGACGACAACCAGAACGAATTCTACCGCCGCAGCCCGGCTGTTCGCTATCACGTGATCGATCCGGTCGGCAATGTGTACGCCAATCGCAATCCCTCGGGAAATCTCGAGTGGGAGCAGTTCCGCATCGCCACCGCGCCGTTCGATTCCACCATTATGGATCACCACGCCGACAGCGTCGTCGCGGGTATCTACGAGGTGCGCGTTTCGGGCATGGACATGGGGAACGTCAACTCGTGGCGCTTCTTCAACGAGCTCTCGGGCGCATCGAGCATCGAAGTGGTCGGTGTGGATATCGCGGGAAATCCCGTCGTTCCGTTCCGCGCAGTGCAGTCGGCGGGCACGACGGCAATTGCCGGCGGCGTCGTCTATTTCGACTCGGACGTCAGCGGCGCGCAGGGCGCCGGCGAGCCGGGAATTGCAAGTGTCGCGGTGCAGTTGATCCGGCACGAGACCAACGGCTCGAAAAGGTCGATCGCCTCGGCGCGAACGAATTCCGAGGGCGCTTACCGCTTCGATAGCGTTGCCGCCGGCACGTATTCGATCTCGGTCGACACGCGCACGCTGCCGAAGGAGGTCGTCGCGACCGCCGACGCCGACGGGCTGACGACGCCCAACAGCGCCGCGTTCACGGTGAGCTCGCCGACGACGAACCTGCTCACGTTCGGCTACCGCGCCTCGTCGACGGTGGGCACGCGTACTCGCGGCTACTGGTCGAATCACGGCTCGCGCTGGCCGCTGGAGTCGATCACGCTCGGCGCGATCACCTACACCAAGCAGCAGGCGCTCGCGATCCTCAACACGCCGACGCTCGGCGATCGCACTGTCGCGCTCGCCTCGCAGTTGATTGCCACGAAGCTCAACCTCGCAAAGGGGTGTGACGCGAGCTGCATCGGCACGACGGTCGTCGATGCCGACGCGTGGCTGACGACGTACCCGGTCGGAACCGGCTCGAACAGCGCGTGCGACTGGAGCGTCGGCGAGCCGCTGCACATCCGGCTCGATGCGTACAACAACGGCCTGCTCTGCGCTCCGCACGAGGACTGAGCAGGGAACGAGACGCGCGTACGATGGCCCGCCTGAGCGAGCCGTCGCGCGACGAACCAACAAAAAAAGCCCCGCGTCACTAGCGTGACGCGGGGCTTTGAACAACCAGGCGTGGGCACAACGCCTGCCGCTCTGTCGCTCCGAGGTACGGAGCGACCGCCGAAAGCGAACGGTGGCAAGCCACCTGAATGGGCAGGTCCGCGTTCGGTCGGCGAAGATACCGTTCGCTGCACCAAATCCAAAGGTCACCCGACGTGCGACCGTGTTCTCCGCGATTCGGCGGCATCCGGTGGTCGAGCGCCGAGCGGGTCGGTCGCCCATTTGTGGCCACAGCTTGACAAGCGCTACCTGCAATGCGTATGTTCATCGCTGCTGATGGGCAGGCGTTGACTTCGGGACGGGCAAAACCACCGGGCAGGTGGGTTCCGAACGACGCCGAACAGCAATGGGCAAACACACCGATCGGACGCGCGAACCGTCGCGCGGCAGACGCTCCCTGACCCGGAGTCGATCGACGCATCACGTCCACCCTCGCTTCCCATCTCGTCCCCCCCGGTAACGCGACTTTCGATGGTACGCTTCGCTGCGTGCTCGCTCCGACGTGACCTCAGGTCGCGCAGACCGAGCAATGGGTCGCAGCGACAAAGGGAGCGGTGCGCGCAGACGCAACGCAGCTGACCGATCATGCCTCGGACCTCAGGCATGATTTCACGCACCCTCCCTTGCCATCGACATGCTCACCCCGCTGCCCTCGGAACGCCTGGGCATACCGTTCCGCGGCTCATTCCCATATTCAGGGGTATCGACATGACATCGAAGGACCTCAGGAAGACCGGAGCCCAGCTCGGCCGAGCGATCGCCGGCGCCGTTCTCTTCGGACTGTTCGCACTCACCACGGGCGCACTTGCCCAGACCAAGACCTGCTTCCCGACCTGCGATCCGCAGGATGCCCGCTTTCTGTCGCTCGTCGGCTCGAACCTCGAGTCGCTCGCCGGGGACGAGATCGTGTTCAGCTTCCGCGTCCCGGCAACCGCCTCGGCGTTCAATCTCGACATCTTCGACGGCGAGACGAGCGGTCTGTGGGACAAGGGCAGCAATCCGATCGTCTTCGAGATCTTCGCCGACCCGGACAACGACGGGCAGATCGAGCTGGGGGAGGTGGCGTACGGACCGTATCTCGGCTCGTCGATGAGCGACAACGCGTGGTCGGGCCTCTCGATCGCGACGTCGAACGACCAGCGACTGGGCACCTCCGGCGCGTACTTCTTCACGCTCCGCGCGCGTCTTCAGGATGCGAGCGTCTCGGGCACCTGGAGCAACTTCAAGCTCAGAGCGAACGCCGACATCCTCCTTCAAACGAACAACTTCGCGTTCGCGGCGCCGCTGTTCACGACCGCCGAGGCGGCGATCGTCTACCCGAACTTCGACGGAACGAAGTCGCCGGCATCGCTGTCGAACTCGCGCTACGACGGCTCGTGGCGCTTCTTCATGCAGGTCGAGAAGGCGCTCGTCTTCGGCACGCGGCCCGACACCGCGTTCGTCGACATCTGGGATGGCGACATGGACTTCGGATCGTACGACTGCAGCGCGGCCGACACTGACGATCCGAACACGCCGAACTCGCCGTACCGCCCCGCGTGGGCGACGGGCACCTCGGCGATCTCGGAGAACTCCGGCGTCGGCATCGAGCCCTGCCGCGACGCCAGCGGTGCGATCATCTCCGGCGGCGGCACGTCGACGGGCGATCCGTCAGACGACAACTTCAACCTCTTCTATCGTCGCTCGCCGGCGGTGAACTACGTGATGATCTCGCCCGACGGCGCGATCTACTCGAACACGAATCCCTCCGGCAGCAAGGAGTGGGAGCGCTTCTCCGCCTCGCTGATGGGAGGCGTGCCGATGGTGCACGACTACGCGGCGACGGCGATTCCCGACGGCATCTACGAGGTGCGGATCGTCGGCATGGACATGAACAACCTCAACGCCTGGCACAGCACGTTCAGGTTCGTCGGTGTCTGCGAGACTGGTACGCCATGCTGGACCGACGACGAGTGCGGCGATTGTCCGACCTGCCGCGGCGTGACCGCTACGAAGGGGTACTGGAAGACGCATCCCGAAGCATGGCCGGTGAGCAGCCTGACGATCGGTGGCGTTCTGCGCAACAAGAGCACGCTCATGGCGTGGCTCTCGGCCGAGGGTATCGACAACTTCGACATTCTCGGAAGCCAGCTCGTCGCGGCCATGCTCAACGTCGCCAACGGCGCCGACAACAGCTGCATCGCGTCGACGATCACCAGCGCCAACACGTGGGTCGCGACCTACGAGGCCTCGCGGCCGATCGGCGCAGGCACCGCATGGAACGCTGGTGAGAAGCTCGCCTCGAAGCTCGACGACTACAACAACGGCAAGCTCTGCGCGCCGCATCGCGATGACGTCGACTGCGATGCGACCGGAGCCCAGCCGAAGGGGAAGAGGAAGGGACAGAAGCTGCGCTAATTATTGCCTCGACGCCCACAGAAAGGACGATCCGGAGCCACAACCGGATCGTCCTTTCGCTTTATGTCCCGGCGGCACAGTGGCGTTTGATTACCTTGCCCGTCAACCCGAATCCCGAATCCTCCGGAACCGATTCTCCGTGCCGAACGCCCGAGCGAACAACCCTGGAACCGGCAGCGCACGGCTCTCGCCGATGACCGCGCTGCTGGTGCGCACCGCGCGGGCAGAGCCCGGCGTCGGCGTCGACGTCGCGCGCCTGGCCGGCGCGGTCGGCGACTGGGAACGACTGCTCGACCAGGCCCACCGCCACTGCACCGTCCCGATGCTGCACCGCAACCTGCGCGCGGCTCCCGAAGGAGCGATCCCGGACGCCGCTTCGGAGCGTATCGCGCGTCAGGCGAAGGCCACCGCCGTGAGCAACCTTCAGCGCACGGGGGAGCTCGTCCGGCTCGTCGGTCTTCTCGAGGCGCGCTCGATCACGGTGCTCGCGTACAAGGGACCCGTGCTGGCAATGCTGCTCTACGGTGACGTCGCGCTCCGGCAGTTCGGCGATCTCGACCTGCTCGTCGCCGGCGACGACGTCGCACGCGCCGCCGAGGTGCTCGCGTCCGCGGGGTACCGCGCGACGCGGGGCGATGCGCTCGCGGCGGGGCTGCCGCTGCCGGCCGAGGGCCAGCTCATGTACGTGCGCGAGCATCCGCGCTGCGCCGTCGAGCTGCACTGGCGGGTGGTCCAGCGACATCTTCGCGTCGCGTTCGAGTTCAGAGAGCTCGCCGCGCGATCGATCGCGATCGAGATCGGCGGCACGACGATCCGCACGCTCGCTCCGGACGACCTGCTGCTGGTACTCTCGGCGCATCACACGAAGCATCGGTGGGAGCGGCTGCAGTGGATCGCGGAGGTGAGCGAGCTCGTCGAGCGCCGCGACGCCCTGGGACTCGACCTCGACCGCGCGCTCGAGCAGGCCCGCGCGCTCGGCATCGAGCGGATGGTACGGCTCGGCCTTCGCCTCGGCCTCGATCTCTGGGGGCTCGATCTTCCGCCGTCGCTTCGTGCCGATCTCGCTGCCGACACCGAGATCGGCGTGCTGGCGCGCGAGGTCTACCGCGCCCTCGACGAGCGCGAGGGACGGCTCTCCGACGTCGCCGACCGCGTCGCCTTTCAGCGACGCGCGCGCGATCGCTCGCGCGATCGCCTGGTCATGCGCGCGAGCCGAGTGTTCGAGCCGTCGCTCGACGATCGGTCGGTCGTGCGTCTTCCGCGCTTTCTCTACCCGCTGTACTACGTGATCCGACCGGTCCGGCTGCTGATCGAGCGGCTTCTCGGTCGCCGCTGACCCACATCCTGATTCGCGTCAGTTCATCTGATGCCCGCCTCCGTATCTTCGCGCGTTCAACCGGAGAAACACATGTTCATGCGTCTGTTCGTACCGTTCGCCCTTGCCCTTCTCACGACCGCACCGATGGTCGCCCAGGACACCGGAGAGGATCCGGAGCCGGTGCCGATCGACAGCACCTATTATCCCGAGGACACGACCGACTACGGCCAGCCGATCGACACCTCGTACACCGGGTACGACGACTACGGCAACGCCGACGTTGAGATCTCGACAGGCTCCGACTCGTTCGTTCCCGGCGGCGGCTTCTATGTCGGCCCGACCTTCGAGTTCACGGCGCTCTCGCCGTCGGCGCTCGATCCCGCGCTCGATGGAGACCTCGTTCTCTACGGCGTGCAGTTGTATGCCATCATCAACGGCTGGATGCTCGGCGGTCATTGGACGAGCGCGACGCTCTACGACATGAGCACCAACTACGATGCCTTCGAGTTCAGTTATGGCGGCTTCCTGACCGGCTACGATCTGACGCTCGTCGGCGGGCTCTCGTTCCGGCTCAGCGGTCTTATCGGCGGTGGCGATCTCAACATGATCAAGAAGCGCCCCGACCTGCGCGCGACCGACACGACCGGCAACGAGATCCTCGAGCGCTATCGCACGGAGAGCTTTTTCATGTTGCGACCGGGAGCGAGCCTCGGCTACTCGCCGCTGCCGTTTCTCGATCTTCGTCTCGGCGTCGACTTCCTGTATCCGATCGGCGGTGATGAGGTGCACGACCTCAAGAAGGCCACCTACGGACTGCACGTGATGTTCGGCGCCGGCAAGTGACCGGCAATCAACCATGAGCAATCCATGAACACCCCTCGATTGCACACCATGCCCTGCGCGCTGATGCTGCGCGCGACGGCAGTACTTGCGGCCGCGATGCTCGCCGTCGGGTGCGGACACACGAACAACCTCGCGAAGTATCCCGTCAGCGGCGGCAGCGCGGTGTTCCGCGCGAGCGTCCGCGGCGGCGCGGCGACCTCGCACGTCATCGTCGAATCGCCGTCGAGCAACGCGGTCGCCGAGGTCGCCGCCATCGTCAGCTCGATCGCGATCGGTAGCTCCGGGCGCGCGCGACTCGAGCAGGCGATCGTCGGTGACTCGATCGCCGCGGCGGTCGCCCGCGGCGTCGAGCGATCGGCCATCGACTATCTGTCGATGCGTCCGGTCGGCTCCATCGAAGAGAACCCTGCGTTCATCGTCGAGGTCGATGTCGAAGAGTACGCTCTGGTCTCCGGATCCTTCGGCATGATGGTGCGGGTCAAGGGCCACACGAGGATCATCGATCGCGCCAGCGGCGGCATCGTATGGGAGGACAGCGAAGCCCACGACGTGCCGTTGTCCCAGACGCTGCTTGCCGGTTTCGGACCGCGCGTCGTGCGCTCGGCCGCGAGCATCTACAACGTGGTGCAACTCTTGCAGCTCTCCGACGAGGAGTTGCGGCGCGTCGTCAACGAGGGCGCCGCCGAGGCCGGTCGCGAGATCGGCGAAGAGTTGCGCGAGGACGCCGCGGAGATGCGCGCCGGCTAACTGATGTGTGGACATTCCTCTTCAATTGTCCATATTGCCGCCCCGCCGAAGCGTTCGTCCAGCACAGTCGCTCCGGCGCGCGACATCCAACGCTGTCGCGGCGTCGCGGCACGGCGTCCACATCAACGTCCAGTCAGCATGATGAACCGTCACGTCCTCCTGATCCTGTGTCTCGTCATGGCGATGGCCACCGCCCCGCGTCTCCATGCGCAGTTCTCCACGACGCCGCCGCCTCCGACGCCCGCGCCGGACACGATGTCGACCGTGGGTGAGGATTTCCTGCACAACGCGTACTACGCGGTCGGTCTCAACGTCGGCCTGCTCTCGGGCGCCGGTCTTGCCGCGCGCGCTTCGTGGCCGGGCGGGATCGCCGGTCAGTTCGCGTTCTTTGCGCTGAGCGTGCCGGGCGAGAAGTACGGCACGCACTTCAACATCGGCGGCGAGCTGCAGTACGCGTTCAGCCGCAACCGCTCGGGCCGGCTCTACTCGCTGCTCGGGCTCGGCTACTACGACACGAGCTACCAGGACACCTCCTTCTCCGGGAACGCAATCGCCAATCCGTTCCGCATCGGACTCGGCATCGGCTATGAGTACTTCACGAGTCCGAACTTCGTGATCTCGATCTCGGGCGCGATCACGTTGTTCCCGACGACCGGCGAGTTCTTCCCGGTGCCGGAGCTCGGACTGTTCTACTACTTCAAGTAGCGGCCTCGGGTCGCGAGCAAAAGAGTCGGGGTCCTATGCGTGGCTGCGTGCCGTGCATGGGACCCCGTCCTGTTTCCACGTCGCGATGTCCGTCGACGTCATGTACCGGCGTGCGTGCGGTACCACACACGGTGAGGCCCCGCCAGTCACAGCAGCTACTTCTTCTTCGCCGTCGCCGGCGTCGGCGCGTACGGCAGCTTGACGATGCGTGCGCCCGCCTGGATACGCGAGGCGCGGCCTCTGACATAGCTGCCCGGCTGCTTCGCGCTATAGTGGCGCGGGTTCGGAAGGACCGCGGCGAGCAGCGCCGCCTGACGCGCCGTGAGATTCGCGGCCGAGCGATCGTAGGTCGCCTCCGCGGCGGCCTCGACGCCGTAGATGCCGTCGCCCCACTCGATGACGTTGAGATAGACCTCGAGAATCCTCTCCTTGCCCCAGACGAGCTCGATCAGATACGTGAAGTACGCCTCGAGCCCCTTGCGCAGGTAGTTGCGTCCCTGCCAGAGAAAGACATTCTTCGCGCACTGCATCGAGATCGTGCTGCCGCCATAGATCTTCCGGCCGTCGGCGCGCTCGTTGCGTTTCTGCGCATCCTCGATCGCCTTCCAGTCGATGCCGGTGTGCTGGAAGAAGCGCGCATCCTCGGCCGCGATCACCGAGCGCACCACGTCGGGATCGATCTTCTCCAGATCGATCCATTCCTTCGACACCCAGACGAACCTGCCCTCGCCGACCGCCTCGAGCGGTCGGATCAGCATCAGCGGCGTGAACGGCGGATCGATGAACCGGTAGACGATCACCATCGCGACCGACGTGATCACGAACGCGGCGATCAGGCGATAGGCCCAGCGGAACAGGCGACGGGCGATGACTCCCACGATGGTCGTGTCGGAGGGGAGCTTCTTTCGTCCCCGTGATTTCGAGCGGACGGATTTCGATCGAGGGGACTTCGATCGCGCGGATCCGGAAGGCCTGTGCGACGACTCGCGCTCGAGCACGACGGTCGGATCCCCCGCGAGAGGGGAATCGACCAGTCCGAGATGCGAGGCCACGTCGCGGCGGCCGCGGTTGTTCTTCGCCATTGAGTCAGGGGAACGTCGTGCGAGAATGCGGACCTCATCGTGCGGCGACCACGAACCGCCGCACCAGGCGCCGGCCGCCGGAGGCCACCTCCAGAAGATAGGCTCCCGGAGCAAGCGACGCCGCATCGATCCGGAGTGTCGCGGCCGGCCCGGTCGTCGTCGGCAGGCGGAGGGCCTCGCGTCCGAGCAGGTCGACGACGCGGGCCTCGATCGGCGATGCCGAGCCCGAGCGTACACGCAGCGACGATCGACCCGTGACGGGCATTGGCCCGATCTCGCCGGCGCTGAGCGTCGAGACCACGGCGTCGTCATTCGCGGAGCTCGGATCGCCGGCGAAGCGCTGGCGCACGCCGAACCACGGGGTGCGCTCGGCGCCAAGGTCGATGATCGCGCGCCAGGAATCGCCGGAGCGGGTGGCGACGATCGCGCGGCCGAACGGCGTGCCGGTCGAATCCAACGGCAGCAGCTCGAGCGAGTCGGCATCGGTGTGGAAGTTCAATCCGAGCGTCACCGATTCGAGCTGCGTGGGTCCGGTGCCCCAGTTCTTGCCGAGACTGGAATCGCCGAACTGCCAGAGCGCGCCCTCGTTGATCGAGCGGGTCGTGATCGTCAGCAGCGAGCGCCGGGCGGAGTCGAGCGCGGTGTCGTCGAGCGAGGTCCACAGCCAGGTCGCGTGCGGCGCGCCCTCGATCCACGAGACCGACAGCTCGTCGGTCGCCAACGTCGCGACGCCGCCGAGGCGACCGCTGCCGCCCTGCGCGAACGGCGTGTTGAGCGTCATCGTGGCCTTGGTCACATCGCGTACGATCTCGCGCGTGTCGCTGGCGATCTGATCGTCCTCCGGCACGGTGAAGTAGTAGTCGCCGGCGGTGAGGTGTCGCGGTGCGTTGAAGCTCGCGATGCGCACGCCGTGCACCATCGTCATGACGTTCTGCAGGGCGCCGTCGGTGTTGAAGCTGTTGTTGTGCGTCACGGCGTAGTTCAACGC
>DATLHO010000294.1:0-13459 GCA_035539855.1 Kapaibacterium sp. (SeqCode) | reverse complement strand
TCAATCATCGGACTCAAGATAGGTGTGATGACACCCACTGTGCAAACGATAGTCGTGACGAGGTGTAGCCGCCCTACCGCTACGGGGCAAGAGACTTTACCTCGATTCGGGTATACCGTCGGCCGTGTCTGGACAGTATCTTCCCTGTGAGCGTCTGTAACTGCCCTCCTCTTCATCCACGTCGGAACACCACTCATGACTGCGATGCAACCCCCCAACATCGGGGACCCGGTTCGGGTATCGATGTACAACTTCATCACCGGCACCGTCTGCGACTGGGAAGGGACCGTGACCGGCCGCGTCAGCGAATCCACCCTCGTCATCACCGACTCCGAGGAAGGCCAGGAGTACATCATTCCGCTCCGTCACGTCCACGTCCACGCGCTTCCAGCGATCGCGGGCCAATAGGTGCAGCGAACAAAAGACTTCGGCCCCCGCACCGGTCCGGCGCGGGGGCTGTGTTGTATCGGACCCGGGCCAGGCCTCGCTCCTGTGTGACCTCGTCGTCGCGCGGGTCATGTGAGAAATCACCGTTCCAGCGGCGTGGTTCGCCGGAGTATCTTGCGCGCGATGCGCGGTCGAGCGTCGCGCATTCACCCCGCCAGCGCATCGAGCGCCACCCCGCGCCGAACGCCCCGTTCCTCCCCCCGATTCGTCCAGGTCACATCAACCGCTGGTGACTCATGCCCAGTTCCGCCGTTCCTCCCGGTTGGCATCGTACACGGTCGTCGCACGCGGTCATCGCCGCGCTCGCAATGCTGCTGACGGCGAGCATCGCGCGTGCGCAGGAGCCACGGGCGCTCGCGCCGATTCTCGTCGAGCCCTATGACGGGAAAGAGGTCGTCGACGAGCGCATCGTCTGGTCGTGGTTCATGCAGTCGCAGGCCGATGACGGCAAGGAGATCATCTGCGATCTCGTCGTCGTGGAGATTCACGCCGGTCAGTCGGTCGAGGAGGCGATGCGCCTGAATCCACCCGTCGTCCTGCGCGAGAATCTCACGACGGCCACGTGGCAGACCTCGCCGTTCACGAGGGACCTCGTGCACGGACGCCGGTACGCGTGGCAGATCGTCGCAAAGGTCCGCGACCCCTCGGTCGGATCGACGCGAGTCGTCAGCCGCTCGGAGCTCTGGCAGTTCACGTATGTCGAGCCTTCGATCGGAGACAGTGATCCTCCGCCGATTGCCGGAGACACTCTTCATGATCCCGCGACGGGTCTGCCAACGACGACCGTCGACGGAAGCGGCGACGGAGACACCGACCGCGACGCTGACGCCGACGATCCGGAGACAGCCGACGCGTCGCCTGCGCCGCTGTCGATCACCGGCAGGGCGCGCCATACGCTGGCCTCGGAGAATCGCCGCGGCACGCTGTCGAAGGCTCCGGTGCGCTTCGATCGACTACAGGTGGACCCGACGATTCACCTCTTCGGCGTTCCTCTGGAGCTGAGTCTGCTGTTGACGACCGAGCAGAGCCTACGCGGCTCGGACATCTCACGCGGCGCGCTCGGGACCCGCGACGTGCGCCGCGGTCTGAACGTCGCGCTGCAGCAGCGGATCGACGAGGAGATCGGCGCGCTCGAGGCGAGTCTCGACTCTGCGTCGGTCGACTCGTTGCGCGTGCTCATGAGCGCCGACTCGAGCGCGATCGCCGCGCGCATCGCCGAGCTCGAGACGCTCGCCGACGTCGAGGACGCCGACGAGAACCTCGAGGCGCTGCAGCGGCTGAACATGCTGACGCCGGAGCAGCAGATGCTCGCGCGGTTCCCGAGCTTCGGATTCGGCAAGGTGGCGCCGAGCTTCGGCGCGCTGCTGTTCGACCGCGTGACGATCAACGGCGGCGCGTTCGAGTTCAATCCCGACAACGTCTACGTCGCGGCCGCCGTCGGGAAGGTCCTTCGCGAAGTCGATCCCACGGTGCTCGAAGCCGAGTCCCTGACCGCCGACAGCGCGCGGCTTGCCGATCCACTGCTCTCGGTGGTCGAGTTCCACCGCACCCTCTATTCGATGCGCCTCGGCTACGGCCGGCGGCACGGCAGCTACGTCGCGCTGACCGGACTCTACGCCGACGATGACGAGCAGAGCCGCGCGCTCCAGGCGATCGCCAATCGTCCCGTCGTCAGGCTCGTCGAGCGCATCGATTCGCTCGGCGAGATCATCGCCGTCGATACGGTGCTCGAAGCCAACCGACTTCTCGGTCGCCAGCGCAACTACGCCTTCGGCGGCGTCGGTCGCCTCGAGCTCGAGGGAGCCGGCCTGGCCCTCGACGGCGAGTTCAACCTCTCCTGGTTCGACGACGACGCGAACCGCCCGGCCCAGTCGCAGGTGCCGATCCCGCAGGGCCTCCCCGAGTTCCTTCGCTCCGACAGCATCCTCACCGACTTCGACTTCGCCGTGCGCGCCGACTGGACGCCGCCGGTGGCGGAGGCGGGGACGATCAACGCGGGCATCCGATACGTTGGCGGAGGGTTCCGCTCGGTCGGCGTCGCGGGTCTACGCACCGACGTACTGCGGGCCGACGCTCGCTACGACAACCTCATGCTCGACCGGCAGCTGCGCCTCGGGCTGCGGTACTCGCACGAGGAGGCCGGCTACAAGGACTCGTCCAACACATCGCGCATCGATGCCGTCGGCGCCTCGATCGAGCTGCGGTTGAGGGGGCTTCCGGCGCTGACCGTCGGCTATCAGCGCCACGCGCAGGACCTCGTCACGAGCAAGCGCGACACCGCTCTGCTGCGTCGCGTCGACAACGCGATCGAGGACCTGAGCGCGACCGTGGCGTATGCGCGCGCATGGGGAGACCTGCGATGGTGGAGTTTTCTTGCCGCGATGATGCGCGACGGGCGCTCGGCTGGCGACGGCGTGCGCTTCCAGCCCGACTCGGCAGGCGTCTTTCGCTCGCGCACGCTACAGCTCGACAACCGCGTCGCGCTCTCGCCGCGACTCGGCTTCGGTCTACGCGCCGCGTACAGCGGCACGTTGAGCCATCCGTTCACGATCGTCGAGGACTCGACCGGCGCCCGGACGCTCGATGTCAGGACCGAGGACGTTGACCTCTACAGCCTCGACCTGTCCGCGATGGTGCTTCCACTCGAAGGCTGGAGCGTGACGCTTGGCGCGATCACGAGCTACCAGAACGACATCCCGCAGCCGGCCGTGCTCGGCGGCTACGTCTCGTCGCGGCTGGATCTCGGCGCGGTCGCGACGATCGAGCTGCGCTTCGACTACCGCGAGAGCGCCGCGCCCGATCTCGAGCGGGTCTTCCCCGTCGAGCGCGTCGGCAGGATCATCACGACGGCGCGCTTCTGAGGCACGCCGTCCGAGCATGCGTTCCGGGCACGCGATCCGGGCATGGCGTCAAAGCGTCGGAGGCCAGATGCCGAGGCGCACCTCCCGTCCCGTCTTCGTCGTCAGTCCGACCGCGACGAGCCCGAACTTGTGGTTCGCGATGTAGGTGATCTTCTCGATGAGAGGATCCTCCTTGCGCTGCTCGACGGTGATGACCTTGATTCTCCAGAAGCCGATGTCGTAGTCGTCATCGACCGACTTCTGCACGACGGTGCGCGTGACGACGACGCCCTCGGCATCGGTGAACCGGTTGACGTCGCCGACCGACGCGCCGTAGCGAACGACGGTCTGCGGCTTGCGCAGGTCGCCCGCGCTGCTGACGTACTCCTGAATGCCCTCGGAGGTGATTCGCAGTTTGAGCTCGAAGTTGAGCCGCGCATCGTTCCAGTCGCCGGTGTCGATCGTCGCGCCGTACTTCTTCAGATAGGAATCCACGATCGCCAGCTTCGCCGCGCGAGGCAGATCAGTCGTGCCCAGGGCCGAGTCGAGCGATGCGATGTACGCCGAATCGGCACGGATGCTCGTGCGAAACGTCACGAGTCCGCCCTCGCTTCGCGTGATCATGACACTGTCCTGCATCGAGCCCTCGAGACCCGCGTCGACATCGAGCCAGACGTCGAACTGCTGCCCGACCTGGGTGAGCTCGAGCGCCGTTTCGCCGCCGAGCTGATTGGGCACGCCGTCGTCGGGATCGGTCGACGAGGAATCGCATCCGAGACACAGCATCACGGCCAGACACGCGGTCAGGCCCGGGACAATCGCCTTCATGATTCACGCCTGCGAGTGTGTTGAATTTCGACTTGCGCCCAATGTCAAGTCGCGGTTGGTAACGAATCCTGATCGAGATCAGTTCAGCGGTGATCTTCCCCTTGCGCCCGGGGATTGCGGTTGGCTATTCTTGGTGTGGTACGACGATCGGAGCCCTTCGGTCGTCGTCTTCGGAACCTCATCCTCAGACGCCGTCGGTCGGCGCCCCGTCGCCCGCGGCATAATCCCGACTCCCGTTCCCATGGATCCCGGACTCCGCCTGCTCGCTTCGCGCTGGTTCTTCGCCCCGTTCGCCGCTCTCGCCGTGCTCGGTACCATTGGCCTGCTCTACGTGCTCCTCACCGGCTACGAGCTCTCGCCGACGAGCGTCCTGCGCGGCGGCGTCATGCTCCTGCTGTCGTACATGGCCATGGGCCTCTCGCTGGAGGCGCGCCGCGCCATCGACTGAGATCGGCCGGGCGAGACCATGCCTGGCCCACGAACGAGCTCGGCCCGCACCGGCGTCCTCGATCGGGACGTCGACGCGGGCCGTGCCGTAGTAGCTGTGCAGTAGTATCGGGGGCCTATCCCTCGAGCGCGCCCTCTTCGACGAGCGCGCCGATGGCGGCCTCGAGTCGTCCGAACGCGGACTCGATCTCCTCGACCGAGACCGCCCCGACCGACAGACGGAACCATCCCATATCGCCCTCCATTCCAAACGCGCTGAACGGAACGATCGCGACGCCCGCGGTCTCGAGCAGATAGCGCCGGATGTCCTCATCGCTCGCCAGCGTCGCGCCGTCGCTCGTGCGGCGGCCGTGCAGACCGAAGCGCACGCTCAAGTAGATGGCGCCCATCGGCGGGATCGCCTCGATGGGATAGCCACGCTCGCTCAGGCTCGTCACTCCGGCATAGAGCGCATCGAGCCGGCGCTGGACACCGGCCTTCATCGCGAGATGGTAGGCGTCGATCGTCGCCGGCGATTCCAGCAGCGCCGCGGTCGCCACCTGTTCGGCGCGTGGCGCCCACGCGCCGACGTGTCCGACGATCGCGGCCATGCGCGCTGTGACGTCGGCCGGACCGGTCGTCCAGCCCACGCGGACACCGGTCGCCGCGAATGCCTTCGAGATGCCGTCGATCGTCACCGTGTAGCGCGCCATCTCCGGCCGCAGCATCTCCGGGTGCACGTGCCGCGTCGCACCGAACGTGAGCGTCCAGTAGACCTGGTCGTAGAGCACGAACAGCGGTCGCTCGCCCTCCCCGCGTCGATCGTTCTCCTCGAGCACGAGGTCGCAGATCTCCGCGAGCGACTCCTCGCTGAACGCGGTTCCGCAGGGGTTGAGCGGCGAGTTCAGCGCCAGCAGCCGCGCGCCGCGCACCGCCGGCTCGAGCAGTCGGCGCGTCGGCAGAAAGGCATCCTTTGCCTCGCAGAGCACCGGCACGCCGCGCGCGCCGACGAGATAGGTGTAGTGGTTGTTGTTCCAGGACGGGACGGGATAGACGACCGCGTCGCCCGGATCGACGAGCGCGCGATAGGTCGAGTAGATGCCGGGTCGCGAGCCGCCGGTCACCAGCACGGACTCGAGCGGATAGCGCAGCCCCACGGTGCGCTCATAGAACTCGATGACGGCGTTGCGAAGTCGCAGCACGCCGTCCGACGGCGGATAGTTCGTCTCCCCCGCCGCGAGCGCCGCAACGATCTGCTGTTCGAGGAACTCGGGGATCGGGAACTCGACGGACGAGAAATCCCCGACCGTGAGATTGCAGACCGTGGTTCCCTGGGCGACCATGACGCGGACGTCGCTGGCGATCTTGAGGATCTCGGAGCCGACGAGTCCGGCGGCGGTGCGTGAGACGCGTGTATTCGACATGTCGATCTCGGAATTGCTGATTGCGGATTGCCGGTATTGAAGCCGGCATTCTCTAGACGTCCTTCGGCGAGAGCGCTCAGGAGCGCTTCGCCAGATCCTGCCGGATCACCAGCCGTCGTGCCGATGCCTCCTCCCCCGTCGAGATGCCGACGATCGCTCCGAGCATTGCCCAGGCGACGACGAGGGAGCTGAGGCCGGCCGAGACGAGCGGGAGCGTGATGCCGGTCATCGGCAGCAGGTTCATCGTGCCGGTGATGTGAATGAGCGACTGCGCGACGAGCAGCATGACGTAGCCGCCGGCGAGCAGACCGGCGAACGACTCCTTGCCGAGATCGCGCGCGATGCGCAGGCCGATGATCGCGATGGCCGCGACGCCGAGGACGATCATGAGCGCGCCGAGCATCCCGAGCTCCTCGGCGATCGCCGCGAACATGAAGTCGGAGCTCGCCTTCGGGATGAGGAACGGCGAGCCGCGC
This sequence comes from Kapaibacterium sp. (SeqCode), assembly GCA_035539855.1. GTDB lineage: Bacteria > Bacteroidota > Ignavibacteria > OLB7 > OLB7 > DATLHO01. The sequence continues at coordinate 7,018 of DATLHO010000294.1, read as the reverse complement.
CCGATGCCCCGGCCGAGAATGCCTCCCGCGTCGAACGAGAACAGCGCCTCGACGATCTGTCGCGAGTGATCCCACCACGAGCCGTTCCCGTTGCGCGCGTAGAGGTCGGCCCACAGGAGGAAGCGCTGGCGCGGCGTCGAGAGCATTCGCTGCACCGCCGAAAGCTGCACGGCGACGTAGGCGATGACGGTGTAGCCGACGAGCACGAGCGACGCCGAGGTCCAGAGCGCGTCGCGTCTACGGAAGCGCTCGAGCGCGGCGATGACGATCACCGAGCCGACGAGGATCGCGAGCACCGTGATGAGCGACTCGCCGAACTGGGAGCCACCCATCAGCACGACGCTGGTCACCAGCAGCGCGGCGAGGAACAGGACCAGGTACAGCGCGCTTCGCGTGAACCACGCGAGCAGCAGCACCTGGGCGATGCCGAAGACGAGGAACTGTCCGAAGTCTCGCATCGCGACGAAGACCAGCAGCGGCAGCGTCAGCAGCGCGACGATGTAGAGCCAGAGGACCAGCGGCGACGACGTGAAGCGCTCGCGGGTCTCGGTCTGGAACGCGCCACGATAATACACGAGAAAGCCCGCCCATGCCACCGGCACAACGAGCTTCAACAGCTCCTGCGGCGCGAAGTTCGCCCCGCGGATGCCGCCGGCGGAGCTGATGTACAGGTAGACGAGCACGCAGAGCGCGAGGCTCCCGTAGAACCCGACGAGTCTCCAGCGGGCCGCGAGCGTTGGCACCAATGGCGTGCGCGCGAAGAATCCGATCGCGATTACGGCGGCAAGCACCGGCAGGAAGCGCAGCAGCGGATTGTCCATCGGCGCCGGCTCGCGCGACTCGAGGATCGTTGTGGTCGCTTCGTTCGGTCCGTACGTGTCCTCGAGCGATCGCGCGAGCCGGGCGTCGATGCGCGAGGCCTCGAAGCTGCGGCGCAGCGTCGAGTTCTGCGCGAGCACGACACGGCGCGTGACGCGCGCCACGCTGTCCTCGCTCGCGCGCGGAGCGCTTGCGGCGACCGAGTCGCGGATCGATGCAATCTCGTCGTTCGAGAGCTGGCGCGGCGCGTCGTGGCCGAGCCGAAACTGCATGGCCAGGCCGATCCCGAAGAGCAGGCCGGCGACCAGCAGGAGATTCTCGGTCGAGCGCCGGCGCGAGGCGGGCGGGATCACCGCCCAGCCGACCAGCAGCACCGCGGCAACCGCGAGCACGTTGCGTCCGACGACGAGGATCGACGGCGTCTGGACGAACCACTCATTGCCGGCGAGGTAGACCGCGTAGTTGGCAACACCGGTGATGGCGATCACCAGCAGCGCGAGAATCGGAAAGGCAATGGCTCGGTTCATCGAGATCCTGTTCGTGCGTGCGTCGGTCATCGGCGACGATCGGCGGGTGTCTGCTCGCTCGGTGCGCCATCGGCCGGCACGTCGTTCTCCGGCGTCGACGGCGTCGCCGGCGACTGGTCCGGAGGCGTTGCCGGAGGTGTCGTCGCCGGTGGCGTCGGGCTCGTCTCGGGCTGCTCGCTCGTCGGCGTCGGCTCCTCCTCGAGGCGGATCGTATCGACGACGGTCGGCGGCTCGTCGCTCGGCCGGGCACGCGATCCGCGATCCGGATCGGGGCGCGCACCTCGACGGACGGGTCGGCGCGCTCGCTCGAGCGGCGAGAAGTAGCCGTAGGTGTCGAGCGCCTCGAACATCCGGCGCGCCATCGGAGCATTGACGTCGCCGGCGTAGCGATGGCGCCGGTTCTGGATCGCGACGATGACCGTGTAGCGCCGGCCGTTCTTCTCGGCGTACGAAATGAACCACGAGGGCTCACGACCGTCCGGTTCCGGGTCGGCCGTACCGGTCTTTCCGTAGACGGTGAGCCCGCGCTTCTCAATGCCGGCGAACGCGCGATAGGCAGTACCGCCCGGCAGCAACGGCTCGCGCATGAGCTTATCGAGCCACGCGCCGGCCGACGGATCCATGCGCCACGGAAGCGTGTCGACCGCTCGACGCAGCTCGAGCGTCGGACGCATGAAGACGCCGCCGTTGGCGATGCCGCTGACGATCGTCGCCATGTGCAGCGGGTTGGTCTTGACCGATGCCTGTCCGATCCCGAGGCGGGTCTTCGCGATCTCATCGCGCGCGCGGACCCAGCTCATCGCGGGCAGCAGCGTCGACGACTCGTTGAGGAACGCGCCGGTGTTCCACGCGAGCCTCTTGTTGAAGCCGATGCTCTCGAGGTACTCCTTCGTCGGCTCGTACCCGACGCTCTGATACGCGAGCATCGAGAAATACACGTTGCACGAGACGCGCATCGCGCTGAAGACGTCGACGGCTCCGTGCTGCGAGCCATGATCGCTGATCGGCTTGATGCGGCCGCCCGGTGCGAACTCGCCGGCGCACGAGAAGCCGCGCTCCTCCGGCAGCACCGCGCCGGTCGCGTTGGCGGCGGCGGCGATGAACGGCTTGATCGAGGAGCCCGGCGAGAAGTTGTCGCGCACGACCCGCGAGATGAGCGGCCGCAGGCGGTTGTCGAGCACGAGCTTCTTCCAGACGGTGTCGTTGGTGATCCGGTTCGGATCGTACGTGGGGAAGTTGGCCGCGGCGAGGACCTGGCCGGTCGCGGGATCCATGACGACGATCGCGCCGAGCTCTCCGCCGAGCGCGCGCATCGCGTCGTCCTGCAGCCGCAGGTCGAGCGTCAGTCGCAGGTCGTGCGGCTTGTCGTCCTTGAGCGAATCGTTGACGAGCGTCATCGCCTTCTCGATGCCGACGCCGTCACGCAGCGGACCTGTCCAGTACCCGACCAGGTGCGCGGCGGTGGGACCGGCCGGATAATATCGCTGCAGGTGACCGTTGCGCAGCTCGTAACCGGCGAGCACCTTCCCCTCGCGATCGAGCACGCGACCGAGCGGCTGCGACATGCTTCGGAAACGCGACTTCGTGTCGAATCCCAGCGAGATCGAATCCCCCCGCGTGCGTCCCTCGGTGATCCACGACTCGCGCTCGGCGTTCATGTAGAAACCGGCGCGATAAATCACGGCCGCAACGAGCGCCATCACTCCCACCGCGATGACAAAGCGAACGCCCCTGCCGTCGATGCGACGGAAGCTGTCGATCAACCCGCCGCGCTGCACGAGCACGATCAGGAAGAAGAGCGCCATGAGGGCGAGGAGGAATGTGGTTGGGAGGTTGATGGGGTTTCGGTTTTTGTTATTTGTTTTTTGTTTTTCGCGGGTCTGCTACCCGCGCGCCGGCGTGACGTGGTAGAGCGCTGTATGGGGGCAGCGTGGCGTTGACTCGTCGGTAGGGCTCAGCCGAGGCCTCGTAGTGTGATCTGTACGTGTCCGCATTCAAACTGGTCGCCGTCGTGCAGGGGGACGGGTTCGGGGCCGAGGGGCTCGCCGTTGAGGGTCGTTGGGTTCTGGCCGAGGAGTCGGCCGGTGAGCGCCAGGTCTTCGTAGTCGAGCGCGAGGTGCTCGCGCGAGACCAGGCGTGCGCCGTCGTGCACCGGCACGAAGCCGCGAGTGTGCGCGTCGTGGACGCGGCCGAGCGTCGCGTGCAGGCTCTTGACCGGCACCGTGCGGCGGCCGTCGTCGTCGGCGATCTCGAGCTCGTACAGGCGATCGACCGTGCGCACCTGAACCGTACAGTCCTGGCTGATCGCGCGCAGCACGACGTTGAGCACGAGCGTCCCGGTGCCCCCGATGCGCCAGCCGTTGGCCGTGATGAACGAGCGCATCGCCGCATCGAGATCCGCGCGAAACCGCGCGCGCTCCTCGGCGAGCACCCCCGGATTATCCGACTGAAACCGATCGCGACGCAACGACACGACCGCGAAGTTCGGCACCTTCGCCATCGTCCCGCTGTTGTCGAGATGCCGAGTCAGCGCATCCTGCAATGCAAGCTGAGCAGTGCCGAAAAGCGTTGTCAGTGCCAATGGGATTGGTGGTGTTGGATTATGTTTCTGGTTGTTGGGTTTTTGTTATTGGTTATTGGTTTTTGGTTATTGGTTAGGCGCTGCCGGGGCGCACCTGCTTGCATTACGTCGCCACATCCGTGAGAAACCAATAACAAAAAACAAAAAACCAATAACCAAAACCCACCATCACCATCATTTGCCGACCACCACCTCATATTCGCCTATCGCAAACATCGATCCGAGCGGCACGATTCTGCGCTCGGCTTCGCGGAGCTCGTCGTCGCCGATGCGAACGACGCCCTTGCCGATGCGCTCGATCTGCATGCGGTCGTCCATCATGTCGAGCTTCACCTGCTCGCGCGAGATCGTCTCGCGGACGTCGAGGTCGAGCTTGCGGTAGCCCACGGGAATCGGCCGGCCCGATGAGCCCCTACGGCCAATGATCCAATGGCGTCCTTCAAGGGGCTCGTTCATCTCGAAGCCTCCGGGTCCCTTGATGCGCACTCGATACGCAGGCGCGGGGGGCGCTCCGACCGACGGGATCGCCACGGTCGACGGGCCCTGATCGGGCGCGCCCATGACGCGCGTTGCGTCTTCGGGAGGGGCCGCACCAGGCGCGCGGCCGGCATTCTGCCGAGGCGCGGGCGACGGAGCGGCGCCGGCCTCAGGGGCGAGCACTTCGGCGTAGATCTCGTCGGTCGCAAGGTCTGGATCGGCCGCCACCGTCACGTGCACCGCGTGATCGCCGAACGTCCGCATCCCCTCGGCCGCAAGGTCACGCATGAGCTCGTCGTTGAAGAAGAACTCCAGGTCCCGCCCGGCGTCCATCGCCTTGAGCTCGTCGTAGCGTTCCGGCGAGATCCTCAGCTCCAGCCTCGACGGCACGCGCGTCACGTCGCCCATCGTGAAGGCGCGCTCATCGCGGGCCATGCGAAGCGCCTGCAGTCCCTGCTCGACGAGCGCGTTGGTCCGATGACCTCCGTCGTCGGCGGGAAAGAACTTGTCGAGCCAGCGCTGAAAACCACTCTTGGACATTGGCGGATTCGAATTTCGTATTGCGGATTGCCGACGTCGAGGCCGTCGCTTCGTGCGCGGACGGAGACACGCGTCGCTCGGCGGGTCCATCGTTGCTCGGCGGATCTATCGCCGTCGGCCGGTCTCGGCGTCGCCTCGCGGCAGCGGGTCGAGTCGCTGGCGTCGGATGATCGAGTCGGCCTGGCGAAGCGTGTCGACCGGAATGTACGACCGCGCGGAGTCGTCGCCGCGAAGCTGATCCAGCGGCGTGGCCTGCGAGGCCGAGTCGAGCAGCACCGAGTCGATGCCCGACAGCGACGTGTCGACGTCGATCGACGGTGGAGGCATGTCGGGCGCGAGATTCTCGGCGCGCTCCCACGGCCTCGCGAAGAACACCACCCATGCGGCCGCCGCGGCCACGAAGGCGAGCACGAGCCAGATCCACGGAGACATCCCCCGGGCCTGCGGTCGCGGCTGCGCGGCGAGCGCCGCAGCCGCCGCTCCGGGATCGGTCGACGGTCCGGCGAGTGCGGCGCTGTCGGCACCGGAGCGCACGAGCGCGACCGTCACGTTGTCGTCGCCGCCCGCCTCGAGCGCCGCGTCGACGAGCCGGTCGCACACCTCGTCGGGTCGGGCGCCCGTGCGGAGGATCGACGCAATCGCTTCGTCGGTGATCATGCCGTGCAGCCCGTCGCTTGCCAGCAGTATCGCGTCGCCGTCGCCGAAAGCGACGTCGAAGATGTCGGGCACGACGCGCTCGCCGGTGCCGAGCGCGCGCGTGATGAGATTGCGCTGCGGGTGCACGCGGGCCTGCTCGGCGCTGATCCGTCCGGCCGCGACGAGCTCCTCGACGACCGAGTGATCGGCCGAGACGCGCTCGAGCGCTCCGGAATGCCAGCGGTACGCGCGGCTGTCGCCGACATTGACGACCACCGCGCGCGTGCCGACGACCAGCGCAGCGACAAGGGTCGTGCCCATTCCGGAATACTCGGCGATCGTCGTCGACTCGCGATAGACCTCCGCATTCGCGCGCTCGACCGCGTGCTCGAAGAGCGCGCGCGGCTCGCCGTCGCCGGCCTCGAAGGCCTCGACGAACTGCTGGACGGCAAGCCGGCTCGCGCGCTCGCCGCCGACGTGCCCGCCCATGCCGTCACAGACGACGAGCAGCAGTCCATGCCGCGATTCGTTGACGCTGAGATAATCCTCGTTGCGCTGGCGGCGTCGTCCGACGTCGGTCCGCGTGCCGACGTGAAATCCGCCCGCGCTCGTCATGCTGGTGTTCGTCTCCACGCTAGCGTCCTCCACTCGGCGTCTGTCCGCCGGGGCGGTCGACCGGTCCGCTCGGGAAGCGGCGCGGCGTCGCGGCTCCGCCGTTGGGATTGATCGGAGGCGTCCCGACATCGCTCGGCGTGCGTACCGGGTCGGTCGGATTGCGCGGATCGCCCACCGGCGGCGCCGGATCGCGCACGGGCGGCTCCTGCGCGCTCGTGTCCTCCGTCGGCGGCGGGAACAGCGGCGGCGTGTCTCCGTCGGTCGCTCCGCCGTCTGCAGGCGTCGGATCCGTCGGCAGGTCGATCACCTCCGGCTCGTCGCTCGGCGCCGGCTCGTTGCGACGCTTGACCCACGTCGTCGTCTGCCGCGTGATCAGCCATTCGCCGTTGATCAGTTCGATGCGGACGCGATCGAGCTCCTGGCCACGGAGGATCTCACCGGTGTTCTTGAGCCGCTCGTAGGTGAAGAGCCAGTCGGCGTTGATCGTCGAGTCGTCGACCGCCCACGCCTTGCGTGTCTGGATGTCGTAGACCGTCGTCGCCTCGATGTTCCGGAAGAACTGCTCCGCGTCGTTGGCGATCTGGCTGCGGCGCCAGTTGCGCTTGCTGAAGTACGTGTTGCCGGTTGGCGCGAACAGCGACGCGAGCCCCTCGTGATTGTGATCCATCGAGTAGGCGCGGTAATCCGATGCGATCATCAGCGCGACCTGCATCGCCGCCGCCGAGTCGATGCGCCCCGCCGTCTGCAGCCTGATGTTGCGATCGTAGTACTGATAGCCGAAGTATCCCCCGACCGCAAGCAGCAGAAGCACGAGGGCGATCCA
>DATLHO010000293.1:0-1857 GCA_035539855.1 Kapaibacterium sp. (SeqCode) | reverse complement strand
CTATTCCCCCTCGTCCTTCTTCGCCGTATCCGCTCCGGTCTTCGCGTCCTCGCGCTTGATCGGGCGGCCTTCCGGAAGCGGCTTGCTCCAGGGGCGGTCGGGATGCTTCGCGACGATGTACTCGTACTTCGTGATCGGCTTCCCCTGCGTCTCGTTGAAGAGCGGCGTGCCGCCGGCGTACATCGTGCCCTTGGGGTCGCCGTAGTCGTTGAGCGAATCGGCGTAGGCGCCGAGCCAGTCGTCGATGCGCTGCTGTTCCTCGTTCGTCACCACCGGTCTCTCCATCGTTCCCTGCGCGCCACCCGCCGTGCCGAGCGAATCGGTGCCCTGCGGCAGCACCGTCGTCGGCGCTCCGAGCGAATCGACGTCGGTGGACCGCGACGCGGAGGTATCCCCGGTGTCGACTTCGGCCTCGCCCGAGCAACCGATGAGAACAGCCGCGACGAGCGCGATCGAGGCAGTGCGAGAGAGCGACGACATGGGCACGATCATTCTGTGTGAAAGAAAAAAGTTAACGAGGCAGACCGATAGTGCAAGCGCCGGCGGCGTAGCGGCGATCTCACCCGCGTCGGATCTGCCTGATGCCCTCGAGCAGGCGCTCGATATCCTCCCACGTGTTGTAGCCCTGGATCGAGATGCGGAGCGTCTGCCGTCCGTTCCAGGCGAACGTCGGGATCTCGACGAGGTGCTCCTCGAAAAGCCGTCGCTGCAGCTCGACGCCGTCGGTCGACGCGGGCAGCGCGAAGGCACTCATCTGTGCGAACCATCCCCCATCGTCCGGCGACAGCGGCGGTGCGTCGAGCGCGTCGGCGATCAGCGGCCGCGCGCGTAGCAGCATCGCGTGGCAGCGCTCGCGCACGGCGTCCCAGTCGTGCTCGCGCTGGAACGCGATCGCCTCGGGCACCGACAGCGGACCGGCGAGCTCGCGCGTGCCGCGGTACTCCTGCTCGTCGATGAAGCGCGACACCGTCGGCTTGATCGCCTCATAACCCCAACTGACGACCAGGGGATCGAGCAGCGGCTGCATGTCGCGCCGCGCGTACAGGAAGGCCGAGCCCTTCGGCGCACAGAGCCACTTGTGAAGGTTCCCCGTGTAGAAGTCGGCGTCGATCGCGCGCAGGTCGAGCGCGAGCTGGCCCGGTACGTGCGCGCCGTCGACGATCGTGATCAGCCCGAGGGCGCGGGCGCGGCGACAGGCCTCGGCCACCGGAAACGTCAGCGCCGTTGGCGCGGTGATGTGGCTGATGAACAGGACCCGCGTCGCCGGCGTCACCTGCGCGAAGAGCGTCTCGAGCATCGCCTCGTGCGACGTGACCGGCACCGGGATCATCGCCTGACGATAGCGCGCGCCGCCGCGCGTGGCGAGATAGCGCCAGATGCGGTCACACGCGCCGTATTCGTGATCGGTCCCGAGCACCTCGTCGTCCGGACCGAGCCGCAGCGAGCGCGCGACGATGTTGACGCCGACCGTCGCATTGGTGACGTAGACGAGGTCGTCCGCGTCGGCGCCGACGAGCTCGCCGAGCGCCTCGCGCGCGACGCGCAGCAGTCCCGGAGCACGTCTGGCATGAAACTCGACAGGTTCGCCTTCGGATTCCATCTGCCACTCCTGATACCGCGCCATCACCGGGCGCGGCGTGGCACCGAACGAGCCGTGATTGAGGAAGGCGACCTCAGGGCGGAGCAGGAAGAACGAGCGTAGATCCGTTGGCATATAATGTGTGCTCTAGCCGTGAATAGCACGAATTCGCCGGTCGGTCCCCGGCAGTCATCCTCCACAGTCGGGCAGCGTGCGGGCATGAACGAGCGCGTCGATTACTACATCTCGGCGGTCAGGACACGCGGAGAGCACGTCAC
>DATLHO010000292.1:0-6146 GCA_035539855.1 Kapaibacterium sp. (SeqCode) | reverse complement strand
GCGAGCGTGTCGAACAACCGCGCGGTCGCCGTGCGATCGAAATGCGCGATGCCGATCGACTCGCCGATGCAGCGCGACGACTCGAGCTGCTTGCCGATGGACACGATCCTGCCTCGCGAGTCCGACATCACCTTGATTTCTTCCTCGCCCAGCGCCTCGGAGCGCCGCACGACCAGCCGGCTGCCGGGCTCGCGACACGCAACGAGCTCCTCAACGATCGCCGGGTCGTAGAGCAGATCGCCGTCGAGCAGCAGCAGGCGTGCGCCCTCGAGCGAACGCGCGGCCAACAGCACCGACGCCGCGTTGTTCGCCTCGGCGTATCGATGGTTGTACAGCAGCTCGACGTCGAGGTCGGGGAATTCCCGATCGAGGAAACGCTCGACGCTCACCGCACGATACCCCGCGACGACGACGAAGCGCGTGACGCCGGCGGCGCGCAGCGCGTCGATCGACCGGGCAAGAAGCGCTCGTCCGCCGACCTCGACCAGTGGCTTCGGGACGTCATTGGTCAGCGGCCGCAGCCGCGTGCCCGTTCCCGCCGCGAGGATTACCGCGATGGTCTCCCCCGCTACCGAGCTCGTGGCACGTGTACCGGATGCCCGGTAAGCGATGCTGCGAGCGCGACCGTTGATGAGCAGCACGACCATCCAGAGATTCGCCGCGACGATGACGTACGCGAACAGCGCCATCGGCGCGCCGAGCGCGAGCGTGATTGCCGCCACCGTCACGTGCGTCGTCGACCCGATCAGGCTCCAGCGACGGAGCAATCGCTCGTCGATCGGCGCGCCTGTGGCGCCGCGACGCTGCCATCGCATGTAGACGAGGTAGGGGCTCATCAGCGCCCGTCGGAGCGGGTTGCGCGTCGACTTTCGCGCCTCAGCAACCGCCGAGAGCTCGGTCGAGATCGAGACCGCCGCTCCGGCATTCGAGAGGAAACGATTGCGCTGGCGATCGAACAGTGCGGCCTGCACCGCGAAGCTCACGCCGGCAGGAACGACGAGCCACCATGCGTCGATCGGCAGAATGTGATGGCCCGCCACGAGTCCGACGCCGAGTCCGACGTACACGAAAGCGCCGGAGACGCTGTCGGCGAAGACGTCGATCATGCGGCCGAGCTGGGTGCCGTTGCGCTTGATGCGCGCGAGCATTCCGTCGGCGCAGTCGAGGATGTTCGAGATGACGTACAGCGCCGCGCCGAGGGCGAATCCCTCGCGGTCTCCTCGCGCCAGGCACACTCCGCCCGCGCCGGCTGCCACGATCGCCGCGAGCGTCACCTGGTTCGGTGTGGCGTCCGTGCGCGACAGCAGCGAGGCGACCAGAAATGCGATCGGTCGGTAGATCCAGAGATCGAGCAGCTCCTCGGCGCGTCGATCCTTGAGCGATGCCCTATATCGCGACCGAATACTCATTGCTTCCCTCGTTGGTTGAGTCGATCGCCTCGAGCATCGACGTGAGCACGAGCGCATTCTGCTCGGACGTGCCGAGCGACAGCCGCATGTGATCGATGAACATGGGCTCCGAGAAGAACTTGACGGTGATCTTGCGCGATGCAAGCCGCTCCCGGAGCGCCGTCGAGACCGCCGGCGCGATTCTGAAGAGCAGAAAATTCCCGTCGGAGCGATAGCTCGTCACGCTCGCGTAGCCGGCGAGGCGCGAGTGGAACATCTGTTTGTCCTCCTCGATCCGCCTCGCGATCGCCGCATAGTACTCGGGCGAATCGAGCGCCGCGAGCGCGAGGTTCTCGGCGATTTGCTGATATCCGAGGAACAGCGTCGTGTAGGCGGCGAAGTCGGCGAAGCGATCGCCGGCGACGGCGTAGCCCATGCGTACGCCGGCGAGCCCGTAGTACTTCGAGAACGAACGGACGATCACGACGTTGTCGAATTCCTCGATGAGCCGCGCGACGTGCGAGTTGTCGGTCGAGGCATATCCCCAGTAGGCTTCGTCGATGATGACGACCGCGTCGCGCATGTGCTCGAGCACGGCCCGCAGCACGTCGGGCTCGATCGAGTTTCCGGTGGGGTTGTTCGGCGAGGCGATGAGCACGGCGCTCGGTCGATGCGTGTCGTACGCCTCGATGATCGCGGCCGCGTCGTAGCGGAATCGATCGCCGTCGCGCAGAATGCGATACGTGCCGGTCGCGGCGCCGACCTCGTCGGCGATCGCGCGGTAGTACCACCACGACGCGTCGGGCACGAGAAGTTTCCCGTCTCGCGGCACGAACCGGTGCACCGCCATTTTCAACAACAGCTCCGCTCCGTACCCGAGCATGACGGCGCGCTCGGGCACGCCGAGCTCCGCGGCGATGCGCTCGGTCACGCGGCTCTTCACGCCCCTGTCGAAATCACGGGTGTAGCGGGTGAGCTCGGCCTGGCCGGCGCGCCTGAGTACCTCGAAGCACGCGGGCGCCGGTCCATACTGGCTCTCGTTGCGATCCAGATAGATGCTGTCCATAGGACTCCATTCGGTTGTGTGTGAAGTGAGTCCGGCCGGGAGCTCGAAGTGGTGACAGGTAGGGGCCTGCGAACGTAACGAGACGTGCGCGCGCAGAATTATTCGCCGATCATGCCGTGCGTCAGGAGAGCGGCGAAGACGTGGCCCGGTATTTCGATGATCCCCTCTGTCCTATGCATCGCCGATCGAGTGCGACACGCATCCGGCGGCACCAATTGTCCACGAGGGAGATGACCATGAAGACGACACGTCGCATTACACTCGCGGTGGCGCTCGCCGCCGTTTCCATTACCGGCGCGCGCGCGCAGTCGACGGCCGCCGATCCGGTCGTCGGCGGACTCTACGATGAGGAGAAGCACCACGTCGATCTCTCTGACGCGGCCTGGCGCGTCGGCATCGGGATCGGCCCGAGCATCGGCACCGAGGCGTCGCTGATCAACGATGCCCGCGTGCAGGAGCGCATCTTCGTGCGCCGTCAGTTCAACGACCTTCTGCAGGCCGAAGCAGGGCTCGGCGTCCACCGAGTCGCCGGCAACTACCTGGCCGACGACGAATACGACACGCACTTCTGGACGCTCGACGCGCGTGCGCTGCTGGCGCCCGCACTCGACGATCAGTGGAATCCCTACGCGTTCGCCGGTATCGGACTCGCCTTCTGGCGCGTCATCGATCCGGCGGACGAGACAATCGTGAGCGAGGCGGATTTCGCGGTGCGTGAGGAGGGTATCGGTGCGGTGATTCCACTGGGACTCGGCGTGCAGTTCAAACCAGAGCGGCAGAGCCGGCTGGCGTTCGACTTCGGCGTCGGCTATTCGCTGATCCTCGACGACGAGATCGATGGCGCCGCCGGAGGCGACAACGTCTCGACGATCAACGGCTCGATCTCGATCGAGTATCTCTTCCACGACGCCGTCGAGCGCAACCGCGAGACCGTCGCGGCCGACTGATCGCGCACGTAGTAGCTGGATGTGGCGCGGGCCCTCGATGATGATCGAGGGCCCGCTGCCGTTTTGGGGGGGGATCGGACCTGGCAAATCTAGGGTCGACAGGGTCACAACTCGGATGGACCCGTCGGACGAGCGCCTCGGTCTTCGCCGAGCGGACGCACTTTCTCATCGACGACCCTCGCGCGCTGCGCCGGAATCGGCGGTGCGTCGGCCTTGAAGCCTCCGTAGACGGGATCGTCGAGGTGATCGATCGTCACCGTAATCGTATCGATCCAGCGCGCGTGCTCGCCCTGCTCGTCGGCGCGCTCGTCGAGCGTGCACGTCGCGTGCAGAACATGCCCGGGAAGCGCGGGCAGGGGAATACGCGCCAGCAGCACGTCGCCGTCCCACTGCAGGTGAGCGTCGAGCTCGCCGATCGCACGACCGGCCGAGGTGACCGCCGCCGGTACCGGGTTGGTGAATCGGGGACGGGAGCGCGGGGTCGTCTCGTCGGACGTCGCCGTCGAATCCCCGATGCTCAGTCGTACAGTCATGCTCATGCATAGGGCCTTCGCAAACGCCCAGCCAAGTCTCGGCGAAACAGGGTATGATAGTTGCGAAAGGTCGGTAAGCCGTTGTGCGGTTTGTTCTCCGGTTACCGCACCACGGGCAACCAGACGGGGCGATCCGGTCGGATTCATTCGATCAGGTCGCCCCGTCGTCATAACCGCGCGCGGCCGGACGGCGGATGTGTCATGTCATGTCGAACGGCGACGATCCGATTCGAGATGCCGGAGGAATGGTACCTTGCAGGATTATCATTGCCGCTGCCCGCTGTGAAGGCATCCGCGGCCGACCACTTTCTGGCTATGACTACAACGACCACGACCGAGACGGAGACCGGGTTCTCATCGCTCGGACTGCACAAGAAGCTTCTCACTGCGCTCGAGCGCCTCGGATACGAGGAGGCGACCCCGATCCAGCGCCAGACGATCCCGCTCCTCATCGAGCGGCGCGATCTCTTCGGCCAGGCTGCGACGGGCACGGGCAAGACGGCCGCGTTCGCGCTGCCGATTCTCCAGCGCATCATCGAGATGAAGAAGCGCCCGTCGGTAACGGCCCTCGTCCTCGTGCCGACACGCGAGCTCGCGGTGCAGGTCGCCGAAGCCATGCACCGCTATGGCAGCGATGCCGGCGTGCGCGTGCTTCCGATCTACGGCGGCCAGCCGATGGGCCGACAGCTCCGCTCGCTCCAGGAAGGCGTCGACGTCGTCGTCGCGACTCCCGGACGCGCGCTCGATCACATCGGTCGCGGCTCGCTGAGGCTCGACGGGATCGACATCGTCGTGCTCGACGAGGCCGACGAGATGCTCGACATGGGCTTCGCCGAGGACATCGACACGATCCTCGGAAGTCTTCCGAAGGAGCGACAGACCGTCCTGTTCTCGGCGACGATGCCGCCGCGGATCGCGGCGCTGACGAAGCGGCACATGCGCGATCCGATGAAGATCGAGATCCCGCGCGAGGCCTCGACCGGCAAGATGCCGCGCGTGCGCCAGGTCGCCTACATCGTCTCGCGCTCGCACAAGGTCGCCGCTCTCGGACGCATTCTCGATCTCGAGGCACCGACCGCCGCGCTCATTTTCTGCCGCACCCGCACCGAGGTCGACGAGCTCACGCGCGCGATGGGCGCGCGCGGCTACCACGCCGAAGCGCTCCACGGAGGCATGTCGCAGGAGCTCCGCGACAAGGTCATGCGCCGCGTGCGCGCCGGATCGGCCGAGCTGCTGATCGCCACCGACGTCGCCGCTCGCGGCCTGGACATCGAGCAGTTGACACACGTGATCAACTTCGACGTCCCGTCGGCTCCCGAGTCCTATGTCCATCGCATCGGCCGTGTCGGACGCGCGGGCAAGAAGGGCGTGGCGATCATGCTCGTCGAGCCGCGCGAGTCGCGGACCGTCCGCAACATCGAGCAGCTCACGCGACAGAAGATCGAGATGGCGCAACTGCCGACGATCGCCGACCTGCGCGAGCGGCAGTTCGAGCTGACCCAGGCCTCGCTCCGCGAGGCGCTGCTTGCCGGCGGCCTCGAGCGCTTCCGCGTCATCGTCGAGTCGCTCAGCGATGAGTTCGAGCTCATCGACGTCGCGACCGCCGCGGTCAAGCTTGCACACGAGGCCGGCGGGGCCGAGATGGACCATGAGGAGATTCCCGCGCCGGGCGCGCGTGGCGATCGCTACGGCGAGCGCGACGACCGTCGCGGACCGCGCGAGTCTGGCGGACGCGAGGGCTTCCGCAGCCGCGAGCCTCGCCCCGACGGTCCGCGCCCGAGCGTCAGCCGTGCCGACGCGACGCGGATCTACATCGGTGGCGCCGGCCGCGCCGCGGGCATCCGACCGGGTGACCTCGTCGGCGCGATCACCAACGAGGCCGGCATCAGCGGCCAGCAGATCTTCGGGATCGAGATCAGCGACCGATTCTCGCTCGTCGAAGTCGCCAGCGACGTCGCCGACAGCGTCATCGGCGCGCTCAAGCAGACGTCGATCCGCGGGAAGAAGATCACCGTGCGGCGCGACAAGGAGCGGGAGTAGGCTCTCTCTCTATTCCAACAGACGACGACCCCGTCATCGTATGTACGAGTGGGTGCGCTGTGAGCCTGATTGAACTCGTATCATCAGAGAGTCGACGTGGAAACGACGGAGAAACACCGCGACCCGTCAATGGTCTTTTGAGGCCGTCGAGGATGAATTGGTGACCGTCGTT
>DATLHO010000291.1:0-4155 GCA_035539855.1 Kapaibacterium sp. (SeqCode) | reverse complement strand
GCCGAAGGTCAGGAGGGTCCCGTCGAGCGAGGACTCGAGCTGGTCGATACTCGTCGCCTGCACCGTGGTGGTGCTTCCCGTCGTGGTGTGTGTGTTGAACTGCAGGTCCGACATGACGCTGTCCTCCCTCGGGAGTCGGGGGTGGGGAAGTGTGCTAGGGGCGTGGGGGGATGCCAAGATACGGCGGAAACATTTTGTTGCGTAACGTCGGTCGGATATCGGCGGTGCGTCCGGCATCGCGGGCCGAAGCCCGTCGATGCCGCCGTCCTACTTTACTACGGCGACCACGTCATCTTCGGCGGAGCGAAGCGGAGCCGGGGATCCTTCTTCCGCGGTAGCGGTACCGTCCGGCACGGCTACCGCCGAAGAAAGATCCCCGACCTCGCTACGCTCGGTCGAGGATGACGAGGTCGCGCCGAGGGGGGGGGAGGAGTGCGGTCCTTCCGACGCATGACGCGGATCGCTCCTCTCGTACTAAGTTCCGCGCCGTGAACCGCATACTCCTCACCCGCATCCTCTTCTGGATTGCGCTCGCCTTCTGCCTCACGCCCTGGGCCTCGCCGCCGATCGCGCTGGCGATCGGTCTTGCCATCGGCCTGACGCTCGGGCACCCGTACGCCGCGTTCAACAAGCGCGCGACGAAGGTGCTGCTGCAGGTCTCGGTCGTCGGCCTGGGCTTCGGCATCAACCTGCAGCAGGTGCTCAGCGCCAGTCGCGATGGCGTGGTCTTCACGATCGCGACGATCGTCGGGACGCTCGTGCTCGGCTGGCTCATCGGTCGGATGCTCGGCATCGATCGCAAGACCGCGCACCTCATCTCCAGCGGGACGGCCATCTGCGGCGGCAGCGCGATCGCGGCGGTCGGGCCGGTGCTCGATGCGGGGGAGAGCGAGATGTCGGTCTCGCTCGGAACGGTCTTCATCCTCAACTCCGTCGCGCTGTTCCTGTTCCCGGCGATCGGACACATGCTCGACCTGTCGCAGACGCAGTTCGGCATCTGGGCCGCGATCGCGATCCACGACACGAGCTCGGTCGTCGGCGCCGCGGCCCGCTACGGCGAGCAGGCCCTCGGCATCGCCACCACCGTCAAGCTCGCCCGAGCGCTGTGGATCGTGCCGCTCGTCTTCGCCACGTCGCTGCTGTTCCGGCACGGCGGCGCGAAGGTCTCGCTGCCGTGGTTCATCCTCTATTTCCTCGTCGCGTCGGTGCTGCGCTCGTACATTCCGCTTGTCGCCGACATCTCGCCGACGATCGTCGCCATCGCGAAGATCGGTCTGACGATCACGCTCTTTCTGATCGGCGCCGGACTCTCGCGCCGGATGCTCTCGACCGTCGGCGCCCGTCCACTCGTGCTCGGTGTGCTGCTCTGGATCGTGATCTCGACGGTCTCGCTCTGGGCGGTCACCACGTTCCTTCACTGACCATGCCCTACACGATCGTCGCGATGATGCTCCTCGCGAGCGTCGCGCTCGCCCAGGGAGATTCCGCCTCGTTCCGCTACGTGCTCTTCCTCGGACGCGAGTACGTCAACGACCACGCGCTCATCGAGGATCGCGGCACGTGGCACCTGTTCTACACGCGCGGCGACATGTCGATCCGCCCGTGGATGAGTCCGGGCAACGAGATCGACATCGGTCACGCGGTGAGCAACGACCTGCTCGAGTGGCGCACGGTCGCGCCCGCTCTGCGCATCGGCGCGCGTGGCTCGCTCGATGCCGAGCACGTGTACGCTCCCGCAGTGATCCGTGACGGCGACGGGTGGAGGATGCTCTACACCGGCAACGCGCGCGGCTTCTTCTCCGGCGAGCAGATCCTCGCCGCGTCGTCGAGCGATCTGCAGACGTGGACGAAGCTCGACGAGCCTCCCGCGCCCATGCCCGACACGAGCTGGGCCGCGTACTATCCGCCGGGATACGACAGCGGCTTCGGCGGACCGATCTCCTGCCGCGATCCGTTCGTGCTCGAGCTGCCCGACGGCAGTTATGTCTGCTACTTCGTCGCCCGCCTGCGCGACACCGCCGGCCTGCCCGCGCGCGCCTGCGTCGCCGCGGCGACCTCGACCGACCTGCGCACGTGGACGCCGCGCGGACCCGTGCTCACACGTGCGGTGACCGGCGACGATGTCAATCCCTATACCCATCCGGAGTCACCCTGCGTCGTCATGCGCAACGGTCGCTACTACCTGTTCTGGAAGGGAGGCTCCGGCACACGCTACGTGATGAGCGACGACCCGCTGGACTTCGAAGGACGGGAGGAGCGGCTGCTGGCGACGTCGCATGCGAGCAAGGTCTTCGAGTGGCGCGGCGACTGGTTCATCACCTCGTGCAGCCGCAACGTCAACGACGTCATGCACACGCAGAGCGACCGCACGCGCGGACTCTACATCGCGGGCCTGGCGTGGGATGGAGATCGGCCGAGGGTCACGGAGCTGCCGGCGTCGGTGGGCATACGTGACGAGGATGGGCAGTCCGACGAGCGGGCGCCAAACGGTCGGACGGATAACGCTCGAGTCGTCGATGATCGATCGCTCGGCGTACGACCCAACCCGGCGCGCGCGGGCGAGCCGGTGCTGCTGACGGCCTCGGCGTCACGACGCGACGACGCGGTCGTGCTCATCGACGTGCTCGGCCGCACGCATCGCGCGGCGTCGACGCGTGCGGGCGGCGCGCTGATGCTGGAGACCGACGGACTGGCGCCTGGATTCTACGTCGTGCGTATCGGCGAGCGAGGCGCGCGGCTGGTGATCACCGAGTGAGCGGGGGAGGAGGCGAAGACGGCGATCCCCCGCCGGTCCTGAGCATGCAACGGGGCATGCGCCAGGCCGACGGGGGATCGTGACAATCGATGGGGTGGGATACTGACTCGCGGCGGCGCGTTGGGCCGTAGCGGCGACGCTAATTCGCCTCGGCGGTCTCCTCGATCGGCGTGGCCTCGCGCTCGCTCTGGACGCGCATGGTGCCGAAGACGACATCCCACAGCGGCGAGCTGACGCCGTAGCCGTAGGTGTCGTCCATGTAGTGATGCCGCAGGTGATGCTTCTTCAGCCAGGCTCCGACCGGTCCACGCATCGACAGATGGTGTGTCGCATAGTGGATCATGTCGTAGCAGATGTAGCCGACGATGAATCCGGCGAGCACCGCCGGACTGAACTGGGCTCCGAAGATCGCGTTGAAAACGAGGTAGAAGATCGCCGCGAGCGGCACGGAGATGCCGAGGGGCATCACCAGGCGGGTCGCGTCGTTGGGATAGTCGTGGTGCACGCCATGGAGCATGAAGTGCAGCTTCTTCCCCCAGCCCGACTTGGGCTCATAGTGGAAGACCCAGCGATGCAGCAGGTACTCCGAAAGAGTCCACAGCAGCACGCCGGTCACGAAGAGTCCAACGAAGCTGTAGCCATCGAGGCCACGCACGCCCATCGCGAGGTAGCCGAGTGCAATCGTCACGGGGATCCACACGGCCGGAATCGTCGCCGGGTGGATATGCGAGCACGCTTCGAGGAAGTCGTTCTCGAACATCCGTACCGACTCGTTCCTGTTCGACACATAACGTCTTGCCATACCCGTTCGCGTTCTCGAGATGTGGATGCAGATTCTCCAGGGAGGTAGCGCTCCCGGCCCGTGGGGATAGGCGCGGCAAGATAGCAATACGGCAAATCCATGCCACAGGCGGCAGCGCCGGGGATACTCTCTTCAACATTTGGCAGCACAGGCCGATGTGGCGCGGATTCGCCGGGAACGGGGGATTGCGCCCCGGGTTGCGTCACCAAACTTGAGACTTGCGAACGAACCTTATCGCTATCTTTGCAGCCCGTCCCCGAGAGAGCACCGGAACCGCCACCGCTACCACGAGGCACGCCGAGCGACGGATTCCTGACATCGCATACCAATTGTCGAACTGATAACCGCTATCAACGCAGATGAACATCCATGAGCATCAGGCCAAGGAGCTCCTTGGCAAGCATGGGGTCCCGGTACAGGCAGGCCGTGTCGCCTTCACGCCGGAGCAGGCCGTCGAGGCAGCGCACTACATGATCCAGGACGATCGTGCCGAGCTGCTGATCCTCAAGGCGCAGATCCATGCGGGAGGACGAGGCAAGGGCATCGTGCACGACGTCGAGACGAACGAGCCGATCGAGTACGACGGCAAGCAGCTCCG
>DATLHO010000290.1:0-17675 GCA_035539855.1 Kapaibacterium sp. (SeqCode) | reverse complement strand
GGGGCTGATGGAGCGGCCGGAGGTCGATCTGATCGAGGGACTGTCGCCGGCGATCTCGATCGAACAGAAGACGATCTCGAACAATCCCCGCTCGACGGTCGGAACGGTCACCGAGATCTACGATTTCCTCCGCCTGCTCTTTGCCCGCGCGGGCGTGCAGCACTGCGTCACCTGCGGCCAGCCGGTCGTCCGCCAGACCGTCGACCAGATCGTCGACGCGGCGATCGCGAAGTTCCAGGGCCGCCGGGTCTCGGTGCTCGCCTCGTCGGTGCGCCGGCGCAAGGGACACTACCAGGAGCTGTTCGAGAAGATCCTCCGCGACGGATTCACGCGCGTGCGCATCGACGGCGCGATCCAGGAGATCGTCCCGGGGATGAAGGTCGACCGCTACAAGATCCACGACATCGAGATCGTGGTCGATCGCGTCGAGGTCACCGAGCCTTCGTACGCCCGCCTGGCCGGCTCGATCGAGACCGCGCTGAAGTTCGGCGACGGCAGCCTGATCATCGCCGACTGGGACAACGTGCTGCCCGACGCGCTCTACAGCGAGAAGCTCGCCTGTCCGGTGTGCAACATCAGTTACGAGGTGCCGGAGCCGAACTCGTTTTCGTTCAACTCCCCGTACGGCGCCTGTCCGGCGTGTGAGGGACTTGGCGAGAAGTTCGACTTCTCGCTCGACCTGATGATGCCCGATCGCCGCCTGTCGCTCAATCAGGAGGCGCTGCGTCCGCTCGGCAAGCCGCGGCGCAACTGGCAGTGGGCGCAGGTGCTCGCGGTCGTCGAGCACTTCGGCCACGACGCTGACACGCCGATCGAAGAGTACAAGGAGGATGCGCTCGACGCGCTGTTGCACGGCGGCGGCAAGACGAAGTACGAGATCACCTACACGTACCCGAACGGACGAACGGTGACCTACCATCACCGCTTCGATGGCGTCCTGAAGAACCTCGCGCACTACCTCGAGACGACCGGCTCGGCCTCGACACGGCAGTGGCTCGAGGCGTACATGACCTCGGCGCTCTGCACGACGTGCAACGGTGGACGGCTGAAGCCGGAGAGCCTGGCGGTGCTCATCGACGGGCGCAACATCTCCGACCTCGTCGCGCTGCCGATCGGCGACGCGGTCGAGGCCGTGCGCTCACTGGCGATGAGCGACCGGCAGCGGGAGATCGGGCATCTCATCGTCAAGGAGATCGCCGAGCGGCTGAGCTTTCTGCTCGACGTCGGCCTGCACTACCTGACGCTCAACCGCTCGGCGCGCACGCTCTCCGGCGGTGAGGCGCAGCGCATCCGCCTTGCGACGCAGATCGGCTCGCAGCTCAGCGGCGTGCTCTACGTGCTCGACGAGCCGTCGATCGGCCTGCACCAGCACGACAACGGCAAGCTCATCGCGTCGCTCAAGCGCCTGCGCGATCTCGGCAACACGATCATCGTCGTCGAGCACGACCGAGACATGATCGAGTCGGCCGACTACGTGATCGATCTGGGACCCGGCGCCGGAGAGCTCGGCGGCGAGGTCGTCGGCGCGGCGATCCCGACGGCATTCCTCGGAATGGGCACGTCGAATGGAACGGCGGCGCGAGTCCAGGTCGGCGAAGTGCCGGACACGAGTGCTGCGTCAGGCGCGCCGTGGAGTGCGAATGCTGGCTCAGGCGCGCTGTCCGGCGCGAGTGCTCCGTCGAGCGCGGCGTCGAGCGCCCGGGTACAGGCCGAGTCGCTCGGCAACCACGTCGACTTCGAGCGGAGCCTGACGTTCCAGTACCTCACCGGCGAGCGCGAGATCGCGCTGCCGGAGGAGCGGCGCGGCGGCATTGGCAAGGAGATCGTGCTCCACGGCGCGAGCGGACACAACCTGAAGGGCGTCGACCTGCGGCTTCCGCTGGCGACCTTCACGTGCATCACCGGACTGTCCGGCTCGGGCAAGTCGTCGCTGGTGACCGAGACGCTCTATCCGCTGTTGTCGCAGCACTTCTTCCGCAGCTCGACGCCGCCTCTTCCCTACCGGGCGATCGAGGGACTCGACGAGATCGACAAGGTGATCGACATCGACCAGTCGCCGATCGGGCGCACGCCGCGCTCGAACCCGGCGACGTACACGGGGCTGTTCACCTACATCCGCGATCTGTTCACGCAGCTGCCGGAGTCGCGCATTCGCGGCTACAGCGCGGGGCGCTTCAGCTTCAACGTCGCCGGTGGACGCTGTGAGGAGTGTCTGGGCGATGGTCTGAAGAAGATCGAGATGAACTTCCTGCCCGACGTCTACGTGAGCTGCGAGGCCTGCGACGGCAAGCGCTACAATCGCGAGACGCTCGAGGTGAGCTACAAGGGGCGCTCGATCGCCGACGTGCTCGACATGACCGTCGCCGATGCGCTCGCGTTCTTCGAGGACATCCCGCGCATCAAGCGCAAGCTCAAGACGCTCAACGACGTCGGCCTCGGCTACATCCGGCTCGGCCAGCAGGCGACGACGCTCTCCGGCGGCGAGGCGCAGCGCGTCAAGCTCGCGACCGAGCTCTCGAAGATCGGCACCGGCAGCACGCTCTACGTGCTCGATGAGCCGACCACCGGACTGCACTTCGAGGACGTGCGAATGCTGCTGAAGGTCCTGCAGTCGCTCGTCGACAAGGGCAACACGGTCGTGATCATCGAGCACAACCTCGACGTCATCAAGTGCGCCGACTGGATCATCGATCTCGGTCCGGAGGGCGGCCGCCACGGCGGAGAGGTCGTCGCGCAGGGTCCGCCCGAGGTCATCGCCGCGAACGATCGCAGCTACACCGGGCGCTATCTACGGGCCGAACTCGCGCGCAGCACGACGGTGCCTCGCATCGGCGCGGTACGACCGGCACCGAAGCGGCGACCGCGCAACCCGTTCGGCAACGACGACATGCTCGATGCTCCGGCGAGCGACGTCGAGCCGCCGGTCCCGACGAAGGCGGCGAAGAAGCGGGCGAAGGCATCCGGACCGGCCGTCGAGAAGGGATCCGCCAAGGAGCTGACGGCATCGAAGGCACGACGCGCCGCGAAGACGGCAGCGGCGGCGGAGATCGCAGAGGCTGCAACGACGACCGCGCGTGCCACGACGACCGTTGGGACGATCACGAAATCCAAGGCGTCGAAGAAGTCGCCGAAGGCGACGGCGAAGCCTGTCGACGAGGCAGCGAAGACTGCGGCAGCGCCCAAGCCAAAACGGCGCTCGTTGGGCGGTTCGTCCTCGAAACGCGGCCCACGGTCGTAGGAATCGGACTCTCCGCTCCGGGCGAGCTCCGGCGTAGCGCCCCGCGGTCGCGAAAAACCCTCGAAAATTGAAAGGAATCGGCCCATTCAGGCCCCGGCCACGACGGGTTCAGGCGGTGGCGCTTTTTTGTAAATTCGCGCCATTTCTCTCCGGAAGCCGCATTTTTGCCGTAGATTCGGCATGATGTCTGCAGGACGTGAATCCGGATCCCGTTACACACACTCACCGGAGTATTCCGAATGGAACGGTACAATCAGCTCAAGGCCCTCGTCGACAGCTTCGAAAAGGACTTCGAGAAATTCTTCGTCAAGGGGAACAAGGCCGCCGGCGTGCGCGTCCGCAAGCACATGCAGGAGCTCCGCTCGATGGCCCAGGACATTCGCAACGAAGTCCAGTCGCTGAAGAAGACCGACGGCGACGAGGGAACCAACGGAGAGGGCTGACCGCCGCCGGTTCCTCCTGTGACGGAACTCGCGATCTTGCGAATCGGGCGGTTGAGCGCGTCAGCCTCGGCCGCCCGTCGCGTTCCCACGCCGCACCTGACTTCCGGACCAGCATGCATCGTCACGCACCGCACATCGTCGCAGTGCTCGCGGTCGGGGCACTCGCCGTCGCCGCCCTCGCGGGGATGTCGGGATGCGCCGAGAGCGAGAAGGGTCCGCAGGAGCCGAAGCCGATCGCGTCGAGAGGAGCACCTCCATTTCAGCCACCCACCTATCCGGCCGGCCGTCGCATCGACACGATCGCGACCGCGCGGCTCGTCGGCTCGCAGGTGCCGCTGTTTCTGGTCGGCAGCCGCAGCGACAGCATGGCCGCCGGACGCTTCGATCTGCTGGAGATCTACAGCTACGATTCGCTGAGCCGCGCCTGGACGAGGGTGCTGTCCGACTCCGTCGAGTCCGCGCGCAGTTTCGAGCTGCGCGACGTCACCGGCGACGGTCGCGAGGAGCTGATCGTCCGCCTCGACTACGGCGGCAACGATCCGGTCGCGACGTTCGGCATGAACGTGTATTCCGCGCATGGCGGCGCGCTGCGGCGCGTGTTCCGCTCGACGTGGATGCATCCCGAGATCGACACGCTCGCCGGCGTGGCCGGATCCGTCATCACGGTGCGCCACGCGCTCTGGCCGCTGTTCGCGCCGCGCTCCGACGCGACGATCTACATCGACGACGTCTACGGCTATCGCGAGGGCCGTTTCCGAAGCGTCCTCGTCGAGGCCGGCGGCTACTATCGCGCGGAGTCCGACAGCGCGCTTGCTCGCTATCGCGCCCTGCGCGACACCGTCGAGCGGCAACTTGCGGCGGAGCGACGCCGGGTCGCGGCGCTTCGCGATTCGCTGCAGCAGCGAGGCGACACCGCCGCACTGGCCGCGGTCGTCGTGCACGACTCGCTCTCGTACGAGCAGGCGCTCGGGCTCTATCGCTGGTCGGCGCTCGGCGTGCTGTACCGGCTGCGCTCCGGCGACGAGCGCGGCGCGCGGACGTTCTGGGCACAGCAGCGCCCGTTCCTGCGCTCGGTGCTGCCGGAGGAGCAGTACGAGGAGCTCGCCGAATTCAATGACGGTCTGCTGTCGCCGGGCTGACCGGCGCGGTCCGGACCCGGTCGAGAAAACGACAGCCGATGGCGCGTCCACAACGACTTCGAGAGATCAAGGCCGAGCAGCAGGAGCGCCGCGTGCGCCGGCGGCGGCTGCCGTGGCTGTTCCTGATGCCGCTGGTCGCCGCGATCGCCGCGATCCTCGTCTACGCGCTCGTGGAGCGGAACTTCCTGCGTCCCCGCGTCGATCCGATGGTCGAGCGGACGGATCTGTTCGTGCGCGCCGGGGAGACCATCCAGGTCAACGTCGTCAACGCGTGCGGGCGCAACGGCATGGCGCAACGGTTCACCGAATTCCTGCGGGCCCGGAAGTTCGACGTGCCGGAGTACGGCACGTCGCCGACACGGGAGCCGTTCTCGAAAGTGATCGACCGGATCGGAGATCCTGTCAGCGCGCGCAAGGTGGCATATGCGTTGGGCATCCCTGCCGAGAGGATCGAGACGGAGATCGACAGCACGCTGTATCTGCGTGCGACCGTCGTGATCGGCGAGGACTACCGCACGCTGCGACCGATGAAGTAACGCCCGGCGACCGCCGGGCACCAACGAGGTGTTTCTCCTATGGCCACACGAAAACGGCCGTCGCATCCGAAGACGCTCGCGCGCATGTGCGCCGAGCTCATGCTCGAGAAGAAGGCGCACGACGTCGTGATGCTCGACCTGCGCAAGCTGACCGACGTCACCGACTTCTTCGTCGTCTGTTCGGCCGACAGCGATACGCACCTGCGCGCGATCGCCGACTCGGTGCTCGATGGCGCCGCCGAGCTCGGCATCAAGCCCTATCGCACCGAGGGCTGGCAGGGAGCGACCTGGATCATCCTCGATTTCGTCGAGGTCGTTGCGCACGTCTTCTACAAGGAGACCCGCGACTTCTACAAGATCGAGCGCCTCTGGGGCGACGCCAAGGTCGAGCGCGTCGAGGACGTCGCGCCGGCCAAGGCCGTTTAGCAGAGCGACGACACCGCCCCGGCGAGTCAGCAATCCGTAATCCGAAATCCGTACTACCGTGAAGTCCTATCTCCACCCGATCCTGAAGTCCGCCATCGTCGCGCTCGGCGCGCCCGAGGACACCGATGTCGTGCTCGAGGCGCCACGACAGGCCGACCATGGCGACCTTGCGACGAGTGTCGCGCTCGGCCTTGCCCGCGCGCTGAAGCAGTCGCCGCGGCAGATCGCCGAGGCGATCGTCGGGCGGCTCGAGGCGGACTCGCGCTATATCTCGAGCGTCGAGATCGCCGGACCGGGATTCATCAACTTCCGGTTCACGCCCGAGTTCTACCACGCGCAGCTCGAGGAGGTGGCGAAGCTCGGCGAGAGCTACGGTCGCAGCGACTTCGGGCGCGGCGTCGCCACGAACGTCGAATTCGTGAGCGCGAATCCGACCGGTCCGCTGCACCCCGGACACGGCCGCAACGCCGCGATCGGCGACACGGTCGCCAACCTTCTGGAGTGGACCGGACACGACGTGACGCGCGAGTACTACTTCAACAACGCCGGCAACCAGATGCAGCAGCTCGCGCGCTCGCTGCACATCCGCTATCAGCAGTTGCTCGGCGTCGAGGCGACGATCCCCGAGGATGGCTACCACGGAGAGTATCTCCTTGCGATCGCGCAGCGGATTCGCGACGAGCACGGCGATCGATTCAGCGAGCCGACGCAGGAGAACTTCGACGCGCTCCGAAAGCTCGGCGTGCCCGAGATCATGGCGGGTCAGCGCGTGACGCTCGAGAAGCTTGGCATCCGCCACGACGTGTACTTCGACGAGGACTCGCTGTACGCCGACGGGAAGATCAAGGAGGTGATCGCCGAGCTCGGCGCGCGCGGCCGCACCTACGAGAAGGACGGTGCGCTCTGGCTGCGGCTCGAGGAGTTCGGGCTGCAGGATCGCGTCATCGTCAGGTCCACCGGCGAGCCCACGTACCGCCTGCCGGACATCGCCTATCACGTCGACAAGTTCCGGCGCGGCTTCAAGCTCGTCGTCGACGTCTTCGGCGCCGATCACATCGCGACCGTGCACGACGTACGCGCCGCGCTCGAGATGCTCGGCTACGACGTCTCCGGACTGACCGTGCTGCTCTACCAGATGATCACGTTCCTCGAGGGCGGCGAGCCGACGAAGCTCTCGAAGCGCAGCGGCAAGGCGCTCGAGCTCGACGACCTGATCGAGGAGCTCGGCGCCGACGTCGTTCGCTTCTTCTTCATCATGCGCGGCATCAACACGCAGCTCGAGTTCGACCTCGACCTGGCGCGCGAGCAGTCGGACAAGAACCCCGTCTACTACCTCCAGTACGCGCACGCGCGCACCGCGGGCGTGCTGCGCCACGGCGAGACGCTCGGCGTCGCGCTGCGCGAGGACGCGTCGCTGGCGCCGCTGACCGGCGAGGTGGAGCTCGCGCTCGCGAAGCAGATCCTGGCGTTCCCAGAGGCGGTGCAGCGCGCGGCGCGCGAGTATGAGCCGCAGATCGTCGCGGAGTACCTGCGCGAGCTCGCGCAGGCGTACCACAAGTTCCAGCACGACTGCCGGATCGTCGTCGAGGAGAACGCCGACGTTCGCGACGCGCGCGTCCGTCTGCTGGCGATTACGCGCACGACGCTGGCCAACGGCCTGCGCGTGCTCGGCGTGGCTGCACCGGACCGGATGTGAGGTGCATCGGAGGCGAACCGGAGCACGTCACAATCGGCAACGGGCCGGACTCCACGGCGTCGTAAATTTGCAGGCACGAGCGCCCGTAGCTCAGCCGGATAGAGCAACAGCCTTCTAAGCTGTGGGTCGCAGGTTCGAGTCCTGCCGGGCGTGCATGGACAAACGCCGGCTCCTCTTCGAGGAGCCGGCGTTTCTTGCTTCACTACTCTCACAACCTCCTTCCCGCATCTTCCCTGTCATCCCCAGGGGGGACCTTTCCTTGGTGTCGCATCATCGCATGTGGCGATGGGGGCGCTGCGAGCGGCATGCGCGCAGCCGTGGAGTGGCGCGATTCGGATGCCCTCGAACTGCCCCACCGACCCACATGCGGCCGTCGTACCGTAGGAAGGTTTCCCTTCGGGAATGACAGGGAGGCCCGTGTTTAGGTGAAGAAGTAGAATCGAGCCCTACTCCTGGAGCGGGATTCGAAACGCGTCGCCGACGGCGAACTCGGGCGCCGCGTCGACGCGGCGCAGGCGCCAGCGGGGGATCTCGCGCATGAGCATCATGGTCTCGACCGAGATCGCGTCGTCGGTGAAGCTCATTCGCAGGTAGTGGAACGGCCGAACGGCCTCGCCGCGGAACACGTCGGTACGCCACGGACGCGCGTCGGACACGTCGACGCGCCGGCGCGGTCCGCCTCCGCCACCCGCGACGACGAAGGCCTTTCCCTCGTGCTCGAACCGCTCGTAGCTGTGCACGTGCGCCGAGAGGTAGAGCCGCGTCTTGCGCGCGGCGAGAAACGGTTTCGCGAAGAGATCGAGCACCGGCGCGCTGCGCGTGAGGCGACTGTTGGAGAACGGTGGATGATGCGAGGCGACGATCACGCCGCGCACCGACGGGTCCGCATCGAGCTCGGCCAGCGTTTCGCGAAACGCCTCCGCCTGGTGGCGCGTGCGCTCGGCTCCGAGCACTCCGAAGTTCGAGTCGACGCCGAGGTACGCGACGTCGCCGAAGCGGACGAGCTCCGGCTCGGCCGGACGCATCCACTCGAAGCGGGAGAAGAAGTTGCGCTCGCTGCGAAGGCGATCGAAGCGGCTGTAGTCGTGGTTGCCGAGCAGCGCGTGTACGGCGGTCTCGCGCTCGCGAAGCTCGCGCATCAGCTCGTCGAAGTAGCTCCACTCGCGATCGCTGGCGCCGTCGGCGACCTGGTCGCCGAGCAGCAGCAGCACGTCGGGCTCCTCGGCGCCCACCGCACGCACGAGCGCCTCGCGTACGGCGTCGTTCTGCCGGCGGCCGAGGTAGAGCTGCTCGGCCAGGACGGTCCGCTGCAGGTCGCCGATGGCGACGATCGACCGCGGCGCCTCACCGGAGACCCAGCGTCGATAACAGTCGCACGATCGGCCGGGCCGCGAGAGGACGCGGCCGACGAGCCCTGCGGAGCGAATCGGTGGAAGTCTGCGAGGTGGCCTTGCCATGTCGTGGTGTTGAGTCCGACGATGCGCGACGATGCGCGCGCGGTCGACGATGCCTGTGAAAACGACGCTGCCAGTCAAACGACGATGCGGTGAGACGTCCGGAGACACCTCACCGCATCATACAGCTTTCCGCACCGATTGCCGAAGGGTCGCGCGAGCGATCGGCGCCTAGCGCATCGAGCCGTGATTGTACAGGCCGAGCGAGAACGTGTCGCCGGTCTTGAACTGGTTCTTGACGATGAACCGCGTCTCGGCCTTCAGCGAGTTCTCGTCGACGGTGAGACGGATGTAATGGAACGGACGGATGGCCGCCTTCGAGCGATACGCGTCGTTCTGGAAGCGGCGCGCGCTGCTCGTGTCGACCGAGCGAAGCGGACCGCCGCCGCCGCCGCTGACGATGAACGTCTTGTCGCCGGTGACGAAGCGCTCGTAGTTGTGAACGTGACCGGAGAGGAACATCCGCGTCTTGCGCGCATTGTAGAACGGCTGCGCGAACATCGAGATCACGGCCGGGTTCGCGCCGAGCTCGCTGTTGGTGTACGGCGCGTGGTGCGCTGCGACGAGCACTCCCTTGACCTCGGGGTCCTCCTCGAGCTGCCCGAGCCACTTCTTGTACTGCTCGGCCTGGCGCTCGATCTCGCGCGGCGAGAGCTCGCTGAAGTTCGTGTCGACGGTCACCAGAGCGATCGGCCCCAGCTTGACCATGCTCGCGCCGTACTCGGGCTGATAGGGGAAGCGCTCGGTGAAGTTCCGGATGCAGCGACCCTTGTCGTAGCCGTAGTCGTGGTTGCCGTAGATCGAGCGAACGGGGATCTGCGCGTCCTTGACCTTCGACATCACGCTGTCGAAGTAGCTCCAATCGTTGTCGTTGTCGCCGGTGCCGACCTGGTCGCCGAGCAGCAGGAGCATGTCCGGCTTGTCCTCGGCTACCTGATCGAGAATCATCGCCCGCTCGCGATGGTTGTCGGAGCGGGACATGAAGATCTTTTCGGCGTCACTCGTGCGCTGAAGATCACCGACGATGGCGATCGTGGTCGGGCGGAGATCCTCCTTCCATGTGCACGCGGTCGAACTGCTCGGCGTCTTTACGTTGGCGAGCACGCGGGGAACGCTTAGCGAAGCAAGCGCGGCTGTTGCGATGAATCGACGACGGCTCAACATCGTATCGGAACCTCCAGTTCAAACGAACGAGTAGCAAACGGACGGGTGCGGCAACCGGGAGACGGGAAGGACTGGTGGAGCGGCCACGCAGGGAACCCCTACTCAGGCGTCGCAACCAGATCGTACTAAAAAAAACGACGCGATTCAAGATGCTATGTTGTAGACGCTCGAAGTAAACAAGTGCGAAATGCCTCCCCCCGTCCGCTCCATCGCCCCCCCTTCCGGCTACTCCTCGTCCACGGGATCTCCCACGTCGAGGAACTCTCCCTCCGAAACCTTGATATCGTCCACTTTTCGGGGATGCAGTTCGACGTGTCCATCGCCATCCCAGCGAATGTCGCCCTGGATCGAGACACGCGACCCGATCTTCGGGATTAGCTCGAGCGGCCCCTTCGCCTGCGGAAAGACTTCGACGCGCAGATAGCGGCTGCCGAGCTCGCTCGGCGGGCGATATGCGTATTCCCCCCGCCGCATTCGTGCCAACGATGCCGTATCCCGGGCGATCGACGAATCCGCCGCGCCCATGGAGCTGGTCTCGCGGTGCTCGCTGGCGAGGTCCGGGTTGACGATCGGGGCGATCCGGTTGACGCGGAAGCCCCGGCGATCCGCCGAATCGAGCTCGATGTCCAGTGCCGTGACGTTGCCGCTGGAGGCACGCGAGCTTGCGATGATCGTCCCGCGCACGGTGCCGTGGAAGCCGAGGTCGTACCATCCGAACGCGGTCGCGGGCTTGAGCTCCGTGTTGATGAAGTCGAGGTTGCGATCGAAGATGTTGACCGGCGGCACGACGTCCTTCGCCAGAAGCTGCACGACGTCCTGCGCGGTGACGACGAGCGGCGGCACCCAGTACTGCAGCGGACGCTGCCGCTGCAGCGCGAGCGCGACCTCCATGCCGAGCGAGAAGTTCCAGGCGCCGAGGTTCCGGTTCGTCTCACGCAGTGCCACCATCCAGGCGCCCTGCGCCCTGCCCAGCACCGCGAGCGCGGGGGTCACGCGATAGCGCACGCCGATGCTCGGATCGATGCTCACGTACGTCTCAGCCGGCACGTCGCTGCCCGACTGAAAGAAGGCCATCGCCAGCGTCAGCGACATCGGCAGCGAGAACTGTGGATGGCGCGACGGAATCGCGAAGCCGGCTCCCGCGCCGCCGTTGAACATGATCCCGTTCTGGCCCCGCTCGACGTTCCAGCCGAGCCAGCCCGGCTGCAGCACGCGAAACGCATTGGCGCGCGCGAAGAGGTAGAGCCCGTGATCGGTCGGACCGAGCGGGATGCCGATGTTGCCCTCGATCCCGAAGCCTCCATCGAGCGCCTGGGTCATGAACAACTGGTGCGTTGCCCGCGCTGCCACGACGAACGCCGAGCGCGCCCAGTACATCGGTCGCAGCCCCGTCTGATCGAGGACCGGCGGGACGATCCCCTGCAACAGCAGCGTGTCGAGCTGCGCAGAGGTCGGCTTTGCGAAGATGACCCCGTAGGAATACCGATCGGGCTCCGGCTCCGGCGGCGCCGGCGGCGCGTCGATCTGGGCGAGCGCCGAGGCGGCCGACAGGAGCATGACCGCGGCGATGCCGATGGGTGTTCGTCTCATCAGGCGAGCTCTTTCTCGATTGTGTCGATCTCCGCCGCCAGCTCCTCCCACGTCGCGTAGCGCTCGGCGAGCGTGCGCTCGAGCTCGCGCAGTCGGGTCTGCGTCGTCCGCGACTTCTCGGGATTGCTGTAGATCTCCGGTCGCGCGAGATCCTCCTCGGCCGCCGTCTTGCTCTCCTCGAGCTTCGCGATCTCCTCCTCGGTCCTGGCGATCTTCTTGCGCAGCTCCTTCGTCGCCGCATACCGGCGATTGCGCAGCTCGGCCTCGAGCCGCTTCTGCTCGCGCCGATTGCCAGCGTCGTCGGCTCCGACCGCGGAGCGCGAATCCCCTTCGACGGTCGAGCGCGCGAACGCCTGATCGACCGACGTGATCTGTCGCTGCGCGAGATACTCCTCGATGCCGCCGAGGTGCACCTTCAGCCGGCGGGCGCGGAACTCGATGCACTTCTCGACGAGACCGCCGAGGAAGTCGCGGTCGTGCGAGACGATGATCAGCGCGCCGTCGAAGGCGGCCAGCGCCTCCTTGAGAACGCCCTTGCTCGCCATATCGAGATGGTTCGTCGGCTCGTCGAGGATCACGAGGTTCACCGGCTCCAGCAGCATCTTCGCAAGCGCAAGACGCGACTTCTCGCCGCCGGAGAGCACACTGACGCGCTTGAACACGTCGTCGCCGTTGAAAAGGAACGCGCCGAGCAGCGTCCGCAGCTTCGTGCGGACATCTCCGGTCGCCACCGCGTCGAGCGTCTCCAGAACGGTCATCCGAGGATCGAGATCCTCCGCCTGGTGCTGCGCGTAGTAGCCGACGCTGACGTTGTGTCCGAGGGCGCGCGTGCCCTCGTAGCTCTCGATGCCGGCGATGATGCGGCTGAGCGTCGACTTGCCCTCGCCGTTGCGTCCGAGGAACGCCACCTTCTCTCCGCGCTCGAGCGCGAAGTCGACAGTGTCGAGTACAAGGTTGGTGCCGTATCGCTTGCTGACGCCGGTGAGCTCGACGACGGTGCGGCCGCTGCGCGGCGCCGGAGGGAACTTGAAGTGCACCGAGGCCTCGTCGGACTCCAGCGGTGCGACGCGGTCGAGCCGCTCGAGCGCCTTGACGCGGGACTGCACCTGGGAGGCCTTCGTCGCCTTGTAGCGGAAGCGCTCGATGAAGCGCTCGGTCTCGGCGATCTGCTTCTGCTGGTTCTCATAGGCGGCCTGCTGGACCGCGCGTCGATCGCCGCGCTGGCGCAGGTAGCTCGAGTAGTTGCCGGTGTACGTCGACAGCCGGCCCATCGACAGCTCGAAGGTGCGGTTGGTGATGCCGTCGAGGAAGCTCCGGTCGTGCGAGATCAGCAACAGCCCGCCCTGATAGCGCTGAAGGAAGCTCTCGATCCAGGTGAGCGATTCGATGTCGAGGTGGTTGGTCGGCTCGTCGAGCATCAGCAGGTCGGGCTGGCGCAGCAGGAGCTTGGCAAGCTCGATGCGCATCTGCCAGCCTCCGGAGAATTCTCCGCAGTTGCGCTCGAGGTCCGTCGGTTCGAAGCCGAGACCACCGAGCACCTTGTCGACCTCGCCGACGGCCGAGAAACCGTTCATCGCCTCGAAGCGGTGCTGCAGCTCGCCGAGATCATCGATGAGACTCTGATACTCCGGAGTCCCCGACTCCACGCTGCGCCGCGAGAGCTCCTCGTGCATCGCGTCGATCTCGCGCTCGAGCTCGACGATCTCGCCGAAGGCCAGCATCACCTCCTCGCGCACCGACTTGTCGCTGAGCACGATTCCCTCCTGCGGAAGGTATCCGATCACGGCATGCCGGCTCGTCGCGACGCGTCCCTCATCGAGCACCTGGCGTCCCATCAGCGCCTTCATCAACGTCGACTTCCCCGCGCCGTTGGATCCCACCAACCCGATCCTGTCGCCCGGGTTGATCAGAAACGAAACGCCCTCGAAGAGAACGTCGCCGCCGAAGGAGATGCCGAGGTTTTGGGCTGCTATCATGGGTGTTAGATGGTAGAGGTCAGAGGTCAGAGGTCACGAGGCGCTTGGGGGGTGGGGGTTTTGGTTATTGGTTATTAGCTATTGGTTATTGGTTATTGGGTTTTGGTTGTTCGTTTTTCGTGCTCGGCGTCGGGCGTCGGGCGTCGGGCGTCCGGCTTCGGGCGTCGGGCGTCAGGGTTCGCGTTCTGGACTTGTGGATGCGGCTGCGCAGGCGGCGGCGCGGCGTCACTGCCACCACCGAATCGATCCCGCTTCGCCACCGCCCGCAACGAAGCAACCGATCCGCATGTGACAGCTAACATCTAACATCTGACATCTAACAACCGCACCCCCACCAACCAATAACAAAAACCAAAAAACAAAATCCCCCCCGCGCATCGTGACCTCTAACATCTGACATCTGACATCACCTGAACCGCAACGCCTCAACCGGCCGCAGCCTCGCGGCTACGAACGCCGGTGCTATCGTGGAGAGCACGCACAGCGACAGCGAGACGGCGATGACGAGCAGGTAGTGCCAGAGCGAGAAGACGACCGGCACGGCGTCGACGAAGTAGATTTCTGCGTCGAGCGAGAACGGTTTGTAGGTCGTCTGGATCCACGTGAACCCCAGCGAGAGCAGTACTCCGAGCAGGGTGCCGACGCCGCCGATGAGCAGTCCCTGGCCGACGAAGATCGCCATGATGCCGCGCGGTCGGGCGCCGAGCGCTGAGAGCACGCCGATGGACTCGGTCTTCTCGAGGACGACCATCAGGAGGGTCGAGACGATGTTGAACGCCGCGACGACCGAGATCAGCGCGAGGACGATCGGGATCGGCTCGCGCTGCAGGTCGAGCCACGCGAAGACCGACTGGAAGATCTGGAAGACCGTCCGCGGGTAGTGCGGAAAGCCCATCACGATCGACACCTCCTTCATCACCTCCTCGACCTTCGTGATGTCGCGCACGGTGATGTCGTAGCCGCTGACCTGGTCGTCTCCGTAGTCGAACAACCGCTGCGCGCTCTCGAGCGACGTGTAGCTGAAGAGCTCGTCGTACTCGGCCATGCCGGTGCGGTAGGTGCCGCGGAGCACGAACTGCTCGACGATCGGAGGATTGTCCGGCGACGGAATGCCGTTCGGTCCGAAGACGATCAGCGTATCACCGATCGAGAGCTGCAGACGCTGGGCCAGGCGGTCACCGATGACGATCGCCGGCACGGCATCCGGCGCGGTCACAAGGTCGAAGCTCCCGCGAACGACGTGGCGTCGGATCGACGAGACATCGCGATCGGGCAGGATCCCCTTGAGCTCCGCCCCGTCGAGTCCGGCCTTCGAGCGGATGATCACCTCGCGCGCGACGAACGGGCTGATCGCGCGCACGTCGCCGATGCGCTCCGGCAGGGTGCGCAGCATCGAGCGGTAGCCGTCGAGCTTGTCGGCGGCGCCGTCGTGGCGCGGGTACGGCGTGACGTGGATGTGGCCGGTGAAGGCGATCATCGTCGAGCGCAGCGTCTGATCGAATCCCTCGAGGATCGACAGGGAGATCAGCAGCGCCGCCGTGCCGAACATGACGCCGAGCACCGCGATGCCGGTGATGAAGCTGATGAACCGGTTACGCCGGCTCGGCGCCAGATAGCGCCGCGCCAGCAGGAGCGTATAGGAAGCCATCCAGCGGATGCGCCGTGAAAACCTGAAGATACCGAACGACGCCCGCCACCGCCGCGGCCCGCCGCCCCACGCGATCATTTTTTACCCCGCGCGGCCCTGCCCGAAGGGGCTCGATTTCCTATCTTTGGTGTTTTCCATCGAACATCCACGCGTTACGCAGCAAATCTAGAGGACGGTGCCCGCTATGCCAGAAACGACTAAGAAGGGGCTCGAGGATGTCATCGCCGGCACCACGGCGATCTGCTTCATCGACGGCCGTGAGGGGAAGCTCATCTATCGGGGATACGACATCCACGAGCTCGTCCAGGGGAGCTTCGAGGAGGCCGCATGGCTCCTTCTCGTCGGCACGCTTCCCACGTCGGCCGAGCTCTCGAAGTTCCGCGCGGACCTGCAGTCCGAGGCCGTCCTGTCCAGGACGACGCTCGATCAGATTGCGGCGCTGCCGAAGGGTGCCAACCTCATGGAGGCGCTGCGCAACATCGTCGGCTCGCTCTCGCTGGCCGACGTCGAGGCCAACGACAACAGCCACGAGGCCAACCTGCGCAAGGCCGTTCGACTGATCGCGAAGACGTCGCTGATCGTCCCGGCCCTGCATCGCCATGAGTCGGGCCAGCAGTACGTGGAGCCGAAGCCGGGCAAGTCGATCGCCTGGAACTTCCTGTGGATGATGTTCGGCACCGAGCCGAACGCCGATCACGTCACGATGATCGATACGGCGCTGATCCTCCACGCCGACCACGAATTCAACGCCTCGACGTTCACCGCGCGCGTCATCGCCGCGACGTTGTCGGACATGTACTCCGCGGCCGTCGGCGCCATCGGCGCGCTCAAGGGTCCGCTCCACGGCGGCGCCAACGAGCAGGTCATGCGGATGCTCCTCGAGATCGACGACGCCGCGCAGGCCGAGACGTGGATCCGCGAGGCGCTCGCCTCGAAGAAGAAGATCATGGGCTTCGGCCACCGCGTCTACAAGACCGAAGACCCGCGCGCGACGCACCTGCGCCGCATGTCCGAGCAGCTCGGCCGCGAGACGGGCGAGTCGAAGTGGTACGACATGTCGCGCACGATCGAGGGCGTCGTCCTCGAGCAGAAGGGACTCTACCCGAACGTCGACTTCTACTCGGCCTCCACGTACTACATGATGGGCATCCCTCTCGAGCTCTACACGCCCATCTTCGCGATGAGCCGCATGGCCGGCTGGACCGCGCACGTCATCGAGCAGCACCTCGACAACCGCCTCATCCGCCCGGCCGGTGACTACATCGGCGAGACCGGACTCGAGTACGTTCAGATCGAGCAGCGCGGCTAACCGACGGTACGACCAATCAATGATCGCCGCGCGCCCGCGGAGCCGTCGCTCCGCGGGCGCGGTCGTTGGAGCCCAGGCCTGCGCCGCCGGCCGCGTCGGGACCGCGGACGTATATTGGCGCGCCGACGTCGTGTCGATCCCGCTCACACAGCCGATGCCCGTGTCGCCGAATCCCCAGTCCGAGCCCGAATCGATCTCCGTCGCCGATGGGGAGAGCGACACTCGCATGTCCTGGCGGCGTAGGATCGGCGTCGCGGCGCAAGGCGCGCGGCCGATGGCGCTCGCTGCGATCGCGATCGCCATCGTGATGCTGCCGGCCGCGCTGTTCCCTCCCGGCGGCGACGCGGCGCTGTACTATGTCAGCGGCCAGAAGATTCTCCACCAGGGCGCCGCGCACTACCGCGACATCGTCGACGTCAAGCCGCCGCTGATCTACCATCTCTACGCCGTCGCGGCCGCGCTCTTCGGCTCGACCGTCCACTCCTTCCGCATTCTCGACTACCTCCTGCAGGTCGTCACCGCGCTCGCCCTCGCACGCCTCGTCGCGAGCGCATTCGGCGCGCGGCTGGGACTTGTCGCGGGACTGCTCTACGCGGTCTTCTACTGCGCCCAGAGCTACAACGGCACCGCCATCACCGAGAGCTACGTCGGGCTGCTGTGCGTGCCGATGATCGCGCTGCAACTGCGCCGCCGGCACGCCACGGACCTCATCGCGGCCGGCGCGCTCGCGGGCGTGCTGTTCCTGGTCAAGTTCTCATTGGCGACGCCTCTGGCGGCGGCCATCCTGGCGGAGCTCCTGCTCTTCGATGACCGCGCGCTGCGTCGCCTCCGCAACGTCGGGCTCATCATCGGGGGATTCCTTGCCGCGGCCGCACTCCTTCCACTGTACCTCACGCTGACCGATGGGTGGCGGGGATTCGAGGAGATGCGCGTCTTCACCGCCGGCTACCTCGAGAACCAGTCCCCGGGATTCATCGCGGCGATCCGCGAGGCGCTCACGGCGCTGCCGGCGTACTTCGCCGACGAGTTCTCGCTGACGATGCTGGCCGGCACCGC
>DATLHO010000289.1:0-11336 GCA_035539855.1 Kapaibacterium sp. (SeqCode) | reverse complement strand
CGAGCCGACGTCCGGACTTCATCCTGCCGACGTCGAGCAGATGCTCGCAATGCTCGATCGCCTCGTCGACGCCGGCCGCTCGGTCATCGTCATCGAGCACCATCAGGCGGTCGTCGCGCACGCCGACTGGATCATCGACCTTGGACCCGGCGCGGGTCACGACGGCGGTCGCATCGTCTTCGAGGGCACGCCGGCCGACCTCGTCGCGACGCGCGCGACCCTGACGGGTGAGCATCTTGCGGAGTACGTGGCGTGAGTCGCCGGATGAACCACTGTCGACAGCGCATAGCGCAGCACCAACGATGAAGCCCACTCTCATACAATCCAACGGCATTCGTCTCGCGGCCGAGAGCGTCGGCGATCCTTCCGATCCGCCGATTCTGCTGATCATGGGAGCGATGGCGTCCGGCGTCTGGTGGCCCGTGGAGCTCTGTCGCGAGCTCGCTGCGCGCGGTCGCTTCGTCATCCGCTACGATCACCGCGACACCGGCGCCTCGACGAGCTATGAGCCGGGGACGGCTCCATACGACGTCGAGGATCTGGCCGACGACGCGATGCACGTGCTCGACGGCTACGGCATCAGCCAGGCGCACCTGGTCGGCATGTCGCTGGGCGGCTACATCGCGCAGCTTCTCGCGCTGAAGTATCCGGACCGCGTTCTGTCGATCACGATGATCTCCTCGGAGCCGCTTGCGACATCCGACCCGAACA
The DNA here is from genome assembly GCA_035539855.1 of Kapaibacterium sp. (SeqCode). Lineage (GTDB taxonomy): Bacteria > Bacteroidota > Ignavibacteria > OLB7 > OLB7 > DATLHO01. The sequence continues at coordinate 10,625 of DATLHO010000289.1, read as the reverse complement.
TCCCGAAGCTCTCGCAGTCGGTGCTCGACTATCATGCGCGCGCCGCGGAGCTCGACTGGAGCAACCACGATGAAGTGCTCGAATACCAGATCGGCGCCTGGCGACTGCTCTCGGGCACGGCATACGAGTTCGATCCCGAGCTCATCCGAGACATGGCCGAGGCCGACCTCGCGAGGACGCCGAATCCCCTCACGGCGTTCAACCACGGGACGCTTGGCGGGGGAGAAGCGTGGATCGACCGTCTCGACGAGATCGCCGTTCCCTCGCTCATCATCCACGGCACCGAGGACATCGTGCTGCCGTACGCCCACGCCCGGGCGCTGCACGCCGCGCTCGCAGGATCGCGGCTCGTGACGTTGCAGGGAGTAGGCCACGAGCTGCCGCGCGGCGCCTGGCCGGTGATCATCGACGAGTTGGTCGCGCACACGGCCCGGGAGTAGATTTACCGCAGAGAACCTCACGACAGCCGCCCGACGATCCCGTCGCGCGCGGATCATCCTCACCGGCGGACACCTCACGGCGTATGTCGTTCGGGTGTACCTTCATCTCAAATCGAATCAGGAGGGCAGCAATGGCAAAGGTCACCGGAATCGGCGGCGTCTTCTTCAAGAGCAGGGGCGACAGCGCTGCGCTGGCCGCCTGGTATCGCGAGCATCTCGGCATGGCGCTGGAGGATTTCGGCGGCGCGATTCTCCGCTGGCCAGACGACAAGGCCGAGGACAAGGGACTCACGGTCTGGCACGTCGCCAAGAGCGACACGAAGTGGTTCAGCCCGAGCACGTCATCGTTCATGATCAACTACCGTGTCGACAACCTCGACGAGCTCCTCGAGCACCTGCGCTCGCGCGGCGTCGAGGTCATCGAGGGTCCGATCTCCGACGACAACGGATCGTTCGCGTGGATCATGGATCCCGACGAGAACAAGGTCGAGCTCTGGGAGCCGAAGGCAATGAGCGCGGGAGGATCATGAAACTGGCCACGTGGAATGTCGCGATACCGGTTGCGACCCGACGACGGGATGCTCTGCGCGCGCATATCGATTGTCAGCAGGCGGACGTCTGGGTGCTTACCGAAACGCACGACGGATTCGAGCCCGGTCTTGCTCACTCTCACTCGTCGGCCGATGGCCGTGACGGTCTTCACGCGCAGGGGCATCGTTGGGTGACCATCTGGTCGCGCCACCCGCTGGAGCCGGTCGCGACATCGGACGGAAGGCGAACGGCGGCCGCGCGAGTGCGGCCCGACGACGACGCACCGTTCATCATCTACGGGACGGTTCTTCCCTGGCTAGGTAGCCCGTGGGGCGGCTTCCCTAGCGCCGGCGGAGTCGCCTTCCGTGAGGCGCTGTCGCCGCAATGCGATGACTGGATACGACTGCGCGGTGAATTCCCGAACGACGAGCTTTTCGTGCTCGGGGATTTCAATCAGGATCTGGTCGAGCCTCGCTATTACGGATCCCGTGCGAATCGACGTGCTCTCGAGGCTGCCCTCGAGGCTGCCGGACTTGTCGCACTCACGGGCGGAGACCGCGATCCGATCCGGCGTGACTCGGCGCCGTGCGCCTGCATCGATCACATCTGCGCGCCGAGCGAGGTCATGGCGCGCGCCGAATCGGCTGTGCGCTGGCCCGACGTGTCCGTCCCGGAGCGCTGGCTGTCCGACCATTTCGGGGTCTCCGTTTCCATCGAACGAAGCCCGCGACGGACGAGCTCATCCAACAGACTTTGAACGACTTCCGGTCATCGGTAGTAGCAGCCTAGGGGGAATCTCGCAGCACACATCGGAGGACCCCGTTATGGATAGCGGCTCCATATCAGATACCTGGGAGCGCGGCGGCGCCTACGAGCGCTTCGTCGGCCGATGGAGCCGTCGCGTCGCGCCAGAGTTTCTCGCGTGGCTCGACGTGCCCGCGGCTCGACGATGGCTCGACGTCGGATGTGGCACCGGGGCGCTTGCGGCGACGATCATCGATCGATGCTCGCCGTCGGCGGTGTTCGGGGTCGAGCCCTCGGAGGGATTTCTGGCGACAGCGCGAGCGAAACTCGGCGGACATGCGACGCTTCTACACGGCGACGCCATGGCACTTCCGCTCGGCGACGCGTCGGTCGACGTCGTCGTCGCGGGTCTCGTCCTGAACTTCGTCCTGGAACCACGAGCTGCACTCCTCGAAATGGCGCGAGTGACCGGCGCCGGCGGCACGATCGCCGTGTACGTCTGGGATTATTCCGGAGCAATGGAGTTCATCCGGATGCTCTGGGATGTCGCCATTGAGCTCGACCCGGCCGCCGCTGCACTCGACGAGGGCACGCGCTTCCCGCTGTGCCAACCGGCGGCGCTCAACGCGCTCTTCGATGACGCCGGACTCGATGAAGTCGATGTGCGCGCGATCGACATCCCGACGGTGTTTGCCGACTTCGATGAGTACTGGCAGCCCTTGCTCGGCGGACAGGGACCGGCGCCCGCATATGTCATGTCGCTCGAGGAGTCGGCGAGGACAGCTCTCCGCGATCGTCTCCGCGAGCGTCTCCCGATCGCGCCGGATGGATCCATCTCGCTGACCGCGCGGGCCTGGGCGGTTCGTTCTCGAGTGGCATAGTGACGCCACATCGTAGCGGATTCATCGACCACGCGCGATTCGAATCATCTACCAACTGCGAGGATGTCTCCATGTCCTTCGATTACTCGTCCGAGTCTCGCGAGCTTCAGGAGCGGTTCGACACGCGGCGACTTGCGGATCGGCTTGCGGAGGTGAAGGTCCACGACCTGTTCACGCCGGACGATCGCGAGTTCATCGAGCGACGCGACATGTTCTTCCTCGCGACCGTCGATGCCGAGGGACAGCCGACGTGCTCGTACAAGGGCGGCGATCCCGGGTTCGTGCGCGTGGTCGATGATCGCACGCTGGCGTTCCCCAGCTACGACGGAAACGGGATGTTCGTGTCGATGGGGAACGTGGCGGCGACGCACGCGGTCGGACTCCTGTTCATCGACTTCGAGCGCCAGCGGCGTCTGCGTGTCGACGGCGTCGCTCGCGTCGAGTTCGAGGACCCGCTGCTCTCGGAGTATCCGGAGGCGCAGTTCATCGTTCGGGTCGAGGCGCGGAGGATGTATCCGAACTGTCCGCGCTACATCCACGCATACCAGTTGGTCGAGCGATCGCGCTTCGTGCCGCATGCCGCGGAGCCGACGCCGGTGCCGGGCTGGAAGGAGACCGAGTGGGCGCGAGATGTATTGCCGGCAAACGATCCCGCACGGCGGTCGCGATAATCACAACGAGAGGGACGACGTGACGACGGTCGATTTCAACAAGCACGCGGACGGATACGACGTGCAGTGGGCCAGACTCGCCCCGATGATCAATGGCCTGCACCTGATCGTCGGCTCGATCTTCATGGGGCTCCCCGACGAAGCCAGGATTCTCGTCGTCGGCGCCGGCACGGGTGCGGAGATCCTGTACCTGGCCGAGCGATATCCTCGGTGGCGATTCACGGCCGTCGATCCGGCGGCCCAGATGCTCGACGTGCTGCGTCGTCGTGCCGACGAGCGAGGCATCCTCGATCGATGCGAGCTCCACCACGGTTACGTCGACTCGCTTCCTCGGTCGGAGTCCTACGATGCCGCGACGTCGATTCTCGTCTCGCAGTTCGTCCTCGATCCCGATGCGCGGCGTGACTTCTTTCGTGCGATCGGCGAGCGACTGAAACCCGGAGGGCTGCTTGCGAGCGCAGACCTAGCGGCGGACATGACGTCGGAGGAATTCACGCGCACGCTCGAGATCTGGGGGAGGATCATGACGGCCGCGGACGTTTCACCGGAGGGACTCGAGCGCATGCGCGCGGGCTACGGCCGCGACGTCGCGGTCATCGCACCGGAGCGGGTCGCGGCGATCATCGCGTCGGCCGGCTTCGAGCCGCCCGTGCAGTTCTTCCAGGCGGCTTTGATCCACGCGTGGTATTCGCGGTGGAGTCCGGGCGACATCACTCAGTAGCATCCACCCATGCTGACCATCGATACCGTCACGGCGCGTCGATTCGTTCTCGGCAAGCAGGGCTTGTGGCCCGGGCGGCGCTGGCGCGGACTGCAGGGCACCGAGCGCGCGATGCGCGCAATGGAGTACCTGCAGCTCGATCCGCTGCAGATCATCGCGCGCAGCCAGGACATCGCGCTGCACAGCCGTGTGCTCGATTACCGGCCGCGCATGTGGGAAGAGGTGACCTACGGCAAGCGCCGGTTCTTCGACTGGGGAGGCTGGCTCGCCGCGCGACCCATGGATGAACTTCCGCACTGGCGCGTCGTCATGCGGCGCGAGCGCGACAACCACGAGCGCATCGGCGGCATGGCGCGCGATCACGCCGACGCGATCGTCGAGATGCGCCACGTGCTGCGCGAGCGCGGCACGGTCAGCAATCGCGATTTCACGATGGCCTCGCGCACGCGCACCGACAGCTACCGCGGCCGCAAGGACAGCGCGCTGGCCCTGTATTACCTGTGGCGCACCGGCGAGGTGATGACGCACCATCGCGAGAATTTCGAGCGCGTTTATGCGCTGACCGAATCGGTCGCGCCGGCGCACCTGATCCGCGAGGCCGACGACGCCGAGACCGACCGGTTCCTGGTCGCCAAGGATATCGGATTCGCCGGCCTCTCGCGCGTGGGCCGGGTGAGCGATTCGTTTCATCGCGGCATTCCCTTCGACCGTATCAAGCACATCGTCGCGTCGATGCTCGCCGCGGGCGACCTGATCGAGGTGAAGGTCGAAGGGTGGCGGCACGTGCACTACGCGCTCGGCGCCGACGCTCCGCTGCTGTGCGATGTGGGCGCAGGGCGCGTGCCGAGGAGCTGGAAGCCGTCCGAGACCACGTCGACCGACGAAGTCGTGTTCCTCTCACCGCTCGACCCGGTCAGCGCGCGCGGCCGCGCGAAAGTGCTCTTCGGCTTCGAGTACGTGTGGGAGGTCTACAAGCCCGAACACCAGAGGAAGCACGGATACTACACGCTGCCGATCCTCTGGGGCGACCGGCTCGTCGCCCGCTTCGACAGCAGGCTCGATCGCACGACGGGCACGCTCGTGATCCTCGGCCTGTGGCTCGAGGAGAAATCCCTCGCCGCCGACGAAGCGTTCGCCGAGGCACTGTCCCGCGGGTTCGCGCGCTTCCTCACAAGTCTGGGCGCGGACCGGCTGGATGCCAGGGCGATCAGCGAGCCGAAGCTGCGCCGGCGTGTTATCGGATAGACTCGCGATTCCAATCCAGACCCGGCCACGCTACGCGAGCGACCTGATGGCGTCGTATGTCTGTGCATTTTCGTCGGAGCTCTTCCGCGTTCCCGGTGACGGCGGATGGGTCTTCGCGGTCGTTCCGATCGAGCACGCGCCGACGGTGACGGTGGGATGGGGTCGCACGCCGGTGCATGCAACGGTCGACGGGAAGAGCTGGGCGACGAGCGTCTGGCGTGAGAAGTCCGGACGCACGCTGCTCGCCGTGCCGAAGAGAATCCGCGGCGCAAAGGACCACATGGATACCGTAGAGGTCCGACTCGAATACGATGTCGTGTATCGAGCGCGATGACCGCCCGAGCACTGCGTCGACGCAGTTCACACAAACGCTGAACAACGATGGAACCCACGAATCAACCCGAAGAGCTCCGGCACGAGCCGACGCAGGGCGTCGATGGCTGGATCACGCACACCGATCTGGCAAGCACCGATCCGGACGCGACGAAGCAGTGGTGCGAGAGCGTGCTCGGCTGGGATTTCCGACCGAGTTTCTCGACGCCCGACGGACCCTATCATCTCTTCGCGTACTCGGACAAGGGCGGTGGCGGCATCCGTCGCGTCAGCCCGCCCGAAGTGCCGGGGTCGATTCCCTACGTGCACGTGCCGGACGCGAAGGAGGCCTTCGAGCGGGCACTGAGCGAAGGGGCGGAGGAGATGATGCCGCCGACGTTCGTGATGGAGGGCGTCACGATCGCGATCGTGCGCGCTCCGGGTGGTGTTCCGATCGGATTCTCCGGCGCGAAGTGAGATGAGACGCGTGTTCATAGCGGGAGCCAGCGGAGCGGTCGGGCGCAGGCTCTGTCGATTGCTCGTCGACGACGGCTGGTCTGTCGTCGGCACGACCCGTTCCGCCGACCGAGCCGACGCGCTCCGGGCCACTGGCGTCGAGCCGGTGATCGTGGATGTCTTCGATGAACAGCACCTGCTCGAGGCCGTCGTCAGCGCCAAGCCGGAGATCGTCGTTCATCAATTGACCGACCTTCCGCCGGGTCTCGCTCCGGAAGGCATGGCCGATGCTCTCGTGCGCAATGCACGGCTCCGCGACGTCGGCACGCGCAACCTCGTCGCCGCGGCGGTCGCCGCGGGAGCGTCGCGCATGATCGCGCAGAGCCTGGCATTCGTGTACGCACCGGGCGAACCGCCATACCGCGAGGACGCACCCCTGAATCTCGACGACCCGGCGTACGGTCAGACCGTTCGCGCCGTCGCCAGTCTCGAGCGTCAGATCCTGAGCGCTCCGCTCGTCGGCATCGTCCTTCGCTACGGGAAGTTCTACGGTCCCGGCACGGGGTTCGACCGACCGGCGACCGGCGGACCATTGCACGTCGACGACGCCGCAGACGCGGCTCGCCGCGCGCTCACGCGCGGAGCAGCCGGCGTCTACAACATCGCCGAGGACGACGGCAGCGTCAGCATCGCGAAGGCGGCCGCCGAGCTCGGCTGGGTGCCGGGATTTCGAATCGGCGAACCGCACGATCGGGGCGCAGCGCGATGAGCGTGATTCGACACGACGCCGACCGGCTCCTCGCGCATCTGCACCTGGATCGCGAGTCGCCCTCTCTCGAGTACCTGCATCGGATCGTCCGCGAGCATCAACTCCGCGTGCCCTTCGAGACCCTGAGCAAGCTCATCGACTACGAGCCGGGTCTTCGCCGCGGCGACTTCATGCCGCCGTTCGACGTATACGTCGACCGCATCGTCGCCCGCGGCGCGGGCGGCCTCTGCTGGACGCTCGCGCGGGGCCTGCAGGTGCTGCTCGACGATCTCGGCTTCGACGCGTCGCTGATGTACATGGACCCCGGCCACTGCTGCGTGCGCGTCGATCTCGACCGACCGTACTACGCCGACGTCGGCTACGCCGCGCCGCTGTTCGCCGCCTATCCGTTGTTCGAGTCGTTCGTTCTCGAGACGCATCGCGAGACGTTCGACTACCGCGTCGATGGCCAGGAGATCGTCGTCGTGCGAACGCCGGGTCCAACCAAGCGGCTCGACCCGGCGCCCAGACGTCTCGAGGATTTCCACGACCGCATCGACGCCGCCAACGACTGGTCCGCCGCGTTCAGCTTCCTCCATCGGCTCTCGTATTCCGCGTACGTCGACGGTGACTTCACGAGTCTGCGCGACGGCCTGCTCACACGCCGTCGTCCGGATGGCGCGGTCACCGAGCCGGTTGCGCCCGGGGATGAACCGCGCGTGCTCGCGGAAGTCTTCGGCGCCGATCCGATGCTCTACGTCGAGGCCGAAGCAGTGCACCGGCGGTACCACCGGGCGCCGGAGCCCTGAGCGACGACCCGCCACGGCTCGTTCGACCTGAACCGGCCTGTTGACTTCCGGCGACCCATCGCCTACGTTTGCACGAACACCTCCGAATTCCTCCGGCCCCCCCGGTTCGATTCCCTCTGCCGCGAGCGATCCCGGCATCGATACATCGCGTTTCCCGTCAGGCGCTTTCCACACGAAGCGCGTTACTGCCATATCCCTCTGGACGAATGGAGGACACCATGCTGGACGAATCTGCGATCGAAGGCTTCAAGGCGAATCTCCGTGGCGAGCTGATCCGACGCGGCGATGACCGCTACGATGAATGCCGCGCGTTGTACAATGGCATGATCGACAAGCGGCCGCTGCTGATCGCGCGCTGCGCCGACGTCGCCGACGTCATCACCGCCGTGAACTTCGGCCGCGAGAGGGGGCTGCTCATCGCGATCCGCGGCGGCGGGCACAACGGACCCGGACTCGGAAGCTGCGACGACGGACTGGTCATCGACCTGTCGACGCTCAAGGGCGTTCGCGTCGACCCGGCGAGCCGCACGGTTCGCGTCGAGCCAGGCTGCACCTCCGGCGACGTCGACCACGCCACGCACGCCTACGGACTCGCCGTTCCGTTCGGAATCGTCTCGACGACCGGTGTCGGCGGCCTGACGCTCGGCGGCGGCACGGGATACCTCACGCGCAAGCACGGCCTGACCGTCGACAACCTGCTCGAGGCCGACGTCGTGCTGGCCGACGGCAGTGTCGTCACCGCGAGCGAGAGCCAGCATCCCGATCTGTTCTGGGCGCTGCGCGGCGGCGGTGGCAACTTCGGCGTCGTCACGAGCTTTCTGTTCCAGGCGCATCCGGTCAACATGGTCTATGCGGGACCGATCTTCTGGGAGGCGACGCACGCCCGAGAGGTGATGAAGGCGTATCGCGACTTCCTGCCGACCGCGCCGGAGGAGCTCGGAGCGTTCGTCGGGCTCAAGACGGTGCCGTCGATGGATCCCTTCCCGAGCGACTACTGGGGCCGCCGTGCATGCGCGGTGATCTCCGCCTTCAACGGCAGCGCCGCGGAGGGCGAGAAGGTCATGGCGAAGCTGCTCGACGCGGTGCCTCCGCCGATCTTCAACTGGATGGGGGAAATGCCGTTCCCGTCGATGCAGGCGCTGTTCGATCCGTTCTTCCCGAAGGGATTGCAGTGGTACTGGAAGGGCGACTTCGTCCAGTCGCTGACCGACAGGGCGATCGACATTCACATCGCGCAGGCCACCGAGGCGCCGACGGAGCTGTCGCTGATGCACCTCTATCCGATCGACGGCGCAGTGCGCCGCGTCGCGAAGGATGCGACCGCCTGGGGCGCGCGCGACGCGACGTGGTCGATGGTCATCGCCGGCATCTCGTCCGATCCAAGCCAGGCCGCCGCGTTGAAGGCGTGGGGCCGCGCCTACTGGCAGGCGATTCACCCGTACAACCTCGACGGCGCCTACGTGAACTTCATGATGGACGACGAGGTCGAGGGGCGCGTCCAGGCGAGCTACGGCGAGAACTACCCGCGCCTCGCCGCGGTCAAGGCGACGTACGACCCGACGAACCTCTTCAGGGTCAATCAGAACATCGAGCCCGCGAACGTCACCGAGCGAACGTCCGAACGGAAGGGCGCCGTGGCCATGACCGAAGGAGGGTAACATCCGTGGACGAACGAAGTGGGCGAACGAACTAGGCAGCGGTCGCTGATCGTGGCATCTTGTCGGGACACCGCGTGCGCATTGTCGCGCTTGCCGACACCAGACCGCCTACCGAGTACAAGCAATCATGCCCCTTCGACCAAACCTGCTCGAGCGAACCCTTCTTGCGAAAGGTGTCATCCCGAGCGTCCTGCTCGACACAGGGGTCAGCATGTTTCAGGCGTCGGTACTGCTGACCGCAGCCGATATCAGGCTGTTCAACCATCTGCAGAAGGGCCCGTTGAGCGCCGCTGAGATCGCCGTGAAGACGGAGTGCTCTCAGCATGGAATCGAGGTAGTGCTGAACTGCCTGTCCAATCTCGGATACCTCGATCTGCGCGGGAGCCAGTACAGCCTCAGCGCTGCGATGCGACGGTCGTTTCCGATCGATCTGTTTCCCGATATGGTGCCGTTCTTCAGAGCGGTCAACGCGAAACTCAACGACGCGACCGACGCGGTGAGAACCGATCCGCCCGGCGGCATCATGGGTTGGACCATGGTGTCGACGGGCCGGATCGGAGAGTCGTATCAGGCGGCGATGCGGTGGCTGGGATCGAGCATGGTGAAGGAGGTGGCCTCCCGTACGCGATTGCCGAATGCCCCGTTGAGGATGCTCGACGTCGGCGGCTCGCACGGACTCTACTGCGTCGAATTCTGCCGCAAGTAACCATCGCTGCACGCAACAGTTCTCGACTGGCCGATCGGTCTCGAGAACGCCAGACTGACACTCGCTCAGGAGCGCGACGTCGCCGATCGGATCGAACTGAGGGAGTGCGACTTCGAGAAGGATGAGCTGCCTCACGAGGGCTACGATTTTGTCTTCCTAGGGAATATCATTCACGGCCTGAGCGAGGCCGCGAATCAGCGCCTGTTCGACAATGTCGCAGCCGCGTCATCGGAGAATGCGACGATTGCCATTCTCGACCAGTATTCGGGTGTGACGGGCTCGAGCTTCGTCAAAGGGGTTGCCTCCCTGATCGGGTGGAACCTCTTTCTCTTCGCGGGTGGGCGGGCCTACGATTTCCCCGTAGTCACAGAGTGGCTCGAGCGCTCCGGGTTCCGTTCAGCCAGGCTCACTCACTTGAAGCGCTCGCCCGGATTCTCCCTCATCACAGCCCGGAAGGGTGCCTGACGCTAGGCATGCGCTGCCGCGTTGAAGCCCCACAAAAAACTGTCGCTCCCGCCAGTGGGGAGGGAGTTGGGGGAGGAGTCAGGAATCGTACTTTCCAGTCCCCACGCCGCTATCCGACGATAGCCAACAGTACAATCACTCAGAGACGAGGAGTGTCGCCGTGCCCGATAAGCAGAACACCACGAGTGTCAGCGAAAGCGAGAATCCCGCAATACCGTCGCCCACTCCGAAGCGGGCG
>DATLHO010000288.1:0-22864 GCA_035539855.1 Kapaibacterium sp. (SeqCode) | reverse complement strand
TCCTCCGATGCGAAGCGCTCGTCGAGGATGTCGCCGACCGCGAACTCCGGATCGAGCCCCGGCACGCGATGCGCCGCGACGCCGGCGAGCAGCGTGATGTTCTGATGGAACGACAGCGCGCCGCCGACGAGCACGACGGGGTTCTGCATGTCGAAGCCGACGCCGCCGCTGAGGCTCAGCGACCAGGGCTCGAAGCGATCGTCACGCGCGACCCAGCTGAAGTACACCGCCGGGACGAGACTGATCCGGTCGTCGCTCTTCGAGGCACGCACGCGATACGCGCCTTCGGCATCGCGTCGGACCGAGTAGTGCTCGAGCGCGCCAACGACGTACGGGAAGGCGAAGCCGAATCCGATCTGCCACTCTCCCGTCGGCGCGGTGCTGTAGGTCGTCGTCCACCGCGCGCTGTCCCGTCCGTCGGCGGTTCGCCGCACCACCGTCACGCGCATCTGCTCTCCCGGACGCACCGTCGCCACCGACGCCATCCGATGCACCGTCCGCGCATCGATCGAATCCAGGATGAAGTCTCCGCCATCGTCGTACGCGTGCGCAACGTCGCGACGGCTGCGGAGCGCCGAGCGCCCGACGTCGAGCTCGTCGGCAGCGCTGTCGAGATCGTGGAGCATCTGTCCGTACAGCAGGTGCACCGCCGATCCGGCCGGAAGCGCGCTCGCCGGCGGCTTCGACAGCGAGAGCACGCCGATCGGCAGATCGTCGACCGATATGCGGACGGTGTACTGCGCGTCGGGGATCGCGTTGAGCAGCGAGAGCGAAACGTCGGTGCGTCCCTCGATGACAATCGGCCGTTCGACGTCGATGCCTGGTCGCTGCTCGGCGAGATCGATCGCGAGGCCGAGCGGCGACTGTGCGTGCGCGGTCGCATCGACGAGAAGCATCAGGACGAGACCGATGAGTTGAAGATCTCTCGGTGCGATCGCCATGGAGCGGGAGAGTATCGATCGAGGCATGGTCCGCCTCCCTGGAGTGGTGCACGTGCGTTTCCCCGAGATACCGGCGAGCGTCCGGGCGGTTACACGGCCGACTGGCCGGAGGTTTGCTCGCACACTCGGCAACCGCAAGGATGAGACCCATGGCCAGCACCGTCGACCTGATGAACGCCGAATGGCGCTACCTCGCATTCCTCAACTACGAGATCGAGCCCGGTGTGCTGGAGCAGTATCTGCCGGACGGCGTCGAGCTCGATCGGCACCACGGCCGGCTGTACCTGAGTCTCGTCGGATCGATGGTGCTCAACGCGCGGATCGCCGGCATCGACGATCCGCTGCACGGCGATCTCGAGCAGGTGAGCCTCCGCGTCTACGTCCGGCGTCCGCTCGCCGCCGGCGGCTTCGAACACGGCGTCGTCAACGTGCGTCAGCTCGTGTCCGACACGCTGCCGGCGCTCGGCGCCCGCGGACTCTTCAACGAGCGCGCGGCACCTGCGTCGATGCGTCACGCGATCACGATGCCGAACGGGAGCGACAATGGCATCGGGTCGTTCGAGTACGAGTGGGCGACCGGAGACGGCGAGCGACGGCAGTGGCATCGGCTGCACGTCGCGACGCACGGGCGCACCCGTCACGTGCAGACCGGATCGGCGGAGGAGTTTCTCACGCATCGGCATTACGGCTTCAGCGGCACACCGGGCCTGACCACGCTCCGCTATCGTGTCGAGCACCCGGGGTGGCGCATCTGGCCGGCGACGCGCGCGACGCTCGAATGCGACGTGAAGGAGGTCTTCGGCCGTGATTTCGAGCCGTACATGAGCGGTGCGCCTGCGCTGGCGTTCGTCGCCGAGGGATCCGACGTCGCGGTGCATCTGCCGAAGGAGCTCGAAGCACCGGCGAGGGCCTGAGGCCATTTCGCAAACAGAACGCGGGCACCACCGTTGCATCGATGGTGCCCGCCTCTTGTTTCTGCGTGGATGTCGCGAAGCCCGGAGAGCATCCGGCTCGGTCGCCGCGAGGCTCAGTCGCGGCACTCGGTGACGATCCTGTCGTCGCCGAGATGCTCGGCCTCCAGCCGCGCCACGATCTCCTCGAAGCCGAGCATCGGCCGGTCGTCGCCAAGGGCGAACATGCGCTGCGCCGCGCGCTCGACCTGCTCGCTGACGCCGCCGAGGTCCATCGCGTCGCGGTAGCAGTTGGCGGCTTCGTCGAGCCGGCCGTCGAGCTCCAGTAGGGTGCCGCAGATCAACCGAAGCTCGACCGACAGCGGCGTCGCGCGGTAACAGCGCACGAGCAGTCCGTAGGCCTCCGCGTGCTCGCCGGAGCGATGGAGAATGAACGCGAGATTTCGAAGTGCATCGGCGTTTGCCGGATCCAGCGACAGGGCCAGCTCGAACTCCTCGCGACTGTCGCACTCGCGGCCGAGCGAAGCGTAGATCAGGCCGAGCGAGTTGTGGAGCTCGGCATCCTCGGGCCGTCCGGCGATCGCGCGCTTCATCGTGCGCACCGCCGCCTCGGTCCGGCCGATGCGCAGGTACAGGCCGGCGAGCGCGGGGAGCATACGGGTGTCGATGTCCTTGCGTCCGAGGAACTGCGTGAGGATGCGTCGCGCCTCGCCCATGCGCCCGGCGTCGATCAGCTCCTCGACGTGCGACATGAGCGACAGGAACGTCTCGGAGGTAGAACGGGTATCTATCGGTGACACGGTACTCTGATGCGAAGGAGGTCGGGGAACATGGAGCGCCGGGGGTGGCACGGCGTTGGAGTCAAGCTACCATGGAGCCCGACCAGAAGCAAGAAGACCATCCTCGTTCGGAGGAATTGACGATTGCGTTCGGGCTGATATCGATACAAGGACCCGATGTGCATTGCAGGATCCCCTATGAGACTCTTCAACCGTCTACCAGTCGTCGCCGCCCTCGCGGCCATTGCCTTCGCCGGCGCCGATGCGCGCGAGCGTGGACCTGTCGCTCCGAAGTACCCCGTTGCCGCTCCGGCAGTCGCCAAGGCGTCCGAGCCCGAGCGTCCGGCGGAAGTGCGCGTGATCTACTTCAGCGGCGACGTTGCACTTCGTGACACCGCCGGCGTCGTTCCGATCGCGTTCGGCGTGGTCGTCGACTCGCTGCATACGGTCTCCGTCGCTCGCGGCGCGAGCCTGCAGCTCGCCGTCGACGGCCGCGTCGTGACGCTCGAGCGGTCCGGACGGTACACTCGCGCGGACATCGTCCGGCGCGCCTCTGGCGAGAAGAACGAGGAGCTGATGGCGGCGCTTCGCGCCCTCGCGCTGAAGGCCGACATCACCGCGAGCGCGGTCTCGAGCCCGGCGCGTCTGCAGGCGGCCTTCGTCGCCGCGATCGCGCCGACGTCGCGCGGCGCCCGTACGTCGTCGACCGGCATGCTCGTCCCGCTCGAGCCCCGCGCCACCGCCGTGACGCGCGGTCCGCTGCACTTCCGCTGGCTCAACGACGGCAGCGGCGCGACCTATCGCATCGTCGTCCGCGACCGCTTCGGCGCCGAGATGCTCCGCCACGAGACGAAGGACACGAGCGCGGTGTGGGAGAGCGCGGTGCTCTTCGCCGGCCCGGAGTACACCTGGTCGCTCGCGCGGGTCGAGGACTCGAGCGACGTGGTCACGTCGACCTTCCATCGCCTCGACGACCTGCAGGGCATGCGCCTCGAAGGCGGCGAGTCGCGCATCCGCCTGGCCCTCGGCAGCGAGAATCCCGCACTGCCGCTTGCGCTCGGCGCGCACTTCGCGCTCTTCGGCTGCAACGGCGATGCGACGCGCCAGTTCACGACCGCGGCCCTGCGCACGCCCGAGCACTTCGATCGCCTGATGCGCCTGGCCCGCGAGCTCTATGCGACGAGTATCGGACTCAGCGCCAGTGAGCTCGAGCACGTTCAGACCCTCGGCGCGATCACGATGAACGAGTGACGCCACACGACGGAGCAAGTACAGATCAGGCCCGTGGAGATTGCACTCCACGGGCCTGATTCGTTGTGCCCCATTGCGCGACGGCTATGCTCCGACGCTCTGGCGCACCCAGTCGAGATACGGCTCGTGCGCGGCGCCCAGCGGCACGGCGATGAGCTCGGGAAGATCGTACGGGTGCAGCGCGAGCACGCGATCGCGCATCGCGTCGAAGCCGGCCGCGGTCGTCTTGATGATGACGAGAACTTCGTCCGCCTGCTCGATCGCATCCTCCCAGCGATAGATCGAGCGCACCTGCGGCAGAATGTTGCAGCAGGCGGCGAGTCGCTCCTCGACGAGGACGCGCGCGATCGATTCGGCGGTGGCGGCATCGGGCGCCGTCATCAGCGCGACGATCACGGCGCCGGAGCTCGCGGTGTTGGCGGCGAGGTCGTCAGGCATCGGGTCGCTCATCGCGCTCCCCCCTGCCCGTCACCGGTGCGCCGTGCGTCGAGCATGGCGTTGATGAGCGAGCTCAGCAGCATGCCGATCGCGAGGTAGATCGGGATGTCCCACTCGAACGGCTGCTGCGCGAACAGCGCGTAGAGGCCGACGCCGGCCAGGCCGAGCCCGATGATGATGGCCGAGAGCCGGAGGTTGCGCAGAAGATGATCGAGGAACACGGGACGGTCGGTCATGGTGGCGAAGGAGGTTACGACAGGGGATCGAGCTCGACGAGCCGCTCCATGTGATGGCGGCAGTTCTCGGCGAGGGCGGCAACGATGCTGCGGCCCTCTTCGTCGAGCAGGGGCTCGAGCGCCTCGTAGCGTCCTGCGAGCGTCCCTTCGAGCCGGCCGAGCGTGTCGTAGGTGACGTCGGTGCCCGACTCGACAATCATCACGGGAATCGTGGCGATCATCCCCGACAGCGCCTCGCCGATCGACTCCATGAGCTCGCCGAAGAATCCCTCACCCGCCGCGCGCTCGAGGCGATCGCACAGGTGGTCGAGGCGCTCGACGTGCGAGGCGTGGCGCTCGGCGATCCCATGCAGGATGCGCGCGGCGTGCTCGTCGGTCGAGCGGTCGCCCGTGTTCTTGTAGTAGTCCGTGATCTGCCGCTCCAGTCGGAGCGTCTCGCGGACGCGATCGACGACTTCACCGAACCTGCTCATACGATTGGTGTCCCTCGTTGCGGTCTGCGTTGTTCCTCTGCTTCGTGCGAAAGTACGAACGCCCATCCGTCGATCACCATGGAATCGACCGGATGGGCGCTCGACGACGTTCGTCGGGTCGGCGCTTATGCGTACTCGTTCGTGCGCAGAATCACACGACCGTTGTAGTAGCCACAGTTGGGGCAGGCCATGTGCGGCTGCTTCGCCTCGGCGCAGTTCGGGCACTTGCCGAACGTGGCGGCCGTGGCCTTGTAGTGCGTCCGACGCTTGTCGCGACGCGACTTCGACATTTTCCGTTTGGGATTCGGCATGGTCTACTCCTGATGATGTTGAATCGCTGTATTCGTGTACTAGTTCTCTTCAGTGTTCTTGTAGAGATCGGCGAGCTTGGCCCATCTCGGATCGATCGGAGGCTCCTCGCACCGGCACTGCTCGGTGTTGAGGTTCGCGCCGCATCCCGGACAGAGTCCCGCGCAGTCGTCGCGGCAGAGGACCTTCAGCGGCACCTCGAGCATCAGCGACTGTCGCACCTCGGCGTCGAGGACGATCACGTCCTGCTCCGGATGGATGCTCTGAACGTCGGCCGCGTCCTCGTCCGGCGCGGTCCGCGCCGCGGAGCGGGCATCAGGTGAGACCTGGTAGAACAGGTTCAGTGGGGCCTCGACCGCGCGGTGCACTTCGGCCAGGCACCGATCGCACTCGCCGATCAACGTGCCGCGCGACGTGCCCTGGACGAAGAACTGCGTCGAGACCTTGCGGAGCGTTCCGCTGACGGTCACCGGACCGCGGAATCTCGGCAGGTCGATCTCCGACGCGTCCGCCTCGAAGGAAAAGGTCTGATCCCCGTCCGGCAGTCCGGTGATGCGGATCTCCATCACCGGATGCTCTTTCGCGCCCCCGTTAGCCATCGTACAACCCTCCGTCGCGAGAGATAGAACCGGGAAAAACATGGCAAAGATAGCGCCGATGATGCTCGGGAGGCAAAGCGAATTGTTCCGGTGGGTAAAACCGACGGTTCGGGGGCCTTCCGGCCGTTTCAGACGCGCGAAGCCCGGTCGGTGGGACCGGGCTTCGCTTCGATTGCGCTGGGTTGCTGACGATCGAGATGCGGCGGGATTATCCGATCTCGATCTGCCGCGGCTTGACCTGCTCGGCCTTCGGAACGGTGACCTTCAGGACGCCGTTCTCGAAGCGCGCGTTGATCGTGTCGGGATTGACCGCCGTCGGGAAGGTGAAGCTGCGATGGAAGCGACCGTAGAAGCGCTCCATGCGGTGGCAGCTCCGGCTCGCGCGGCGCTCGACCGAGACACGTCCCTCGACCGTCCCGCCGTTGCCATTGCCGTTGCCGTTGCCGTTGCCGGCCTTCTCCTCGGCCGCCGCCGGCTTCTCCTCGTACTCGTAGCTGCGCTCGCCGGAGATCGACAGGACGCCGTCCTGGAAGCTGATCTTCACGTCCTCCTTGCGCATGCCCGGCAGCTCGGCGTCGATCATGTAGTTGTTCTCATCCTCGTGGATGTCGACCGTCGGGCGCCAGACCGCCGAGCGGGCCGCCTCGTCGTCGTTGCGCGTGGCCGGGAAGAATCGGTCGACGAGTCGGTCCATCTCGCGCTGCAGGTTCAGGACCTCGTTCATCGGATTGAAGCGGACGATAGCCATGATGAAACCCTCCGTTGAATCGGTTATCAGTTGCTGTACGACGTTGGAATTCGCCGCGCTGTGCGCGACGTGGTGGCCCCTTTTCAACGGGCGTGCCAATGCGATTTCGTAGAGATTTCGCCGATTTTCTCCCTATCACACCGACAGAGTGTCGGTCCTGGTCGGACGTATCGACCGGCCGCGCGGACAACGGGACAGACGGTGGTGACACGTCTGCAGGAGCGCATACAAATCCCCACTCGAGGCGCCCATCGTCATCCTCGACGAGCGGAGCGAGTCGGGGATCCGTCTTCGGCGGTAGCCGTGCCGGACGATGCCGATACCGCGGAAGACAGATCTTCGCTGCGTGAAGATGACGGAGCCGGGGTTTGTGAGAATGGCCGTCCGTGACCATCTTTAGTCGCTCTCACCGAAGCGACGCGCCGGGACCTCTGCGCCGCGTCATCCTCTCCCAACCGAACCGTCACGCCATGAAGCTTCGTCTCTCACCTCTTGCGCTCGCACTCGTCGCGGCCCTTGCCGTCGGCGGCTGCGGCGACGACCAGCCGACCGGCAACAACAACCTCGATCCGACACTCGCGCTCAACCCCTGCGACTCGGCCCAGACCTCGGCGGTCGGCCTCAACGGGTTCATCATGTCGGGCTCGGGATACCAGGGCCAGCTCGTGCGCCTCGACGCCGCGGCCGATGTCGAGTTCCTGCATCGCACCGACGACGCGACGATCATCTATTCGATCCGCGACACGGTCGCAATCGCCGACGATCCGGGCGCGATCATCATCCTCGACGTGCACATGCCGAGCGGCTTCCCCGGCACGTATCCGTTCAACACCGACGTCGGCGATGCCGGCTCCTACGTCCGGCTCGAGCTGCGTCGTCGCGGCACCGCGCCGAAGGTCTATCGCTCGACCGAGGGTCGCATCCAGCTCGACTCACTCGTCAACGGAGGTCAGCCCTACGGGCGCTTCTGCGGCACGCTGCAGGACACCGTCAGCCGCGCGCAGATGGCGCTCATGAGCGGCCGCTTCGCCGTGCCACAGTAGCCAACGGTCGATCCCGACGAAACGCAGCGCGCCCCGGTCCACTCGTGAACCGGGGCGCGCTGCGTTCGTTCGTCCAGCGCGCGCGATGCGCGCGGCCGCCTATGCCTTTACCGCCTGCAGCACGATCTCCGCGACGTCCTGCACACGGACGTTGTCGTCCTGGTCCTTCGACTTGACGCCGTCGTTGAGCATCGTCATGCAGAAGGGGCACGCCGTCGCGATCGTGTCGGCGCCGGTGGCGAGGGCCTCCTCGGTACGCTCGATGTTGATGCGCTTGCCCTCGGTCTCCTCCATGAACATCTGACCGCCGCCGGCGCCGCAGCACAGGCCGCGGCTCTTGCTGCGCTCCATCTCGACGACCGCGTGGCCCGCGGTGGAGCCGATGAGCTCGCGCGGCTCGTCGTAGACGTCGTTGTAGCGGCCGAGATAACAGCTGTCGTGATAGGTCACCGACCCCTGCGCGGCCGCCGCCTCGGTTCTGATGCGCCCCTGCTTGACGAGGTCGGAGATGAACGTCGTGTGGTGCACCACCTCGTAACGCCCGCCGAAGTAGGGGTACTCGTTGAGCATGATGTTGAAGCAGTGCGGACAGCTCGTGACGATCTTCTTGACGCCATAGCCGTTCATGGTCTCGACGTTCATCTGGATGAGCATCTGCGCGAGATACTCATTGCCGGTGCGCCGCGCGTGATCGCCGTTGCAGCGCTCCTCGGTGCCGAGGATCGCGAACTTGACGCCCGCGATGTTCATCAGCTCGGCGAACGAGCGCGTGACCTTCTTGTAGCGGTCGTCGTAGCTGCCGGCGCACCCGACCCAGAAGAGCACGTCGAGCTCGGCGCGCTCCTGCTCGGTCGTATCCTCCATCACCTTCACGTACGGCAGGTCCGCGGCCCACGCCGCGCGCTCGTCGTGCGGGAAGCCCCAGGGGTTGAAGTTGTTCTCCATGCTCTGGTAGGCCGGCTGCACCTCCGCGGGGAAGTTCGCCTCCATCATCACGAGCGCACGGCGCATGTCGACGATCGCCGGGACGTGCTCGATCATCACCGGACACTCCTGCACGCAGGCCATGCACGTCGTGCACTGCCAGAGCGCCTCGACCGGGATGTAGTCGCCGGCGAGCTTCTTCTCGAGCACAGCCGCGCCGGCCTGCTCCGCCTGCTCGCGCTCGACCTCGTCGCTGGCGCGCTGGATGAGCGTTCCATTCTCGCCGACCATCAGCGGAGCCTTGTCGAGCGTGCGGTGATTGATCTGGATGATCACCTGCCGCGGGTCGAGCACCTTGCCGGTGATCGCCGCCGGACACACGCTCGTGCAACGGCCGCAGTGCGTGCACGTCATGCCGTCGAGGAGCTGCTTCCAGGTGAAGTCCTCGATGTCGGAGACACCGAACTTCTCGACGCCCTCCGCCTCGAAATCGATCTTGTCGAGCTTCGCGCCCGACTCGTCGATGCGCGCGAAGTAGACGTTGGGGATCGACGTCAGCACGTGCAGGTGCTTCGAGTACGGCAGGTAGTTCATGAACCCGAGGATCGCGACGATGTGGATCCACCAGGTGATCTCGAAGACCATGCGCGCGGTCGCGGGATCGTCGAAGAGCCCGCGCAGCAGCGCGCCGACCGGACGCACCGCCCACTCGCTCTCCTCGCCCGCCGGCAGTCGCGCGGCGTTGGAGACCAGCAGCGCGCCGACGATCACGCCGATGAGCACCAGGATCAGCGCCGCGTCGCGGCGCTCGGCGCTGTCGACCCGCAGGCGCGGCGGGACGCTGATGTAGCGGCGGTACAGCGCCCAGAGCACACCGATGAGGATCAGCACGCAGAAGATGTCCTGCGACAGGCTCAGGACGCTGTAGACCGGTCCGAGCCAGAAGAGATTGCCGCCGGGGATCAATCCCTCGACGACCGACTCGATCACCGCCGCCAGCAGCACGAGGAAGCCCCAGAAGATCATCGCGTGGATCGCGCCGGCGACCGGCTCGCGCAGCAGCTTCGACTGGCCGATGGCCACGACGAGCACGTTCCGGATGCGTGTGCCGACGTTGCCGAAGCGGTTGTCGGGTTTTGCCAGTCGCAGATATCCGATCAGGCGACGCACGTTCCACGCGAGGCCGGCGGCCGCCGCCAGGAATGCGACCCAGAAGAAAATGTGCTTCATCGATGAGTCCAGAGTTCGGAGGTACGGGGGGATGCGTCGAATCCGACGCTGTCAACCGGGCGAAAATACGGGAATGGCCGGCATCGCCGCCCAAAAACAAACCCCCTGTTCTCCGTCGTCGAAGAACAGGGGGTCGCGAGAGAAATCGCCGCAGTCTATCGGGCGACGACGAAGCGGACGGTCCGGGCGATTCCCGGTCCGTCCAGGCGCAGTCCGTACGTCCCCGCGGGGACGTCGGAGATGTTCACGTCGAAGGCGCTGGTGCCGGCCGCGAGGTCGACATCATTCATCCGCTGGACGATCCGACCGGTCACGTCGACGATCGAGAGCGTCAGGCGCAGGCTCCTTCCGGAGGCCACCGTGACGCCGAGACGGTCGAATGCCGGGTTCGGACCCACCGAGGCCTCCACGCGCCCGAGTGCGAGCTCGAGAGCGGCCGACGACGGCGTCGAGCGCGCGTCACGGTCGTCGCGATCGAGCGAGCGCGAGGGATCCTCCTCGTCGGGCGAACGGACGCCCTGAGCGGTGCCGCCCAGCGAAACCACGACCGGCGTGCCGGCATTGCTGGCGATCGTCAGCGACGCCGACGACTGTCCGGTGTTCTCGGGACTGAACGTGACCTCGAGATACTCCGTTCCACCCGGCGGAACCACCAGGCGCGGCAGGACGCCGACGCGGTAGTTCGCGGCATCCGCACCGTCGATCGTCGGCGGCTGCAGGATCAGGTCGAAGGTTCCGACGTTGCTGATGACGACGGTGCGGCGGACGGTCTGACCGGCCGACACGGTGACGTCGTCGAAGAGCGACAGCGGCGACACGACGATCTCCACGTTGCCGGCGACGGCCGTCAGTCGGGCAGCACCGAGGCGACGGCCACTGGCCGACAGCACGATGGTTGCCTCACGACGTCCCTGCAGTCCCTGCGCGGTGAAGAGCACGCCGAGCTGGATCGAGCCGTTGCTTCCGACCTGCACCGGCAACGCCGGCCACGGACGCGCCGGGTCCATCGTGAAGTCGGCGGCGTCGGGTCCGATGATCTCGATCGCATCGACGTCGATCGCGATCAGGTTCGGATTGCTGAACTCGACGACACCGCTGACCGTGCGTCCGACGACGACCGATCCGAGGTACAGGTCACGTCCGACCAGGTCGGTCGTGCCGGTGCCGAAGACGTCGAGGCGCTGCACGCCTCGCTCGCTGAGACCCTGCAGATAGAGCGTCGAGTCGTTGGTCTTCATCAGCAGCGTTGCGCGCCGTCCTCCCCTTCCTCCGGGGATGAAGCTCACGACGATGGTGTCGGTCGACTGCGCCGGCACGATGTAGTCGTCGGTGATCGGATCGATCCGCGCTCCGGCGAACGCGCGCACGACGCGGAACTCGTTGACGTCGCCGGTGATGAAGCGCAGGTCGGCGCGCGAGATCCGGAGATCACACAGGCCGGCATTGGCGACGACGATGGAGCTATAGGCAGTGTCGCCGATCTTCACCTCGCCGAAGACCACCGGCTTGAGCGGCTTGTTGTCGATCGTGCCGGCGAGGGTTCCGCCGATCACGTTCGGCCGCGCGAGGAAGCTCAACACGCCGGTCTGAACCGCGCCGTTGGTATCGGCGAAGGCGAAGTTCTCGCCGTCGGTCCACAGGAACACGCGCGACGGGCGGTTGCCCGGCATCGGTCCGACGAAGTTGAGGTACAGCGTCCGCGACTGACCCGGCAGCAGCGTCAGCGGCCAGGACTGGTCGATGGCGCGATTGAGCGGAGCGCCACCGGGCGACGACGCGATCTGGTACGTCGGATCGACGACCAGGCGGCCGAAGGCATCACGCTGCAGCGGCCGGACCGCGAGGTCGATGGTGCTGAGCGAGTCGACGAGGTACACCGCGGCGTTGCGGATCGTCGTCGGGACGAGTCCGACGTTGCGGATCTCGATCGGCATCGTCAGGACCTGCTCACCCGCGCACGCGGTCTCGCGGTGCAGCACGACGGTGCCGCCGAGATCGAGTCCGCCGGAGGTGACCGTCATCTGCGGCGCGGCCGAGATGGCCGCCAGGACGTACACCCGCGTCTCGTTGTCGACGGAGACCGTCATCTGGGCGTACTGCGGTCCGACGCCGGTCGGCCTGAACGTGATCACCGGCGTGTTCGTCTGGCCGGAGCCGATCGTCGCCGTCGGCGGGGCGATCGTGTACTGACCGGTCGGGTCGTTGATCGCGTACGTCGCGGTCGCCGGCGTCGCGGCAAGGTCGGTCGAGAAGTTCCGCAGCGTCAGCGGCGTGAACGTGATCGTGCCGAGTCGGGCGGTGCCCAGTCCCTGCAGCAGCGTATCACCGCTGGCCATCGCCGCGGTGCCTCCCTGCGCGATGTTGCCGTCGAACGCGATGCGTCGAACACCGGTCGCCTTGAGCGGATAGGTCCGGTTCAGACCATAGTTGTCGGTGACGGTCAACGTCGCATGACGCGGCCCGTCGGCTCGCGGCGTGAACGTGATCACCGGCGTGACCGACGAGTTCGCCGACAGCGGACCGCTCGTCGGCGAGATCTGGTAGTCTGCGGCCGCGGGTCCGGTGATCGAAAACTGGTACGTCAGCGGAGCGCACGGCGTCGCGCCGACGGTGGCCGTGAACGGACGATACGTCGTCGTCGAGCCCATCGTCAGCGACTTGGTCGACAGCAGCGTGTCACCGCTGGCCATGCCCGCTGTGCCGCCTTCGGCCGTGCTGCCGGCGAGCGCGATGTTGCCCTGGCAGAGGGTCCACCGGAGGACGACGCCCGACGACGGGAACGTGTTGTTGTTGTTGTTCGCCGAGGAGTAGCTGACGCTCGACGGCGAGCCGAAGGTCACCGACGCGAAGTTGCCGGTGTTGATCGACATGCCGACCGAGGCGGACTGCGACGTGTAGGGCGTGCTCGGTCCGTAGACGAAGTCCACCTGGTTCGAGCCCTCGTAGAGCTTGACCTGGAACTCGTAGTTCGATCCCGTGCTCGAGATGTGCCGAACGTTCCATTCGACCGTCAGCACGCGGTTCGGCGCACTGCCGGTGACCTGGTACCAGATGCCGTGGCTGGTCGCACTCAGATAGAGGTCGTCCCACAGCGGCGTGATGATCGGGTAGCCGTAGCTCGTCGGCATGCTGTTAGAATACGCGGTCGTGACGGTTCCCGTCGTCAGACCGAGAAGTCCATTCGAGCTGGCCGAGAAGTTCGTGTAATTCGTTCCGTCGAGGTTGAACGTGAAGCCGATGCTCGTCGATGCGGCGGCGCCGTCATCGACCGTCGGAGACATCAGTCGGCTACCGGTGCCGGAGATGCTCGACCACGAGGTTGCAGCGGTTGCGAACTGGAACGCCGAGAGTGCGGCGTCCGCAGGCTGCGGCGCGCCGAGCAGCAGGAGGAAGAGCGCGAAGAGAGACCAACAGGTTCGTCGAGCAAACAGAATCGAAACGCTCATGGTGTGAGCCTCCAAGGATGGCAGATGGATCTCGTCGTCAGTCATCGGCTGGCGACACCCGACGCGAAGTCCGGGAGTGTTCACTGATCCGACAACAATGCGCGGCGACACAGCGCGGTCGCCGCTCGTGGGGTGGGGTGGGTTCGAGCGGGATGAAGCCTCATGGCAGCACGAGCTGGGAAGTTCAGCCAGTTCCAGTCGGAATGCAAGCCCCCTGACACATGAGTTTCGCACGTCGGTTTCGCGTCCGGCGCCGACGAGGCGGTGCCCACGTGACCCGTCGGAGGGCATTCCTGCCGACGCCTCGGTATCTTCCTCCAAGAAACCCTGAATTCGAATGTCCGATCAACAGCGACTCGTGATCCTCGGCAGCGGCTTCGCCGCCTTCATGCTGCTCGGGAAGATCGACACGGCGGCCTATGCGGTCACCGTCGTCAGTCCCCGCAACCACTTCCTGTTCACGCCGCTGCTGCCGAGCACCACCGTCGGCACCGTCGAGCTGCGCAGCATCATCGAGCCGATCCGCAAGGCGCGCAGGAACGTGGACTTCATCCAGGGGGAGGCCATGGAGGTCGACCTCGCTGAGCGCGTCGTCGTCTGCCAGAGTCCCGATCCGGAGACCCGCTTCAGCGTCGCGTACGACACGCTCGTCGTCGCCGTGGGAGCCGGCAACAACACGTTCGGCATCCCCGGCGTCGAGGAGCACGCGATCTTCCTCAAGGAGCTCTCCGACGCCCGGACGATCCGCGAGCGGATCATCTCCTGCCTCGAGCGCGCCGACGTCCCGGGCATCCCGCTGAAGCGCCGCGCGCAGTTGCTGCACTTCGTCGTCGTCGGCGGCGGGCCGACCGGCATCGAGTTCGCCGCCGAGCTGCACGACCTGCTCGAGGAGGACCTCGTGAAGTCCTACCCCGAACTCGTCGGGAGCATCCGCATCACGCTCTTCGAGGCGATGAACACGATCCTGACGACCTTCGACCAGAAGCTTCGCGACTACACGATCGCGCACTTCGACCGCCAGGGAATCGAGCTGCGACTGGAGACGCCGGTCGAGGAGGTCGGCGAGGGCTACCTGAAGTTGAAGTCCGGTGAGGTCGTCGATGCGGAGGTGATCGTCTGGTCGACCGGCAACGTCGCGCGGCCGTTCGTCGAGCGTCTGCCGTTCGCGAAGGAGCGCGGGCGGATCGTCACGGACGAGTACCTGCGCGTTCCATCGCACCCCGGGATTTACGCGGTTGGCGACTGCGCGACGCCGGGCGGCGCGGTGCTGCCGCAGACGGCGCAGGCGGCGATGCAGCAGGGCAAGTACCTCGCGCGAGCTCTCAACAGCATCGCCAACGGAAAGCAGCCCGCTGCGTTCAGCTTCAGGAACCTCGGAATGCTCGCCTACGTCGGCGGCAGCAAGGCGCTCGCCGACATCCCGCGCGCCGACCTGCACTGGCGCGGCGAGACGACGTACTTCTTCTGGCGCTCGGCATACCTGACGCGCCTGGTGAGTCTCAAGAACAAGGTCCTCGTGCTCTTCGACTGGATCAAGGCACGATTGTTCGGGCGTGATCTCAGCAAATTCTAGCGAATGAAAATCATCTTCGGGTGGATCCTCGCGGCCGTCGTTCTGCTGCTCGTGTTCGCAACGCTGCTGCCGTTGTTCGAGGCGAAGCAGTGGTGGATCCGAGCGATCGGATTTCCCAGGCTGCAGACCGCGCTCTTCTCGCTTGCCGCCGCCGCCGCGCTGTTGCTGGTGTACCGGCGCAGCCGCTTCGCACGCGCGACGGCCGCGGTGCTCGTCGCCGCGGCGCTCTACCAGTTCACGCAGATCTACCCGTACACACCGCTTGCGCGCGAGCAGTCACTGCCCGCGACGCGCTACGCGCCGCAGCGCTCGATCAGCGTGATGATCTGCAACGTGCTGATGCGCAACCGCAACGTCGAGGCGTTCGCCGCGGCCGTGCGGTCGTCGAATCCGGATGTGATCCTGGCGGTGGAGACCGATGAGTGGTGGGCGCAGCAACTGCGGTTTCTCGAGACGCTGTATCCGTATGTCGAGCGCGAGCCGCTCGCGAACACCTACGGCATGATCCTCATGTCACGCCGGCGTCTCAGCGATGTGCAGGTGCGGCATCTCGTCGAAGACTCGATCCCCTCGATCCGCGCCGGCGTCGAGCTGCCGTCGGGCGAGACGATCGACCTGTACTGCCTGCATCCTCGGCCGCCGATACCGGGCTCCAACTCCGATCAGCGCGACGCCGAGCTCATCCTCGTCGCGCGCGAGGTGCGCGGGCGCAATCGCCCGGCGATCGTCGCCGGCGATCTCAACGACGTCGCGTGGTCGCAGACGACGGAGCTGTTCCAGGAGATCAGTGGCATGCTCGACCCGCGCATCGGGCGGGGCATGTACAACAGCTACCACGCGGGGTACTTCCTGCTGCGCTACCCGCTCGATCACGTCTTTCACACGAACCACTTCCGCCTGATCGGCATGCGGCGTCTCGAGGCGATCGGCTCGGATCACTTCCCCATTTTCATCGAGCTCAGCTTCGAGCCAGAGAACGCCGGCGGCCAGCCGCGGCCGAGCCCGGAACAGGAGGACCTGCAGGACGCGCGCGAGAACGTCCAGGAGGGAACCGACGGCGATCGATAGCCCCGCACTCATGCGCGGCCATCGATCGCCCTCGTGCGCGATCACTCTCGTGCGCGGTCAGCCCTCGAGACCGGCGCGCTTGAAGATGTAGTCGACGTTGCGGATCGACTTCTGAAGATCGCAGAGCTCGTCGATGCGCTCCGACGGCACGACCGCGGTCAGCGCGGCGTCGCGCTTGAGGACGTCGGCGAAGTTCTCGCGCGTGCGCCAGACCTCCATCGCGTTGCGCTGCACCATCGCGTAGGCATCCTCGCGGCTGATCCCCTGCTTGGCGAGCTCCAGGAGAATCGTCTGCGAGAAGTGCAGGCCGCTGGTGATCGCGAGGTTCTTCAGCATGTTCTCCGGATAGACGATCAGGCGGTCGACCATGGTCGTCATCTTCTCGAGCATGTAGTCCAGGGCGATCGTCGAGTCCGGACAGATCACGCGCTCGACCGACGAATGGCTAATGTCGCGCTCGTGCCACAGCGCGACGTTCTCGAGCGCGGCCAGGGCGTTCGCGCGAACGATGCGCGCCATGCCGCAGATGCGCTCGGAGACGATCGGGTTGCGCTTGTGCGGCATCGCCGAGCTGCCCTTCTGTCCGGCCGAGAAGTACTCCTCGGCCTCGAGCACCTCGGTGCGCTGAAGGTGGCGGATCTCGGTCGCGAACTGCTCGAGCGTCGCGGCGACGACCGCGAGCGTCGTCATGAACTCGGCGTGGCGATCGCGCTGCACGACCTGGGTCGTCACCGGATCGGGCTTCAGGCCGAGCCGCTCGCAGACGTACTCCTCGACCTCCGGGCTCAGGTGCTCGAACGTCCCCACCGCTCCGCTGATCTGACCGTAGGCGATCACCTCGTTGGCGCGCTTCATCCGCTCGATGTTGCGCTTCGTCTCCTCGTACCACAGCGCCAGCTTCAGGCCGAACGTGATCGGCTCGGCGTGGATGCCGTGCGAGCGACCGATCATCAGCGTGTTCTTGAACTCGACCGCGCGCCGCGCGAGCACGTCGCGCAGCGACTCCAGTCCCGCCAGCAGCATCTCGCCAGCCTGCTTGAGCTGCACGGCCAGGCAGGTATCGAGCACGTCGGAGGAGGTCATGCCGAGATGGACGTATCGCGACGGCTCGCCGACGTATTCGGCGACGTTCGTCAGGAAGGCGATGACGTCGTGCTTGGTCGTCTCCTCGATCTCGAGGACGCGGGCGACATCGAAGTTGCCGCGCTCGCGCACGGCGCGCGCGGCCTCCTGCGGGACGACGCCGAGCTCGGCCTGCGCCTCGACCGCGAGGGTCTCGATCTCCAGCCAGATGCGGTACTTGTTCTCGTCGCTCCAGATCGCCCCCATCGCGGGGCGCGTATAACGCTCGATCATGTGGCTCTGCGGCCGCCGGGGCCGCTGCTGGTGATGGGTGCCGGAGCCCTTCCGGCAGGAAAACTGTAAAAATGCGCCCGGGCTGGCAGGTCGCCTAAGATTCTTTCGTATGTTGGCCCAATCACTTAAGGATTTTAGGCCAATGCGCCTTTCGACCGATCTCGACGCGATCGACCTGGAGATCCTCCGGACGCTGCAGACGCAGGGCCGGATCCATCTCGGGACGCTGGCCGAGCTCGT
Organism: Kapaibacterium sp. (SeqCode); assembly: GCA_035539855.1. Taxonomy (GTDB): domain Bacteria; phylum Bacteroidota; class Ignavibacteria; order OLB7; family OLB7; genus DATLHO01. The sequence goes on along the minus strand of DATLHO010000288.1, from coordinate 5,299 downwards.
CGGGCTCTCCTCGCCGGCGGTCGCCGAGCGCGTACGCAAGCTCGAGGAGCGGGGCGTCATCAGCGGCTTCGGGGCGCAGCTCGACCCGCGGCACCTGGGGCTCGACATCGCGGCCTTCATCATGGTCCGCGTCGACTCCTCGACGAACTATCCCGGCTTTCTCGCGCTGGCGATCGAGCACGAGGAGGTGATGGAGTGCCACGCGATCACGGGCGAGGGCTCGCACATCCTGAAGATCCGGACCCGGAACACTGCGACGCTCGAGGCGCTGCTGGGCGAGATCCAGCGCTGGCCGGGCGTCATCGGAACGCGGACGAACCTCGTCCTCTCGACGCACAAGGAGACGCTCGCGCTCCCGTTTCGCCATGCCGAGACGGTCGTCGCGGAGACACGTCCGGCAAGAGCGGCAAGGTAGAGAAATCGATTCTGACGGCACGTAGCAACTCGTTCAGCACACACACTAACCGTAGAGCCATGGCACAGCACGACTCGACGACCGCCGAGGACCGACCGGCGATTCACACACCCACTCCGGGAGAGATTGCGGCAATGGGACTGACCAAGCAGGACGTACTGAGGCTTGCGAAGGAGCACGACGTGCAGTTCGTCAACCTGCAGTTCACCGACATCGTCGGCACGCTCAAGGCGGTGACGATTCCGGTCTGGAAGCTCGAGGACGCGATCGACCAGAATGTCTGGTTCGACGGCTCGTCGATCGAGGGCTTCACCCGCGTGCACGAGAGCGACATGTTCCTGAAGCCCGACCTCAGCACCTTCGCGGTGATCCCGTGGACGGCGGGCTCGACCTCCGGAACGCGCGCGCGCATCATCTGCGACGTGTTCATGCCGGACGGACGTCCGTTCGAGGGTGATCCCCGCGGCATCCTCAAGCGCCAGATCGAGCGCGCCAACAAGCTCGGCTACGCCTTCAATGTCGGTCCGGAGCTCGAGTTCTTCCTGTTCAAGCGCGAGAACGGCGGCATCACGCCGATCCCGCACGATGAGGCCGGGTACTTCGACCAGACGACCGACGCCGCCAGCGAGATCCGTCAGGAGATGGCCTTCGCCCTGCAGGCCTTCGGCATCGACGTCGAGGCGCTGCACCACGAGGTCGCCGTCGGCCAGCACGAGATCGGCTTCCGCTACTGCGACGCGCTCACGGGCGCCGACGCATCGGTCACGCTGCGCTTCGCGCTCAAGTCCGTCGCGCAGCTTCACGGCCTGCACGCGACCTTCATGCCGAAGCCGATCGCCGGCATCAACGGCTCGGGCATGCACGTGCACCAGTCGCTCTTCACGACCGACGGCCGCAACGCCATGTTCGACGCCGATGCGAAGCACTACTCGCTGAGCGAGACGGCGCTGAGCTTCATCGCCGGACAGATGCATCACGTCAAGGCGCTCAACGCGATCATCAACCCGACGGTCAACAGCTACAAGCGACTCGTCGTCGGCTACGAGGCTCCGGTCAACGTCGCCTGGGGCCAGCGCAACCGCTCGGTGCTCATCCGCGTGCCGCGCTACACGCCGGGCCGCGAGAAGGCGGTGCGCGTCGAGATCCGCTGCCCCGATCCGGCCGCCAACCCGTACCTCGCGTTCGCCGTCCTGCTGGCCGCCGGACTCGACGGCATCGAGAAGGGCATGAAGGCTCCCGATCCGGTCGAGGACGATCTGTTCGAGATGTCGCCCGACGAGCTGCACGAGCGCGGCATCGGCTCGGTCGCAGGCACGCTGCAGGAGGCCCTCGAGGCCCTCAAGGCGAACACCGTCATCCGTGAGGCGCTCGGTGAGTTCACGTTCGAGCGCTTCTACAAGGCCAAGATGGCCGAGTGGAACAGCTATCGCCTCGCGGTCTCCGAGTGGGAGCTCGAGCGCTACCTCGAGATCCACTAGTCGCGTCGACGATCGGTCTTCGGAGGGGACGAGATTTCCATCTCGTCCCCTCTTTTCGTAAGGTTGAGACCATTCGTGCGCGGCGTTAAACAGCCGCCCGCGCTCCGCGTCGTATCCCTCTCGCATCCGACCGACTCGTTCCACTCACGGAGACCGACAGACGTTGCCCGAACTTCTGATGACATCCGCCGACAGCGCGGCCTCCGATCGGCTCGAGGTCTTCGACACGGCGGCGCACGACCTGCGCAATCCGCTGACGGTGATTCTCTCGCTGACCGATCTGCTGCTGCATGAGCAGACGCTCGATAGCGAGGAGACTCGACAGTTCATCGAGGCGATCCGCACGAGCGCCGACGAGATGCACCGCCTGCTCGACGATCTCCAGGAGATCGCACGCATCGAGGCGCGACAGCACACCGTCAGCCGCAGCCACGTACCGATCGCCGCCCTCGTCGACGAGGCGATCGCCGATGCCGGGCTCGCCGGCCGCGCGGGCGTCGAGATCGATGCGGGACTCGACTGGTGGCCGCTGGCGCACAACCGCATGCGTCGCGCGCTCTGCCTGCTGCTCGCCGACGCGGCAACGCGCACCGGCACCGGAGTCTCCGTGACCGTGACGTCCGCCGGAGCCGACCTGCTGATCGAGATCTGCGACGACGGCGTCGCGCTCGCACCCGAGGCGCTCGAGGAGCTCTCGGCGTCGCTGCGCCGCGGTCGCCGCCGCAAGGGCGAGATCGCCGTCGGCACCGGACTCGGTCCAGCATTGGCGGCACGCATCGTCGAAGCCCACGGCGGGTCGGTGACCGCCGCCGCGCTCGGGACGCGGGGAACGGTCCTGCGCGTGCGACTGCCGCGCGGGTGATCGAGGGTCGAGGCTCACGCCATCGACGGCGTCGTTGCCGTCCGCAAAGAAAACAGCACGGGGGACGCGGATGATTCCGCGTCCCCCGTGCTCGTTCAGTTCGACGATGCGCTGCTACCGTACGACGCCGATCGTGCCGCTCAGCGGCACGGCGGTCGCGCCGGCAAGGCGCCACGTGTAGTGACCGGGCGCCAGCGCCGACGCGTCGAGCGCGAACGCCGACGTGCCTGCGGCGAAGGCGCCGTCGTGCAGCGTAGCGATGCGACGGCCGAGGCCGTCGTAGAGCTCGAGCCGTCCGGCGGCGATCGGCGCGCCGAGCGAGACCTCGATGGTCGCGACGGTGCCGGCCGGATTCGGCCGAACGCTCACGCGGGCGCCACCGGTCGCGAGCTCGTCGCCGGCGCCGGAGATCCTCTCCCCCATCACCTCGAAGTCATCGAGCCCCGCTTCGACCCATGACTGCTCCTGCAGGTCCGACGCCTCGACACGCAGGCGCATCGCGGCGGTCGGCGTCATGTACTGCGAGACGCGATAGGTGTAGCGGCGCCACTCGTTGCCGGTGCCGAGGATGCGGTCGACGACCTGCCAGGTGGCGCCGTCGTCTCCGGAGAGCGAGACCAGAAGCGTGTCGTTGGTCGAGCCGCCGCGCGGGTAGCGATCGCGCGAGTACCAGAACCACGCGGCGAGCGTCGGATTCAGGTACCGGGTCAGGTCCATCGGCGGCGACGTCAGCGACGTGCGGCCGCTGTCGACGTCGCTCGATCCGACGATTCCTGCTTCGGTGCCGGTGAGACCCGTGATGAACGCGCGCGATCCGACACCTCCGGTATGGTCGAGCTCCGGCTGGATGAAGGTTCCGTTGAAGAACGTCCCGATGGGAATGCCGAGCTCCCAGCGACCGGCCTGCGCGTCGTCGCCGGGCGCAGCCATCGACCAGCCGAGATCGAGCTCGGCGTCGTCGGCGTAGCCGGGCACAAGGCTCACGAGCTGCGTGCCCGCGGTCGGCGTGAGCGTGATCGTCTGCGAACGATAACCCCAGGCGCCGATCAGCATGCTGGACGATCCCTCCGTCGGCACGCGGAACGTCAGCGGCGTCGAGGTCGTTCCGCTGCTGTCGGAGCCGCCGATCTGCGAGAGCGCGCGCCACGAGTAGCTCGGAACGACGTCGCCGGTCTCAGCGTCGATCACGCGGACGGTGACGTTGGCGTAGACCACCGGCCGCAGCGTGATGTCGGCGGTCGCGCCCGCGACGGTGAGCACGAAGCTTCCGGTCACGGCGAAATGATCGGTCGCGGAGGCGCGGAAGCCAAGCGTGTCGGTCGCGGCGGTCAGGCGATAGCGTCCTTCGGCGTCGGCAGTGATCTGTCGGCCGAGCGAGGGGATCTCGATGACGGCGTTGGGCACCGGCTCCCCGCTGACGGCATCGCGCACGGTGCCGCTGATCGTGCCGCGACGCGCGCCGTCGAACGTGAAGACGTACAGTCCCGTCTGCATGTCGCTCGAGATGATCTTACCGCTCGGGAAGTAGGGATAGGTTCCCCAGTTGCCGGCGTACGTGTTCATCGCCCCCGGGAACGTGTCGTAGAATCCGACCTCGACCGGATCGGTCGGATCGGAGATGTCGAGAATGCGGGTGCCGGCGGTGTACCACGAAACGACCGCAAGGTCGCCCTTGGTGTGCACGTTGTGAATGATCTCTTCGGCGTTGTGCGTGTAATCGGCGACCTTGCGGATGTTGTCGATGTCGGAGACATCCCAGACCTTCAGCGACTTGCGAGTCGAGCCGACTTCATCGGTCGTCATGACGTAGCTGCCGTCGGTCGTCAGGTCCGCATTGTGCGTGCCGGCGCCGGGATAGACGATGTCGGTGACGAAGCGGGGATTCCTCCGGTCGGCGCCGAGATACACGACGTCGAGCCGGCCGTCGTTGATGGCCGCCGCCCACATCGTATCGTTGCGGATGGTCGCATCGTGCACGTAGCGCTCGGCCCACGTGCCCACCAGCGGCGGCGCCGTCGCGCTCGCGCCGACGTCGAAGATCAGCGTGCCGCCGTTGGCGCCGGCCTGAGCGTCGGAGCCGTGGACGTAGACGTAGCGTCCCTCCTGCGAGATCGTGTGCCCGGTCGTGAAGTACCGCGTGTCGGAGACGACGAGCGTCGCCCGTGTCGGAAGCTCCGATAGGTCGATGATCTGCAGTCCGGCTCCGCCCTCGCTCACCACGTAGGCGTGCGTGCCGAAGGTCTTCATCTCGCGCCAGCCGTTATGCGGACCCTCGATGAAGGCGACCTCGCGGATCGGGGCCACGGTGATGTCGACGATGTGCGTGCCGCGGTATCCGCCGACGAGCGCATATTCGCGACCGTCCGGAGCTGTGTAGCCCCAGATCGCAGAGTACCGGCCGCCGGAGTTGGGATCGGGATTGAGCGCTCCGAAGAGCGACGTGTGATACGAGACGCGGGGCTGCGCGATGGCCGACGCAGTCAGCAGAAGCAGCGCGAGGAGTGCCGGAGGAGCAAGCTTCATTCGAGCGATCGATGTCACGTG
>DATLHO010000287.1:0-3898 GCA_035539855.1 Kapaibacterium sp. (SeqCode) | reverse complement strand
GAGCGAGACCTCGAGCAGCATCCCGTCGCTCTCGAGCATGATGCCGTTCTCGGGCGCGATCAGCTCGAACGACCACGCGTAGTTCGGCGCATCCTGAGGCAGCGAAGGGATGTGCTCCTTGATCCACTGTCCGCCCCAGGGACCCGGCTCGAACCAGGGCCGCGGCCGGAAGCAGCCGCGCGCCATCTGCCCGAGCGCCTCGCGCAGCACCGTCGCCTCGATCGTCACCGGCTCGTCGGGACGCTGCTCGTCGACGACGAGGTCGACGCTCGGCAGGATCCTCCCGCAGTGCCGCCGCAGCGCCGGCCAGTCGACGAAGTAGAAGCGCTTGTACATCTCCTTCGGCGAGCTCGGCGCGGTCGCGCCCAGGTTGAGCACCGAGCCCGCGCGCGAGCGGAACTGAATCTCGTTCTTCGGGACGTCGAGATAGACGAGTCGACCATTTGCACCGGCCAGGGCGGCGCCCTCACCATAGAGAATCGTCATCGCAGCGGTCGACCGCTCGCACTCTCGACGCAGCCCCGCGAGCGCTGCGGGCTCGAAGAAATCCTCGAGCTCGCCGGTGAACGCCGTGCCCCAGAGGGGATCGTCGCCGCCTAGGAACGGGGCCACGAGCGCCTCGATCTCCCGCGGCGATCGCAGCGCGTCGCGCACGTCGAGCCAGCTCGGCTCGATGCCGAGAGCCCTCAGCGCGCGATCGAGTCCGTCACGAAGGCGCCCCCAGAGCACGCCGCCGTATCCGTCGATGACGACGCACGGTGCGTCGGCAAGCCGCTGCGCGAGCGCTCCGTGACCGGCGACGAGCCGGCCCGGTCCGAGAGGATGCGCCGGATAGATGTCGTAGACGCCCGGCGAGTCCGGACGGTGGGTGAGGGGAGCCAGCCGCTGCGTCGTCAAGCGGAAGGCGCCCGCGCGATCCCGGTCGCCCGCGGTCCCGGCTGTGCTCCCGTCCTCTTGTGATTCGGGCGGGGTCGGCTCACTCATTCTCCCTGCTCCGGGCGCTCGTAGTCGTCGGCGTAGCGGGTGATGTCCTCCTGCTGCCAGTTGCCGAAGGCGATCTCGAGGACGCGCACGCGGGCGCCGTCACTGGAGAGCCGATGGCGGCTGTTGGCGGGAATCCAGATTTCGTCGCCGGCCTTCGGGCTGATCACCTGGTCGTCGACTTCGACGATCGCGCCGTCGTCGATCGCGATCCAGAGCTCGGCTCGGCCCGTGTGCGACTGGAGGCTCAGTCGCTGTCCGGGCTCGACGCTCATGAGGCTGACGGTGACCTCTTCGTTGTTCGCGTACTGGGCAAAGCTCCCCCACGGGCGCTCGACGCGGCGTGTCGTGGGCTGGAGCTCGGGGACGGGTCGTGCTGGAGACTCTGACATGGGGCTGGGTTTCGTGATACCCCTCTTCTTTGGCAGGGGGACCGAAATTACTCCACTTTGTTGGTCATTCGTTCTTTCGGTGCTACATTTGCCCGCCTGATCCCCTCCTCAGGTCCCGGCACGGTTGCCGCGAGTGAAGATCGCGCCTCCGTCGCCACCCCGCGTCGTCAATGCGGATCAGCGTTGACGGCTCACGTCTCTACAATTCCTAATCACAACCTCATACGGGAGGTACACATGAACTCACGACACGGTCGGGTGCTCCTGACCCTGGCACTGCTGGCGCTCGCACTTGCGCCTGCAGCACGGGGACAGACGCAGATCATCCGACAGGTGATCGGCTCCGGCGCTTCGGCGATGGCGGGCGACCACCTGCTGGCCGGCACGATCGGCCAGACGATCATCGGGCGTAGCAGCTCGAGCAGCCACATCGGCTATCTCGGATTCTGGTTCACGTATCCGAACCCGAACAATCCGAACGCTGTGCGCGAGGAGTACTCCAACGCGGTCACCGGCATGGCGGCCAGCGTGCGGGTTGCGCCGAATCCTGTCGTCGACGTCGCGACCGTCAGCGTGGTGCTGCCGGCCAGTGGCGAAGTCCAGTTGAGCGTCTTCGACGGGCTCGGGCAGCAGCGCCTGGAGCTCATCAACGGCTGGCGCGAGGCCGGAACGGTCACCGTCGAACTTCCTGCCCGGAAGCTCGAGAGCGGCGACTACCTCCTGGTCCTCATCGCAAACGGCACGCGCTCGGCATCGCAGATGCGGGTCCTGAAGTAATCAGCACGAACCAGACGAGCGGCGCCAGATCCCCGGTGATCGCGACCGTATCGTTCCGCGAGTCACTCCGCGAAAACTCATTTCCTCCGGGCTCATCGCATCGGGCAACGCGTCGGTGAGCCACTACCCTACAGGGGCCAACCAAGGCACATATGAAACGGGCTACAACAAAGACACTTCTTGCTCTGGCAATTGGTGCGGTCGCGACGAGCACCGCGCTTGCGCAGATTCCGCGCACCATCAGCTTCCAGGGCGTCCTCGCCGATGCATCGGGCGTCCTCGTCCCCGACGGCAACACGCAGCTGACGATCGCGATCTATGACGCGTCGACCGGCGGCACGCCGCTGTTCAGCGAGACGCTGACGGTGCCTGTCGTTCGTGGCGTGTTCAACGCCATCATCGGCAGCTCCAACCCCGCCGGCATCCCCACGAGCGTTTCGTTCGACAAGGAGTACTGGCTTGGTGTCCGCGTCGCGACCGGTGCGGAGCTTGCTCCGCGCACGCCGTTCACGAGCGTCCCGTATGCGCTCAACGCCGCGTTCGCGCAGCGTGCGGCGGTTGCCGGCCTGGCCGACACCGCGAGCTACGCGCTCAACGCGATGACCGCCGACACCGCGGGCACGATCCGCGGCGGCTACGTCGCGAGCGTCAACGGACAGCAGGGAGCCATCGAGGTTCTCGGCGCCGGCTCGACGACGGTCACCCGCAACGGCAACCAGTTCATCATCCGTTCGACCGACACGTCGGGTGGTGGCATCCGTCGCATCGACAACTTCGACGGATCGCTGGTGATCGATCCGCCGCAGGGCCCGTTCATCACGATGTTCATTCGCGAGGGTGGCGTCCAGACGCATCACCTGCGTGACATGTCCGTCACGACGGCGAAGCTCGTCGATCTCAGCGTCACGACGCCGAAGATCGCCGACGGTGCCGTCACCAACTCGAAGCTCGGTCCCCTGTCGATCTCGACCGACAAGATCCAGGACCAGGCCGTCACGACGCCGAAGATCGCCGACAACGCGGTCACGTCGATCAAGATTGCCAACGGCACGATCATCACCGAGGACCTCGCCGACAACTCGGTGACCTCGCCGAAGATCGTTGACGGTCAGGTGCTGACCCCGGACCTCGGTGACCTCCAGGTCACCAACGGCAAGATCGCTCCGGACGCGGTGACGACCGACAAGATCCTCGACGGAACCGTCGGCACCGTGGACCTGGCCAACGGCTCGGTCACGACGCCGAAGCTCGCCGATGGCGCGGTCACGACGATCAAGCTGGCCGACAACTCGGTCACCTCGGCGAAGATCGTCGACGGCACGATCATCACGGCCGACCTTGCTGACAACAGCGTCACCTCGGCGAAGATCGTCGACGGCACCGTCGCGACGATCGACCTGGCCGATGGCTCGGTCACGACGCCGAAGCTCGCCGATGGCGCGGTCACCACGATCAAGCTGGCTGACAACAGCGTCACCTCGGCGAAGATCGTCGACGGCACCGTTGCGACGATCGACCTGGCCGACGGCTCGGTCACGACCCCGAAGCTCGCTGACAACAGCGTGACCTCGGCGAAGATCGTCGACGGCACGATCATCACGGCTGACCTGGCCGACAACAGCGTGACGTCGGCGAAGATCGTCGATGGCACGATCGTCACGGCCGACCTGGCTGACAACAGCGTCACCTCGGCGAAGATCGTCGACGGCACGATCATCACGGCCGACCTCGCCGACAACAGCGTCACC
>DATLHO010000286.1:0-14416 GCA_035539855.1 Kapaibacterium sp. (SeqCode) | reverse complement strand
AATCCGATCGGAACGACCAACCCGAACACGGTGACCGGCAACCCGATCTATCGCGCCCTGCAGCGCTACAACACCGGCCAGTCCGACTGCGCCGGCGGCAACGGCAGCCTGCTCTAACTACAAGTCGTCGCTCAGTCGAGGGCGGACCCGGATCAACTCCGGGTCCGCCCTTTTTTCGTTCGCCCCGCGCGCATCGGACCGAAGTGGCTTGCCATTACCTGTTATAACGACTACATAGCGATCTCACCCACGGTTGATCAACGTTCAGAGGAGCTGCATGAGGAGTGAACCCACGGCGGAGGCGGTCCTGAGGCCGCTGCGGAGCGACAGCGCACGCGCAACGGCAGGCGACATGAAGGGATGGCTCGTCCGTCCGATCCAGTCCGACGGGGCCATCGCGCTGCTGCGCGTCTGGCTCGGCGCGATGGGAATCGTCCACGGGTACGGCAAGGTGTTCGGGGGCATGGAGAAGTTCACCGGCGGCGTCGCGAAGATGGGCTTCCCCGCGCCCGATCTCTTCGCCTGGTCGGCCGGGCTGACCGAGCTTCTCGGAGGGGCACTGCTGATCGCCGGCCTGGGCACGCGCCCGATCGCGCTGCTGATGGCCGCGACGATGGCCGTCGCAGGCTTCATCCGCCACGCCGACGATCCGTTCAAGAACAAGGAGCTCGCGCTGACCTATCTCGTCCTCTCGATCGTGCTGTTTCTGGTCGGACCCGGACGCTACGCGCTCGACACGCTCATCGCCCCCCGACGCCGCACGGGCGCGTGATGCCCGGCCACGGCAGGTGGCATCATCGTTGTCACGCTGCACGCATGGGAAGTGGTGAAGGAACCCAACGTGGAGGAGGAAACGATGACGCTACCGTGGTGGCTTGCACACTTCGAGAAGGGGAGCCTTCGCGAAGTGCTCGCGCTGTTCGCGTCGGGAAGGCGGTTCGAGCTCAGCGGCCGGCTTGCCCGCATCGCCGAGGCGCTGCTGCGCAACAGCTACGCTTCGGGCGCGGTCGACATCTCGCGGTCGAAGGAATCGTTGCGCGTCCGTGTCGAGAGCGGATTGCTCCTGGAGATGGGAAACGCGCTGCTGCGCAGGCTCGGCGCGAGCGGCGCTGCGCCGGCGCGCACGTCTGATCGTGACGGCGACACGGGCGCGCCGCAACCCGGTTGATCCCGTTACGTCGAACGCCGACCTATGACCTTCTGGAAAGTACTCGGCGTGCTCGCCGCCTGGAATGCGCTGTGCTGGCTCGTGATCGGAGCGCTCCTGGCGCCGGGCATTCCCGGCGGAGCCGTCACCGTAGTGTCCGTCGCGCTCCTCGCTCTAGCGCCGGTCGTGCCGATGGCGCGCAGCATGCTCGGCCGTCGGTATCCGTCGGCGTCGATGCGGCGACTCGTGTTTCGGCCCTTCTGGTACGTGCAGTTGCTACTGCCGATCCTGACCGCGATCGCCATCGTCTCGGTCCTCGTCGGTCTGCCGTTCGGCAGTGCCGGAGAGGCCGGGCGCCTCGCGATCGTCTCGGCCACCGCCCTTTACATCGTCCTGATGCTCTGGGGCTACGTCGGCTCGCGCCGACTCGTCGTTCGCCCGCTCGAGCTGCGCTTTGAGGCGCTGCCGGCCGGGCTCGACGGGCTGCGCATCGTGCAGATCTCGGATCTTCACGTCGGGCCGCACACGTCTCGTCGGCATCTCGAGCGCATCGCCGCAGCGACGGCGGCCGCCCGTCCTCACCTGATCGCGCTCACCGGCGACCAGGTCGACGACTACGCCGGGGACACCGAGCCGTTCGCACGTGCGTTCGCCGGACTCGACGCCCCTCTCGGCGTCCACGCGATCGCGGGCAACCACGACATCTACGCCGGATGGAGCGGCGTGCGCGCGGGCCTCGAGGCCGCGGGCATCAACGTGCTCGTCAACGAGGCCATGGAGATCGAGCACAACGGCGCGACGTTCTGGCTCGCCGGGACCGGTGATCCCGCCGCGACGGCCGTCTCGCTTCGCGCAAGTGAAGCGGTGCCAGACATCGATCGCACGCTCGGCGCAATCCCCGATGGCGCGTTCGTCGTCGCGCTCGCGCACAACCCTGTTCTCTGGCCGGCCCTCGCCGAACGCGGCGTCGAGCTCACGCTCAGCGGTCATACTCACCACGGCCAGTTCTCCATTCCCCGCCTCGGGTGGAGCCTCGCCTCCCCCTTCCTGGAGCATTCGATGGATCTCCATCGTCGCGACGGCTCATTGCTCTACGTCAATCCCGGAACGAACTACTGGGGCATCCCGTTTCGCATCGGCGCGTTGCCGGAGATCACCGTCGTCACACTGCGCCGCGGCCGGGCCGCGGATTAATCGCCCGTGCCGCGCCTGATCGGCAGGCGCACGACGAAGCGCGCGCCACGTCCGGGACCCTCGCTTGCCGCAGTGATCTCGCCGTCGTGCAGCTCGACCAGCTCGCGCGCGATGCTGAGACCGAGACCGACCCCGGAGTCAGAGAGCGTGCCGAGGTTCGATGCCTGACGGAAGCGCTCGAAGAGGTGCGCCTGGAACTCCGGCTCGATGCCGACGCCGGAATCGCTGACGACGAGCTCGGCGTCGGTGCCGCTTCGTGAGAGCTCGACGTGCACCAGTCCGTTCTCCAGCGTGTACTTCGTCGCGTTCGAGAGGAGGATCCTCAGGATCTGCCGCACGCGCTCGCCGTCGGCCTCGACGATCAACGGCTCGTCGCCGATGGCCATATCGATGCGGATCTCCTTGTCGCGCGCGACATCGCGGATCGCCTCGACCTCCTCGACGACCGTCTGCCGCAGGTCGACCGGCTCCCGCGCGAGCTCGAGCGTGCCGGAGAGCAGTCGCGCGGAGTCGAGCAGCTCCTCGACGAGACGGTGCTCGACGAGCGTGTTGTGCTCGATGATCCGGAGGGCGGCGCGCAGCTCGTCGGGTCGCACATCCGTCTCCTGGAGCACGCGGATCCAGCCGAGGATCGCCATGAGCGGCGTGCGCAGCTCGTGCGAGGCCGACGTGACGAATCGCTCGCTCTGCCGGCGCGCCTCGGCAAGCTCGCCTTCGAGCCGATGGCGCTCGTCGTCGCTGTGAATGATCTTGGCGTAGCCGACGAACCGGTCTCCTTCGCGCAGAGCCACCACCGACCCATCGGCGATCATCCGGCTGCCGTCCTTGCGACGCAGCGTTCGGCGATCGGACGCGCGGCCGTTGCGACGCGCCGCCGCGAGCTCCCGATCGAGCGCGCCGGAATCGACATCGTCCTGCGTGAAGATCATCCGCACGTGCCGGCCGACGAACTCATGGCGCTCATAGCCGAGGAGCTTCCCGACACCGGGATTCCAGCTGGTGATGATTCCGTCCTCGTCGATCGCAAAGATCGCGTACTCGTCGATCGTCTCGATCATTCGTCGTAGGATCGCGGCCTCGTCGGCGTCCGTTGTCCTCATCGAATCGTGTCCGCCCATCGTCTCCCCCTCCGCATTGTCCCTGGATCTCCCGCCATGTCGCACCTGACCGTTCAGTGTGCAACCAGCAGGCAGCCACGAGAGCCCTTCATGCAATGCCCTTGCCAGTTCCGAGATTGCATAATGCATTCGGCGAGATTAGCCGGCGAGCCGTATCTTCTGCCGTTGCGGGCTCTGACCCGTCAGAGGGTCGATCGGCGGTGCGCACCACGCGCTCGCCAGCCGCAAATCCTTCCAGACGCTCGCAAAGGGGCCTTCCGACCGTCCTCCGGGCGGATCGATCCGTCGCATTCTCATTCGGCGCACAGCGGGCTCTCCGTCGCCGGATCGCCATCAGGACCGACCGCAGATCATCGCCAGACCGGCAGCACCGTGCTTGCCCATGACACTCGACGAACGTTTTGACGACATAGCGGAGCTCGTGCCCGCGATCGTCTGGGTCACGAACCCGGACGGCGAGTGCGTCTACGTCAACGCCCGATGGACGGAACTGACGGGGAGGCCGAGGCGTCGCGACGACGGCTCGGACTGGAACGAGGTGGTGCATCCGGACGATCGTGAACGGCGGAGTGCGGCGATGGCGACCGCGCTTGCGGCCCTGCAGTCGTTCTCGATCGAGTACCGGATCCGTCGCGCCGATGGCGCCTACCGCTGGATGCTCGATCGCGGCGCGCCCAGGACGTCGGCGACCGGCGCGTACCTCGGCTACGTCGGCACGGTGATCGACATCACCGAGCGCAAAGTCGCCGAGGAGTCGCTGCGATGGAGCGAGAGCCGGTTCCGCGCGCTTGCCTCCGCCGCGCCGCACATGATGTGGGCGCTGCTGCTCGACGGTTCGATCCAGCATCTGAACGACCGGGTCGAGGTCGTCACCGGACGCGCGGCGAAGCAGGCGCACATCGGCCGGTGGCTCTCGATCATTCATCCGGATGACGTGCGCAGGACGCTTCGCGCCTGGGCGCGGGCCGCGCGCACGCGCTCGGTGCTCGAAGTCGAGCATCGGCTGCTGCACCACTCGGGGAACTACTGCTGGTACCTGTCACGCGCGGTGGCGCATCGCGACGAGAGCGGCGCGGTGCGGTTGTGGTATGGCACGAGCACCGACGTCGATCGGCTCAAGTCGGTCGAGCGCGCCCTGCGCGACAGCAGCGAGCGGCTCGATACCGTGCTCGCGGCGTCGCTGACGGGCACGTATCGATGGGACATCCAGCGCGACGTCATCGACTGGGACGACAACCTCTACGCGCTCTTCGGACGAAGCCCCTCCGATCCCGTCTACTGCACAGCCGACATCCTGCCGATGCTCCATCCCGACGATCGTCCGATGATGGCGACGCAGATGGGGCGGATCGCGCGCGAGGGGCTCGACTACATCCACGAGTTCCGGGTGATTCATCCGGACGGACGGACGCGGTGGATGACCAACCGCAGCGTGCTCACCCGCGACGAGCAGGGCCGTCCGTCGGTGCTTCTCGGAGCGTGCACCGACATCACCACGCGCAAGGCCGCCGAGCTTGCGCTGCAGGATGCGAAGAACGACAGCGAGCGGACCAACCTCGCGAAGGACCGATTCCTGGCGGTGCTCAGCCACGAGCTGCGCACGCCGTTGAACCCGGTCAAGATGATTCTCGACATGCTCTCCGGCGACGAGCGGCTCGACGCCGAGCTGCGCCCGCTGATCGACACCGCGCGCCGTAACGTCGACGTGCAGGCGCGCCTGATCGACGACCTTCTCGACGTCACGCGCATCGCCAGCGGCAAGCTGCGCATCCACCGCGCCGAGGTGCGGCTGCACGATGTGCTGCGCAACGTGGTCGACGTCTGTTGCGGCGAAATCGACCAGAAGCAGCTTCGCCTGAGCATCGACCTCGACGCCGCCGACGACGTGCTCATCGCCGACCCCGAGCGACTGACGCAGGTCTTCTGGAACCTCGTGCGCAACGCCGCGAAGTTCACGCCGCAGGGCGGCACGATCGCGATCGCGACGAGCTCCGCGCGCGAGCGCGTGCGTGTCGACATCGCCGACTCCGGCATCGGCATCGAGCCGGACGACCTTCAGCGCATCTTCGACCTCTTCGCCCAGGCGCCGGCGGAGCGCCGCCAGGGACTTGGTCTCGGACTGGCGATCAGCCGCTCGATCGTCGACCTCCACGGCGGTACCATCACTGCGCACAGCGAGGGTCCGGGGCGCGGCACGACGTTCAGCGTCGAGCTTCCGCTGGCAGGCGCGGGACCGATCGGCAGCGACGGCCAGCGGCGCAGCCGGCTGCGCGTGCTCGTCGTCGAAGATGATCTGCCGTTGCGCGAGGCGCTGACGATGTGGCTCGAGGCCCGGGGGTATGCGGTGGTGCAGGCGGGAAGCGCCGAGGAGGCTCTGCGACTCGCGCAGGGCATCCGCATCGACGTCCTCGTGTCGGATATCTACCTGCCGAATGCGACGGGCTTCGATCTCATGCGGCAGTTGCGTCGGCAGGGCGGTGTGATGGGCATCGCAATGAGCGGCTCAGGCGATGCGGCGGACGTCGCGCTCAGCGTCGAATCGGGATTCACGAGCTACCTGGTCAAGCCGCTCGACCTCGACCGGCTCCTCAACGAGATCGACGACCTCGCCCGGCGCATCGCACTGCGGTAGGCAGTCGGAGACGGCCCCGCTCGGCGGCCGGTGTGGGACATCAGGCTCCGCCCTTCGCCCGCTCTAGTTCATCGGCCGAATCGACTCGGTCACGTCGCGACAGAGCTCGAGGTAGCCGCGCGCGCCGAGCAGCAGCGCCTGCAGCTCGTCGAGCTCGAAGCGATCGACCGTCAGGCACAGACCCGTCGGATGCAGCTCGATTGCCAGCCGCCGAGACGCTCCCGCACCGGAGCCCTGACGCGCGATCGACTCCGGCGTCAGCGCCTCGACGAACTCGACGAAGCGATCGAAGCCCGCCTCGGTCATCGTCAACATCATGTTGCCCACCTCGACCTTCATCTTGCCACAGCAGCGGCTGCGCCGGATTCGTCCGAGGGCGTTTTCCTGGATCAGCAAGGGGCAACTGGCACACATGGTCGTATCCGGATGTGGGGAGAGTTCGCGTCGGCGCGCCGCGAACATAGGCCATGGCCGCGTCGAGTCCAAGAGCGATGTGCACGCCTACACCGGCAGCCGCCGAATGCGCGACTCAGCGTTCGTCCGATGTCGAGCGCTCGCGAGGCGTCGCGGCAATCCCCAGCGAGACGACGACCGCCAGGTTGAACACCGGCAGCAGGTGCTTTTCGAGCTCGTAGTACCCGTCACCATAGACCGCGAGGATCGGGTATAGAAGCGCGACCACCGCAAAGAGCATCGCGCGCGCATTGCGGCGACGCGCTGCCACCGCGATCGATGCGATCGATGCGATGAGGACTATCCAGCCGAAGTATCGCATCGTCACCGTGCCCACAGCGAGCCAGCCTTCGGCAAGCTCCGAACGGAAAATGTAGCGGAGCCGGTAGTCCGCTGCGATCGCCGTCGCGACCGGCTGAACGACGGCGTCGACCATCAACGAAGGGTTCGCACCCAGCGTTTGCCAGTACCATCCTCGAACATGCTCGGCGACGAACTGTTGCCGGGCCGTATCCTGCTCGATGCCCGTCGGCCAGTACGAGCTTCCCCAGAGCTGTCGTTGTGCGCCGATGTCTGCAGGCAGGTCGATCCCACTCCCGTCGACGAGCGTATCCGCGGCGGCGCGACGCTCGAGAAACTCGTTCGCCCGCCACGTCGACACGTCCGACGCACTGTAGGCGAGTCCATTGAAGAAGCGATTGTAGTCGTTCGATGCGCGGAGGGCATTCGATTTCAGAATCGAGGCAACGAGAACGGCGAGCACGATGACGAGATAGATGATCGTCCTGCGAGCGGAATCACGGCCGAGTCCCAGCAGAGCGGCGGGCGCGAACTGCACCTTGACGATCGAGATCACCAGAGCCGTTGCGCTGGCGGCACTTCGGGGCCTCATTCCGTTCGAGATGAAGTGCGCGAGCAGTGGCGAGAGAGCGATGAAGAGGCTCTCTTCGTACGGCGAGTTGAAGTAGGCGAGGATGTATGGATTGAACAGCAGGACCGCTGCCGGAATCCAGAACGCGCGGCGCACCCGGCCGATCAGCAGCATGAGACCCGCGACGTAAAGCACGGCGTAGAGCGCGGTAACCGCCATGAAGTCGAAGCGACTGAAACCGAGCGCTCGCTGCGAGAACGAAATCGCCTCGACGATCGCGGCGGTCGGACTCGCCGGAACGAGATACCTCGGGGTCAACGCGTCGAGGGGCGTGAAGTCGAAGTACCGTGGGAAGGACTTCCAGGCGAAGTAGTCGTTCGGCGCATCGATCTGAGCCGATCGCAGCACGCGCCAGCCGTCGCCGTTGTTCTGCATCTGCACGAACCGCGTCACCACGAGGATCGCGGCAACGAGCACGATCCCGACGACGACGGTGACGATGCGATGACGATCGAGACGATGGTGCAGGCTCATGGGGGTTCGATCACTGCGGGTGCGCCCCGTAACTTTGGTTGCGGCTCGACAGGAGGGCACCCTGATCGCTCCATTCGCCCGGCATCTCAGATCCTTCCTCTGCTCGCTTCCGGCGACGCCATCGTACACCTCAATCGACATGAACGTACAGCAACAGATCAGCGAGTACATCGACAGTCAGCGGGAGCCCAAGCGCGGCGACATGCTCGAGCTCCATCGCATCATACAGGCAGCGATGCCGGCATGCCGCCTGTGGTTCCTCGATGGCAGGGACGGCGACAAGGTCGTTGCCAATCCGAACATCGGATACGGCCTTCGAACGATCTCGTATGCCGACGGCAGGACGCGCGAGTTCTATCAGGTCGGCGTCAGCGCGAACACGACCGGGATCTCCGTCTACATCCTCGGCATCGACGACAAGACCTACCTCGCGAGGACGTACAAGCCGTCACTCGGCAAGGCGAGCGTGACCGGGTACTGCATCAAGTTCAAGTCACTCGGCGACGTCAACATCGACGTGCTCGAGGCGGCAATACGCGATGGGTTCGAGGCGTAGAATACGCTGAGATCCGACGCGACAAGAAAAAGGGGCGGCGAACGATCGCCGCCCTTGCCGTGGGCCCTGAGGGATTTGAACCCCCAACCAATGGATTATGAGTCCACTGCTCTAACCGTTGAGCTAAGGGCCCGTGAGCCGACGCCGAGGCGACGGCCCATGTCTGGCGAATATACTGCCGTCCGGCCTCACTCCCCCTCCCACGCCTTCTTCCTCTTGAGTGCCGCCTGGTGCCGCACGCGGATCCTTCGCTTCGACAGCAACAGCCGGAGCTGCCGCGCGACGTCGGCAAGTGTCTTGAACGGATAGTGCGGAAGGCGGTGGGCGTTGCAGTAGGCCGCGAGCTGGCACTTGGCGAAGATGATGTCGGCGTGCTCGGCCGGACAGTAGTCGCTGATGCCGTCGCCGATGTAGACGATGCGCTCGTCCGGATGCGCGCGCAGCAGCACGACGTTGCGCTTGCACGCGGCGCTGAAGCAGGCGCAGCCCTCGGTCGCGTGCGGGAAGCTCATCGCCATGCGTCCGTCGGCGTCGAGCTCCGCGTGGTTGCACCAGATGTCGACGTCGCCGGCGCCGTGCAGACGCAGGTACCGGTCGATGTACAGATCGAACCCATCGCTGGCGACCGTGAACGGGATCGCCTCCGCGTGCGCGAACGCGAGCAGCTCGGCGAAGCCCTCGTCGATCGGGATCGCTCGCAGGTACTCGTCGAGGATCTCGAGCGTCATCGGCGTGCGCAGACCTTCGGCGAGCGCACGCCAGTAGTCGCGGATCGGGAGCTCCCCCGCCATCAGCCTTCGCTCGTGCTCTGCACGTCGACTGCCGAAGCGATCGAACAGGTTCGAGCCGATGTCGATCGTCGAGATCGTTCCGTCGAAGTCGCAGAAGATGTGCAGGCGGTCGAGCGTCGCACGGACGCCGTCGTGCGTCGCGGGATCAAGCATCTCGGGGTCGGACGGCGCGCGATCAGACATTGTCGATCAAACCGCCCTGCGGAAGCCGCCCCGGCGGAACGACTGCACCGCGAACGACGCCACCACCACGCCCTGGATGCGCACCTGCTCGACGGGATAGACCATCGTGCGGTAGTTGCGATTCGCCGGGACGAGCTTGACGCCGTCGGGCGTCTGCAGCACGCGCTTGAGCGTGCCGCCCTCGCCGTCGACCCAGACCGCGCAAATGTCGCCCTGCTCCGGCTGCATCGTCGGCCGCACGACCACATAGTTGCCCGGATACAGTCCCTCGTCGACCATCGAGTCGCCGTTGACGATCAGGATGTAGTCGCCGGGGCGCAGGTCCGGAATCAAGTCGGGAAGGTTGCTCACCTTGTGGTCGCCGTCGACGACGACGTCGGTCAGCGGTCCGGCGGGAATCGAGCCGAGCACGGCCCACGACGGCGGTTGGTAGGCGCTTGCGCTCGGTCCCAGTCGGAGGCCGATCTGCCGGCCGCGTCCCTGCGGCATCAGCTCGACGTAGCCCTTCTTCTCGAGCGCCTTGAGATGCTGATAGGCCGAGGAGTGATCACGAAAGCCGAATCGCGTCGAGATCTCCGGTCCGGTCGGCGGTCGGCCGATGTCGCTCTGGAACTGAAGGACGTACTCGAGCACCTCGCGCTGGCGCTCCGTGAGCTCTTTGACCGAAGACGTCGATCCCATGGCCTACCCCAATAGTTTGGGCGTGAAACTCGCGATTCGACGGCAGCGACGCAAGCGGTTTTTTGTCAACGGGAGCTCAGGCTTCGTCTGCTTCGAGCATCGCGCCGACGCAGGCTGCGACGCTCGCGGACAATCCCGTCAGATCGTATCCACCCTCGAGCACCGCGACGAGCCGGCCGTCGCAGTGACGCGCCGCACGCCCGAGCGCCCACCGCATCATCCACCCGAAGCCCTCGGTCGTCACCTGCATCGAGGCGAGCGGATCGCGATGGTGCGCGTCGAAGCCGGCCGAGATCAGCAGCGCCTGCGGACGGTACTCGTCGATCCGCCGCGCGATGATCGCGAACGCCTCGCGATACCGCTCGTCATCGCTTCCGGCCGGTAGCGGGATATTCAGCGTCGTGCCCGCACCCTCGCCCACGCCGGTCTCCGCGGCCGATCCCGTTCCGGGATACAGCGGATGCTGATGGATGCTCGCGTAGAGCACCGATCGATCGCGCTCGAAGATCTCCTGCGTGCCGTTGCCGTGATGCACGTCCCAGTCGATGATCGCGACGCGCTCGAGGCCTCGCTCGCGCACGAGCCAGCGTGCGGCAATCGCGACGGAGTTCAGAAGGCAGAAGCCCATCGCGCGTGCGGTCTCCGCGTGGTGCCCCGGCGGCCGGACCGCGCAGAACGCCGTCCGCGACTCGCCGTCGTGCACGGCGCGGCACGCCTCGACAGCAGCGCCGGCCGCATGCGCCGCCGCGCCGAACGACGCAGCGGAGACGAGCGTGTCGGCGTCGATCGAACCGCCGCCCACATCCGACAACGCGCGCAGCGCCACAACGTGCGACGGCGGATGCACCAGGGTGATCTCCTCGAGTGTCGCAGCGCGCGGCGTGCGGTGCTCGAGGCGATCCCAGAGTCCGTCGGCACGCAGTCGCGCCTCGATTGCGCGCAGACGCTCGGCGCGCTCGGGATGTCCCGGACCCGTGTCGTGCTCGAGGAACGATGGATGGGAGAAGTACAGCATCGCTCAGTCGGCAGTGATCGCCCAGGCCTCTTCGAACAGGTGCGGAACCTCTCGCTCCTGAAAGCGCGGCGAGGTCTCGAGGATGTCGTTGCGTTCGAGCAGCTCGACTCGTCCGGAGGTGCCGTAGAGCGAGCGGACCTCGTCTGCGGACACGGCGAAGGGAGGACCCGACTTGAGCGTCTGGTCGTAGTCGATGGTCATCAGCAGCATGCGCCACCCCGGCGGCAGGATCGACGTGAGGTGCTTCGCATAGCGACGTCGCATCTCCGGCGGCAGCGCGATGAGCGCCGCGCGATCGTAGACGCCGCGCACGTCCGCGAGGTGGCCGCGATCGAGGTCGAAGAAATTGCCGCAGAGCAGCTCGAGTCCCTCACTGCGATAGCGAGCAAACGGTCCCTCGCTCGTGCGCTCGAACGTGAGATCGTTCTCCGCGAAGAAATCCTCGACAGCCTTCTCGACGAACTCGACGCCGATAACGTGATAGCCTTCGTCGCGCAGCCAGAGCATGTCGAGACTCTTCCCGCACAGGGGCACGAACACGGTGGCTCCGGGTTCGAGGGCGAGCGTGCCGAAGTGATGGCGCAGCAGCGCGTTCGCCTCCGCCTGGTGAAATCCGATACGGCTCGTTCGCCACCGTTCCTCCCAGAACTCCGGCTTCATGGATGTGCTCCTCGCAATGTCTCGATGATGGTCGTTGCTCGCGTCCCGCAAAAGTACGGGATGGCGTCAAACGCAACGGGCGGAGCCAATGGCTCCGCCCGTTGTATTCGATCGCGGTAGCGTGAATCAGTTCGCGCCGGCGGCCTGCAGGCGCGTGGCGATCTCGCGGTTGCGTCCCTTGGTCGCGAGCGACAGGGCGCTGGCGCCCGATTTGTCGCGCGCGCGGACATCGGCGCCGCCTCGGACGAGCGCGTCGACGTTGTCGACGCGACCGGCGACGACGGCGTGCATCAGCGCGGTCTGCCCGCGCTTGTCCTGAATGTTGAGATCGGCTCCGGCGGCAACAAGGCGCGCGGTCATCGACGCGGGATCGCGCTGGGCGGCGACCATCAGCGCGGTCGCGCCCGTTCCGTCGACAGCGTCGACGTCGGCTCCGGCGGCGATGAGGTGCTCGAGGATCTCGGGCTGCTTGCGCTCCGCGGCGAGCATCAGCGGCGTGCGCCTCGTGTCGCCCTTCGGCGGCGTGACGAACACGTGGTGTGCGACGAGCGAATCGACCGTAGCAATCGAGACCGCGCAGATCGCGGCGGTCAGGGCCGTCTGCATGCACGGCGCATCGGCGCGCGTGTCGGTCGAGACATGGTTGATCTCGATACCGGAATGAATGAGCGTGCCGATGACGGCGGCATGCCCTCCGGCGGCGGCGTGGATCAGTGCGGTCCGCCCGCCACGATCGACGTCGTTGGGTTTCGCGCCGGCAACGAACAGCATGCGGATCGCCTCGTTGTGCCCGCCGGCAGCGGCATGGATCAGCGGTGTCTCGCCTCCTTCTGCCCGCGCGCCGACACTGGCGCCGCGTTTCAGAAGCATCCGGACGGCCTCGAGCTGTCCCTCGCGCGCGGCGAACATCAGCGGTGTCATTCCGCGCGGACCGACCTCGTCGACGTTCGCGCCGTCGGCAAGGAGCAGGTCGAGCACCTGTGCGCATCCCTGGCGCGCGGCGAGCATCATCAGCGACAGTCCGTTGATCTCGGGCACCTTCGTGCTGGTGACGCGCTCGGGTCGAACGCCGGAGCGCACGAGCGCGACCGCGACGGCATCACGCCGCTCGAGCAATGCGCTGACCAGCGGAGGATCCTCTCCCGGTGCGACGACGGTCGCGTCGGCGCCGGCGGCGATGAGCCGGCTGAGCGTCTCCGGATGCGACCCATTGACGGCGTGTATCAACGCCGTGTGCCCACCGAGGTCGCGGGCGCCGACGTCGGCGCCCGCCTTGAGCAGCGGCTCGATCGTCGCGAGACGGCCGGCGGCGGCGGCGTACATCAGTGGAGTGCGGCCTGCGCGATCGCGGGCGTCGACCTCCAGTCCCGCCCCCAGCAGAATGCTCACGCTCTCGGCGTCGCCGCTGGTCGCGGCCAGCGCGAGGACCGAGGCGCCCGCAGAATCGGTGACGCGTGGATTCGCCGCGTTCTCGAGTAGAGCGCGCACGACTCCCGAGCGACCGTTGCCCGCGGCCGCCTGAAGCGGTGTGCGCCCGTTGATCGAGACGTTGACATCGACGCCCGATTCGATGACCAGCCTGAGAACGCGGTTGATGTTTCCGGTGAGCGACGCTTCGATGAGGCGTGCCTCGTCGGAGTCCTGAGAGAGCATGGCGGGGGGAGTCGCGAGCAGCAATGCCGCTCCGAGACACGCGCCGAGCGTACGTCGTTGACGACGGTTCATGGCGGTAGCTTCCGTTGTTGAGGTCCGAGTGCCCAATTGCGCCATCGCGGGGCGTTCCGCCGCGCGTCGCGGACGGATCGATGGCTCTGAAGTAACGTAGGTGGGGCGAGCAGAGACGCGTATGATGAGCGTCAGGTTTTGCGCGGGAATATCGCCGGGATTCGCCGAGTGTAATCGTCGTTGTCACCGGCGGAGCGAGCGTCCCCGGTGCGTAAGTTGCCTCGTCCTGGAGGCCGGCGCAAGCGGGGGTGCGACACAATAACGCATCCGCGGCGCAATAATCCCAGAGAATGCATCGAGGATTTCACGGATCAGCACGACGCCCGATCGAACGATGAACCACCCCTTCCTCCCCCTGCGCACGCTCGCGCTCACACTTCTGGCCGCAACGATGATCGGCTGCGCTGACGACCGCTCCTCGGGCTCGAATGCGATGACCGGCGAGACCGATCCCGGCGCCGTCGGCGTCGCGGGTTACCAGCAGACGCCGGAGGCGATCGAATCGGGACGGCGCATCTTCGACGCGCAGGTCTGCAGCCGCTGCCACAAGGAGACCGGCCCGGTCGGCATCGGTCCGAATCTCTGGGACGGTGAGTGGCTCTACGGCGGCGAGCCCGAGGATATCTACGAGTCGATCATGCACGGCAGGCCGCGCGGCATGGCGCCGTACCAGGGACGACTCGGCGCGCAGGAGGTGTGGCACATCGTCGCCTATCTGCGATCGGCGTCGAGTCCGGCGGAGTAATCCGCAGAACTCGCCGTGGGCTCGCTCGTCGTTCATTTCTTTGTCGACGCTGCTTGCTTCACGGCACGCGCGAGTGTATCATTGCCCCGCCCCCGTCGACTCCCCCTACCT
>DATLHO010000285.1:0-11412 GCA_035539855.1 Kapaibacterium sp. (SeqCode) | reverse complement strand
GTGCAGGATAGCGTGCGGGATTTCGAGTGACGGTGGGTCGTCCAGCACCAACAGCGCGCGCGACTGTCATCCCCTTGGGGATCTCTCTTTCGGTGCGGCGGCCGCATGTGGTGCGGTGGGGTAGTGCGGAAGCGACCACGGACGGCTGTCGCGAAGGTGAAACCGCAGCGCATCTATCGCGACATGCGGTCGATGAGAATCGTCGCCTCGACCTGTGCTCGTACAGCACTCTGCAGTATGCATGCGCCGAACAAAACCCATAGGAGAATTCTTCCCATCACAAGAAGTCCCGCAATCCGCCCGTAGGAGACCATGTGCAAGGGAGATTGATCAAAAAGCCTTCCCATCGGGATATTCCCTCCCCTACACCACCGCTCCCGCCTTCGGCACCTCGAAATGCTCGTCGAACAGATCGCACTCGGCGGGCTCTTCGAAGCGGATCACCTTGCGCCAGAGTTGCAGGGTCGTCGCGACGTCGAGCTCGCAATAGCGGCGGATGCGGTCCCACTCGCCGTTGAGGTAGGCGCCGTAGACCTTGTCGCCGCTGAGGTCGGCCTTCGGCGTCGGCAGCCCGTGCGTCTCGGCCAGCAGCCCGAGCGGCAGTGTCGAGCGCATGTCCCAGTTGTAGTAGCAGCCCATGACGTCGAGGTGCGGCTCGTACTGGTAGCGCTTCTGGTTGGCGAAGCGCGGGTTCGCCGGCCGCATCGCGTGATGGCACATCCGCCGCAGGATGAACGGCACGTCGAAGCCGAGGCCGTTGTAGTGGATGTACGGTCCGTCCACCCGCCCCATGACCTCGTTGAAGTCCATCAGGATCGCCCGCTCGTCCTCGCCGCTGAAGCTCTTCGTGTGGATCTTCCCGTTGTGCACCGAGCCGATCGAGATGCAGATGATCCTCCCGAGATCGGCGTTGAGACTGGCGAACTTCTCGTAGGTCATCTCCGGATCGTGCTCGGCCGCACGCGCGATGCGGCGCGTGAGCTGCTCCTGCGCCGAGTCGCTGTATTGCGACAACGGCTTGAACGGCACGGTCTCGATGTCGAACGCGAGATGGTCGATCGGCTTCATGGGTCAGGGGGTTTGTGGAACGCTCGTCGAAGATACGGCGCGCCCGCGAGCGAGACGGCCGCGGCGGGTCCGCATGGACGGCGTGGGACGGAGGCGTCGATCGGGTGGGGCAAAAAGAGAGCGTGGACCGGGGGGGCTTGGTCCACGCTCGACGAATGTGAGCCGGAGCTCGGGCCATTCGAAGTCCCAAGGTAGCCCCGCTCCATGATGCCAGGATGATGTTGCGCCTAACCCAGGTCCTCACACACCGAAATCAGGCACAATCCGAGGTTGTTGAACGCCGTGAGCACGCCGTGCAGCGCCTGCGCATCGGCGAGCTCGCCGGCGAAGACCGTCCCGCCGTCCTCGTGCCGCATCTCCAGCCCGCTGAAGCGCGAGCCCCAGTGCGGATCGAGCTTCTCCCTGATTCTGAACACATACCGTCGTCGCTGTCCATTGTTCATCGTCGCCTCATCGGTTGTCGTGTCTGTTCATGTGGTCACGACAAAGGTCGAATGAACTCCGGGTGAGCGCATTCACCCGGAGGGATGAACCGTGTGGGGTGAGTTTCGATCACCATTCGCGCCATCCCCCCAGCCGCGGGAAATACAATCCCCGGCGCACCGGCCGCCCGGGATCGATCGCCTCGATCAGGCGCGTGTAGAGCTCGAGCTGCTCGCGGTAGCGCCGCTGCTCCATGTCGAGGTAGGTCTCGCGGTCGGCGACGCTCTCGTGGTAGCCGGCCTTGTAGTCGATGATCCAGCGCGTCCCGGCGGCGTCGACGAAGGTGCGATCGATCTTGACGCTGCGCAGCGCGTCGCCGACGAGGCCCGTCAGCGGCAGCTCGTTGTCGATCGCGGTGTGCGACGAGGAGAGAATCCACCGGCCGCGCTCGTCGCCGAGCGTCGCGGTCACGGCGTCACAGACGATCCGCGTCGCGCGATCGAGCTGATCGTCGCCGACGCCGAGGCCGGCCAGCAGCATCGCGATCGACGCGCGCCGCTCGGCGACGCGCTCGGCGCTCCATCGCTCAGCGCCGTCGCGCGCGACGCGGCAGAGCATCCGGTGCACCGCCGTGCCGATGTGCCGCGTCGTCGCCTCCGCCCACGTCATCGACAGCAGGTCGGTGTCGGTGTCGAGCATCTCGATCTCGCGCCCCGCACGCTGCCAGACAGCGTCCTCCGGCGGCTGCGGCGATCGCCACGTGTCGACCAGTCGCGTGATCGGCCGCGCGGTCGGAGACGGTGACGGCGCCTCGACGGATTCCCCGATGTCCTCGGCGATCATCCGGTTGAGCAGCTCGTGGAAAACCGGACCGGCCGCCGGCCAGAGGTACGCGAGCAGCGAGCCGTTCGCGGGCTTCAGCTCGGTCGTGATCTCGGCGTGCCCGAGCAGGTACAGCCGTCGCTTCGCGCGCGTCGCGGCGACGTAGAGCAGACGCCGATCCTCCTGCTCGCGCTTGGTGCGCTCCAGCTCGCGAAGGTATCGGTACACGGGATCCGCGTCGTCGTCGCTGGCCTTGATCGGCGCGATCAGCAGGTCGACCTCGTGCGCGTGCGGACGCTCGGTGAACAGCAGCAGCTCGGTCGTCTCCGGCGGCGTCCCTCGGCCGAGACCGGGCACGATCACCACGTCGAACTCGAGTCCCTTCGCCTTGTGCACCGTCATGATCTGCAGGCGCCGCTCGGACATTTCGGGCGCGGCGTAGAGATCGTCGACGTCCTTCTCGAGCGCCGCGACGTCGAGCACGTCGCCGCCCTCCTCGTGCAGATCGAGCAGCTCGAAGTAGCGTCCGGCGTCGCGCAGCTCCTCGCGCGAGCCGACGCACGCGGGCCCGCCGAGCGCCAGCCACGCGCCCTCGACGGTGCGGCGAAGCGTGCGTCGACGGAGCTGCTCCATGACCGGTACCAGCACACCGACGAAGCGCCCGGCGCGCGCCCGCCCGGCGGCGCTCATCGCAGCGGTGCGCGTCTCGTCGCGGAGCAGATCCCAGATCGTGCGATCGACGGCGCCGTCGGTCAGGGCCGCCAGGTCGGCGAGCTCGAGGCCGCACCACGGCGCCCGCAGCGACGCCAGCCACGCGATGCGGTCGGCCGGATGCAGGATCGCGCGCGTCAGCGACAGCAGATCACTTACCACCGCGCGGTCGCGCAGCCGGTCGATCTCCACCGCTTGGAACCGCACGCCGTCACGCCGCAGCCGCTCGACGATCCGCGCCAGATGCGGGCGGCCGCGCACGAGGATCGCGATCGTCGCCTCCGGATCGGCGGCGCGCTCGCGCTCGATGATCGCTGCCAGCCGCGTCGCCTCCTCCTCGAAGTCCCGCCCGATCTGCGGCTCGACGACGACCGCGGCGCCGTCGAGACGCGCGTGCCGCGGCGCCGACGCGGTGTACGTCACGGCGCCGGAGCCGATGTCGTCGGCCGGCGGGAAGATCGCCGCGAACGCCTCGTTGACCCATTCGACGATCCCCGCCTGCGAGCGGAAGTTGACACTGAGCGTCAGCGGGGTCAGGGGGATCGATCCGATGCCACCGGTGCGCGCCTGCAGGAACAGACCGACCTCGGCCTCGCGGAAGCGATAGATCGACTGCATCGGATCGCCGACCGCGAAGATCGTGCGGCCATCCCCCGGCTCCCACCCCGCGGTCAGGCGCTCGAGCAGCTCGAACTGCCCGTGCGAGGTATCCTGAAACTCGTCGACGAGCAGGTGCCGGATCTGGTAGTCGAGCGACAACGCGAGGTCGGTCGGATTCTCGTCGGTGCCGAGCGCCGTTCGCGCGGCGATCGCGATGCCGGCGAAGTCGGTCCGGCCGTGGAGCTGGAACGTGGTCTCGAGAAATCCCGCGGAGGCCTTGAGCACCTCGACCAGCGCGAGGATCGCCTCCCACTGCTCCTCGCTGTACGCCGCCGGCGGAAGCGACCGCAGCGCGCAGAGCGCCGCGCGCAGCTCCTCCGACGACCCGTCCGCGGCAAGGGCGCCGAGCAGCTCCTCCATCCGCGGCTTCATCGGATCCTTCGCCGGAAACCCTGTCGACTTGCTGACTTTCGCGCGCCACGTGCCCGAGCCGGTGAGCAGCATCGTCGCGACGCCGAGCCAGATCTCGAGGGCGTCGGGATCATCGCACGGCAGCTCGCCGATGCCGCAGCAGGCGCAGATCGGGGACTCGGTCGCCGCGGCGCGCAGCGTCGCGCCGGCGTACGACGCGAGCGCGGCGATCTCCGCGGCGACCACGTCGCTCATGCATGCGCGCGCAGCACGCAGCGCGTCGGTGATCGCGTGGGCGAGCCCGCGCTCGAGCTCGGCGCGGGTGGCCGACGCGTCGACGCGATCGCTCGCGCCGTTGCGATCGCTCGTGCCGGCACGATCCGTCGCGCCGACGCGCACGACGTGGCGCAGCCACTGGTCGCGCTTGCCGAGCATCGTGATGATCGGGCCTTCGACGCGCGCGTGATCGTTGTCGAGGCGCAGCAGCAGCCGCTCGAGCGCCGGCACCCACTCCCGGTCGGTGTCGAGCGAAGCGAGCAGCTCGCGCGCGGCGTCGCGGTAGAGCGCGTCGGGATCGTCGGCGACGTCGGGCACCGCGCCGAAGCGCGAGACGACCGGCATCTGTCGCGCGATCGACGAGCAGAGCGAATCGATCGTCGTCACGCGCAGACGGCCCGGATACGTCATCAGGTTCCATCCCCGCTCGGCATCACGCTTCAATGCGCGCGCGGCGAGTCCCCACGTCGTTCGACGGTGCGGCTCGTCCGGCTCCGGACCGACCGCCATGCGCAGCGCGCCGACGATGCGCTCGCGCATTTCGCGCGCGGCCTTGCGCGTGAACGTCAGCGCCACGATCTCCTCCGGATCGTCGACCGTCGCCAGCAACCGCAGCACGCGCTGCGTCAGAAGCTCGGTCTTGCCGGAGCCCGCCGGCGCCTGCACGATGAAGCTGCTCGCGGCCTCCAGCGCCCGCTCGCGCTCGGCCGCGTCGGCGATCGGCAGCGGCTCGCCCGCGACGGGGTCTCTCGAACCCGTGATCAGGCTGACGATTGCAGGGCTCATGACTGCACCTCCTCGAGCTCGCCGTCGACGGCATTCATGTCGCGGACGCGGCAGAGCGGGCCGACTTCGCAGTAGCGGCACGTCTGGTTCGGCTCCTTGGGCGCGACCGCGGCCTCGCCGTTGAGGAAGCGGCGGCCGATCGCCTCGAGCGTCCGCGCCCAGTGCGGACCGATCTCCTCCCACGTCCCGATCTCCGCCTCCGGCAGCCCCGCGAACGCGCGGACGCCGGGGACGATCCCGTCCTCGCACGCGATGCCGATGAACTTCGCCTCGTCGGGCTTGAGCTGCACGAACAGCACCGCGGCGACCTCGCGACAGGTCGTCGCGTAGATCGGCAACTGCGGCTCGTCGGGCCGATCGCCGAACCACTTGCGCCACGCTGGACGCGACGTCTTGTAGTCGATGAAGATCCTCCGTCCGTCATCGAGCTCGTCGATGCGGTCGATGCGCACGCTCATCGTGATGCCGCCGACGATCACCGTCTCGGTCTGCTCGATGCCGACGACCGTGAACGGCCGGCGCAACCGCTCGGTCCGAAGCCACGTGCGCGTGATCCTGGTCAGACGCGTGCGCTCGATCGCCGCGAAGCGCTCGGAGAACGTCTCCGGGTGCAGCCGCGCGAAGTTCCTCACCGCCCGGTCGACGTGCCACGCGATCCGTTCGTCGAGTCCCTCCTCGCCGAGCGCCACGAGCGCGGCGTGCGTCTTCCGCTCGGTCCAGAAGTTCTCGAGGATCTCGTGCATGAGCTTGCCGCGCTCCATCGCGTCGAGTCCGGGACTCGGCCGCTCGAACGGACGGGCGCCGAGACGGTGATTCGCGAACGCCCGGAACGGGCACGCCGCCTGGTCCTTCAGGATGCTCGTGCCGCCGTGCACCGGCGCGCCCGGCGCGATCGGCGGACCCGACTCGTCGCGGAGCGACTCGCGCTCGCCGCTGGCGTGGATGATCGTCGACAGGTGCTCGGCCGCCTCCCACTCGAGCTCGCCCGCGGGCTGCGCGGCGAGGTGCGCGACGAGGGGGCTCGGCACCAGCGGCCGGTCGCCGTCGGAGAGCGGGTGGCTGACGATGACGTAGGGAGCCGCCGCGAGCAGCCCGTCGACGACCGAGCGGGCGAACTCGAGCTCGCGCTCGGCCGACGCGCGGGCGACGCGGTGCGTGCGCTGAAGGCGGATCGGCAGGAACGGATTGGGCTTGGGCGTGGCGGGCATCTCCTCGTCGTGCATGCCGGTGATCCACAGGTGCTCGAAGCGCATCGCGGCGGCCTCGAGAGTGCCGAGGATCTGCACCGGAGCCTGGTCGGTGCGGGGCTGGAAGTCGGTGCCCGCCGCCATCCGCGCGAGACGTCGGACGGCGCCGTGCGCGCGCTCGTCGGCGACGACCCCGTCGAGGGTCGCGTAGGTCGCGATGAGCTCCCACCACTTCTCGAGCGCCTGCCGTTCGTCGCCGGACACCGGCCTCTCTCCCGGCCAGCCCAGCGCCGACAGCGCGGCGGCGAACGTCGCGGCCCACTGCGACGGCGCCAGCGCGGTCGCGGGCGTGATGTTCTCGCACGCGCTCCGCACGGCATCGAGCCTGTTCGCCAGATCCTGCGACGCGTGCGCGCGCGGGCGCTCGGGCTCGCCGACGACCGCGCGATGCATCTCCGTGGCGACCGCGCGGATCTCTGACGCGGCGACGGCCGTGCGTCCGTTGCGGCGCAGGCGGGCGTCGAGCAGGGCGCGGCTGGAGAGCTCGGCCTCGGCGCCGCCGAGGAACGGCGAGCGCAGCAGCGCGCCGACGCGCTCGATCGGCACCGCACCGGCGCAGAGCTCGAGCGCGATCAGTGCAGTGGCGACGATCGGATAGTCGCCGAGGGGTCGTCCGGAGGAGATGTTATATGGGCGGGTCGACTCGACGCGATCCGGCAGCACGGCCGACGGCATCAGGTAATCGGCGAAGATCGCGTCGACGCGGGCGCGCGCCTGCTGAAGTCCGGGGACGACCACGCCGATCGTCCCGATCTCGCCGCGCTCGAGCAGCGCGCGGGCCCAGCGGGCGGCGCTGCGCAGCTCGGCGTCGGCGTCGTCGAGGGCGAGCGCGAGGATCTCTGCCTCGTGCGCCGGCGGAACGTAGCGCTCGATCGTCGCGCCGGCGGCGCGCATCGCCTCGACGAGCGCGGCCTGCTGCGGCGTCAGCTCCTCGAACCCGGCGAGCCAGACCCGTTGCGGCGCGTCGAGCGTCCCCGAGACCAGGGCGTCGGCGAGCCGTGCGGGAAGTCGCGCCCGGTCGATCCATCCCCGCGCCTCGAGCTCGGCGGCGTAGCGGCCGGCCCAGCGCGCGAACGCCCGGCAGTCGTCGTTGAGGCCCTCGTCGGTCGCGAGCGGAACGGCGATCGCCCAGTCGGCGGCCAGGTGCCACGCCTCGAGCGCCTGCGCCGCGGTGCGGCTGGTCTGGATCAGCCCGTGTCCCTCCGGCGACTCGTCGACGATCCGCTCCCACAGCGCCGCCTCCTGCGCGCTACCGGGCAGCCGCAGCGCCGCGTGCGCTCCGGCGTCGACGCAGTCGTTCCACAGCGACTCGCACCAGGCGTCGAAGCTGGCGATCGACGGGGTGCGCCAGGCGGCCAGGCCATGCTCCAATTGCCGGAAATTGAAGCGCGATCGCAGATCACGCGCCAGGCGGTGGTTCACGGTGACGACGGTCGCGCCGGATTCGAGCGCGTCGAAGAGGAGATCCTGCATCGGGGAGAGGATTGTTGGACGGACAAGATAGATCCGGGCCGGACCCCAGCGGACGTTTCGCGTCCGAAACCGCCGAAAACGGCTCGAAATCGCGCCCGGGAAATTCACCCCGGGAGTTTCACCCAATTGGGTGAGGAAACTCACCCCGGCGGTGCTCTACCTTCGTAGCGTCAATCAACGGCGCCGGACGTTCCCCCCCGGGACGAGACTCCCGGCCCGTTCAACCCAGGGTGCAGCCAATGACTTCCGACTCGAACAACGGGACATACTACACCATTCGCCTCCGTGAGAAGCTCGACGACGGATGGGGAGAATGGTTCGAGACGATGACGATGACGACCGACGACGACGGCACGGTGCTCGCCGGGCGGCTTCCCGACCAGGCGGCGCTTCACGGGATCATCGCCCGGGTGCAGCGCCTCGGCCTGCAGCTCGTGGCGATCAACCAGAAGGAAGGCACCGAGCACGAGTGATGACGGACAAGACCGGCAGGAATGATGACGACGGGAACCGGGACCTCACGAACAGGAGCGAGAGCGCGATGCATCGAGTGATACCGACCGAGACTTCCGAGGCGGAGTCGACGACGAGCGAGACGACACACGAACAGACGCCGGTGGCGCCGCAGGGCTCCGGACGTCACAGGACCGGCGTGGTCAGGCGGATCATCGTGATCCTCCTGCTGATCGCGCCGGTGGCCGCTGCGATTCCTCGACTGGCGCCGTAACCGCGTCTATCTTCCTGCATCCCGCCGAACAGTGCACCGCACGAATGCCTGACGGCTCTCACTGATCTGCGTCCCGCGCCGAGGCCAACGATCCATGGCTGAGCATAGTTCACCATTACTGCAGACGAAGCTGCACCCCGTCCGCCCGCAGCCCGGTCTCGTCGACCGCGAGCGGATCATGACGCTGCTCGACGAGATTCCCAATCGCCGCCTGACGCTCATTTCCGCGTCGGCCGGCTTCGGAAAGACGACCGCCATCAGCGCGTGGCTCGAGCGCTCGAAGTACCCGTCGGCCTGGGTGTCGCTCGACGCGGGCGACAACGCGCTCGGCCGCTTCCTTCACTACGTCGTCGTCGCGCTGCAGTCGGTCGACGCCTCGATCGGCGTCGCCGTGCGCCGCATCATCGAGAGCAACGCGCTGCCGGCGACCACGACGCTCGTCGACGCGCTGATCAACGACCTGGCAACGCTCGACGCCGGGCTCGTGCTCGTGCTCGACGACTACCACGTCATCACCGACGGCGAGATCCACGACGCGATGAGCTATCTGCTCGAGCATGCGCCCGCGCAACTGCACGTGCTGATGACTTCGCGCGCCGATCCGCCGTTCCCGCTGTCGCGCCTGCGCGTGCGCAAGCAGTTGCTGGAGATCCGCGCGTCCGACCTGCGCTTCACCGTCGAGGAGTCGTCGGAGCTCTTCCAGCGCACGCTGCCGCTGGATCTCGAGGAGCGCCACGTCAACGCGCTGCAGAAGAAGACCGAGGGCTGGATCGCCGGACTGCAGATGGCGGGCCTGTCGCTGCGCGGACGCGACGACGTCGACGGCTTCATCGCCGCGTTCACCGGCGCCGACCGCTACGTGCTCGACTACCTGATCGAGGAAGTGCTCGGCGCGCAGAGTCCCGAAACGCAGCAGGTCATGCTCGACCTCTCGGTGCTCGACCGCTTCAACGGTCCGCTGTGCGAGGCCGTCACCGGCTTTGCCGACGGCGCCGCGCTGCTCGAGCAGCTCGAGGAGGCGAACCTCTTCCTGATCCCGCTCGACAACCGTCGCGACTGGTATCGCTACCACAAACTGTTCGGCGACCTGCTGCAGCATCGACTGCGACAACTGCACCCGGAGAAGATCGCCGAGCTGCACAAGCGCGCGAGCACGTGGTTCTCCGACAACGGCCTGGTGATCGAGGCGAGCACGCACGCGCTGCACTCGGGCGACCTCGAGTTCTTCAAGCGGACGCTTGAGAACAACTGGATCGCGATCCTGCGTGAGACGACGGTGCCGGAGCTGCTGATGCTGATCCGCGACAGCGTGCCGATCGAGGACGTTCTGCAGAGCGCGCGGCTGAGCATGCTGCGCTCGATGGCGGCGTTCCAGGAGCGGGACTTCAACGTGATGCTCCGCACGCTCGACGCCGCCGACGAACTGATGGAGGGCGATGCGGGCGCGGAGGATTACGCCGAGATGCGCGGGCAGAACCTGGTGCTGCGCGGCGGTCGCGCGCGCGACCTCGGCGACCACGCCGAGGCGATCGACTGCATCCAGCGCGCGATCGCGATCCTGCCGAAGCACGCGCCGAACTCGCCCGACTACATCTCGTGGACGTCGGAGGGAATGCTGCTGACGATTCTCGGCAGCACCTACGAGCAGATGCGCGAGTACGATCGGGCCGAGGTGAAGTACCACGAGTCGATCCGCATCGGCCGCGCCGCGAACGACAACCTGACGGTGCTCAGCTCGCTCGGCAACCTCGGGCGCATGCTCGTGCGTCGTGGAGACTACGTCGGCGCGCTGCGGTATGCCGAGGAGATCGAGAGCTACGACGAGGCCGACATCGTCGGGATGCCGCGCACGCTCGGGATTCCGAAGCAGATCCGCATGCGGGTGCACCTCGAGCGCTACGAGCTCGACAAGGCGCTCGAGATGGGAAAGAAGGGACTGGCGGTGGCCGACGTCGTCGACCAGAAGCTCGACCTCTACCGGATGATGCACAGCCTGTACGACGCCCTGGGCGACGCCGACGCCGGACTGCACGTGATCGAGTCGGCCGAGCGCGTGCCGCTCAACGACTCGATCGCGAAGTTCCTGATCATCTCGCAGATGATGCGCGCGCACTGGCTCTGGCGCCAGGGCCGCTTCGACGCCGCCGAGCAGACGATCGCGCTGTACCACGAGTGGCTCGAGGCCCGCATGGCGCGGCCGGCGAGCGACATCACCGACAACGAGCTGCCGCTCGTCGCGACGGGCATCTTCAACGACGCCCGCCTCGCGCTCTCGCAGGGACGCTCCGACGACGCCCTCGCCGCGCTCGCGTTCCTGCGCGATGCGGTCGCGAACTCGGAGCAGGTGCTCATTCACGTCGAGCTGTACGTCCTGACCGCGATCGCCCTGGAGCGCACCCGTGACATCGATGCGGCGCACGCAACCATGGCGGCGGCGCTCGTGCGCGCGTCGGGTCCGGGCATCATCCGGCCGTTCGTCGTCGAGGGCGCCACGGTCGCGCGGCTGCTGCAGGCGGTGCTCGGCAAGCGTCGTCCGGAGCTCTCGGGCGTCGCGCCGGAGTATCTGCGCAGGCTCCTCGAAGCCTGTCGCATCGACGAGACCGTCGAGCTCGCTCCGATCGCCCATGCGCGCCCGATGATCGGCGACGACTTCCAGCTCACCACGCGTGAGCAGGAGATCCTCAACCTTCTGGCCATGGGCTACTCGAACCAGAAGATCGCCGACAAGCTGTACGTGTCGGTCAATACGATCAAGACGCACATGTCGAATCTGTTCGACAAGCTGGGAGCGAGGAGTCGTGTGGAGGCGCTGGCGCGGGCGAGGGAGGCGGAGTTGTTGTGAGGGGGGCCAACCATAGACCTCACCCC
>DATLHO010000284.1:0-3765 GCA_035539855.1 Kapaibacterium sp. (SeqCode) | reverse complement strand
TCTTGAAGCCCTTCGACAGGTCGGTCTTGTCGCGGGCGATGTCCTGCCAGGGCACGCCGACGATGCCGGCGAAGAACACGAGGCCGGCGTCGCGGATGTTCGTGATGTTGTCCTGGGGGTTCAGGTCCGAGAAGATCGGGTTCGGGACGAGCTCACCCGCGCGGTTCGGGATCTCCGCGGACGAGAACGCCTGGACGTAGCGGTCCGTCGGGTAGAGGAAGTCGATGCCGAAGCGCCGCTTCTGATCCCAGCAGCGCATGTTGATGTCGTCCTCTTCGACGCTGAGCAGCGCCTGGCCGCCCTGCGGGTTCGTGCAGCTCGCATCGGCGGGGCAGCTCCCCGGATCCTGGCCGCACGACTTGCAGCACGGGTCGTCCGGATTCGTGGCGCACTCCTGGCGCGCGCGCGGCATGCGTACGTTCGTCGCGCCGATGCGGAGCTGGCCGACGTAGTAGAACTGGCCGTACTCCTTGATGGAGCAGTCGTTCTCGTCGGTCAGCATGACGATCGCGAGCAGCGAATCGGGCCGCATGAACTCGGCGCGCTGCTGCAGGAGGATGGTGTCCGTGCCGTCGGGCGTGGCGCGGTTGTTGACGACGGAGATCGTCTCGTAGGGCTCGGGGTCCGCGAGGAAGCGGTAGATGCTCTCGAGCTGGGACTCGTACCCGCAGCCGATCTGCCCGGTCCCGATGACCATGTCGCGCAGGTTCGCCTGCAGGTTCGGGATGTCTTTCTCGCCGGGCGGCGAGAGCTTCTGCTCCGGATCCCACC
This sequence comes from Kapaibacterium sp. (SeqCode), assembly GCA_035539855.1. Lineage (GTDB taxonomy): Bacteria > Bacteroidota > Ignavibacteria > OLB7 > OLB7 > DATLHO01. The sequence continues at coordinate 2,994 of DATLHO010000284.1, read as the reverse complement.
CGAGGAAGCCCTTGTCCGTGCTGCCCGAGCCGTACGGATAGGTGTCGACCGAGGCGCCGCCGCACTGGTCGAGGCGCGAGAGCAGGTGACCCTTGTCGTTGTTCGTCGTGTTCGGCTGCGGCGAGCACTCCTTGCTGTTCGCGTCGGAGTTCGGGCAGGAGTCCGCGCCGTGGCCGCCGATGCTGGAGCTGGTGACGCCGATGTGGATGTCGAGCACCGGCTGGAACTCGCGCTTCGTGCCGGCCGGGCAGTCATCGGTCGGGTACGCCGGCTGCTCCATCGCCGACACCGGCACGCCGTTGTCATCGATGCAGCGCGGGTTCACGAGGCCCGCCACGAGGTCGGGCACCGCGGCCGCGAGGATGTTCTGCTTGTCGGCCATCGATCGCGAGTTGTCGATGGCGAGCAGGATGTCGATCTTGTTGACCGAGCTTTGGGTGAGCCGCTCGACGATCGTCGCCGTGATACGGGGCTCGACGGTCTCGACGGGCCGGTCGAGGCAGCCTGCGGCGCCAGCCGCCGTGGTGGCTACGACCATCGAGAGGGCCGCTTTGGCCGCGCGCTTCCCCAGGAAGCTTTTCGGACGCTGTAAGCCTTTCATGCTGAGCTCCTTAGCCGACCTAACGCTGGGCTCGTCCCAGAAACGGAGTTGCCGCGACGAACGGGTTCCATGCTGCCGGGCCCGTCCGTGATCGATGGCCTCGATGCTAGGGACCTCCCGGGAAGGCTGTCAATTCGAGATCCGGCTTGGGAACGGCCCATTTGCAGAAAAGTCAGCGATCAAGGGATAGGCCACGCAACAGGTGTGCCGCCCCGAGTCCTCGTCCTCCGTGGAGATCCTGCTCTACCGATTGCCAACTAAGTTGGCGCCATGGACAACGGGCGAGCCGGTCCGGGACCGGGGGCGGGAGGCCCGGATGGGGCCGGGACCGAGCGCCCCAGCGCCTCGCCGCGCCCCCCGCGATCCTGCTTGCGGGCGCGCGGCTCCTCTGGCTGATTGGCGCCGATGATGCGAGTCGCCGTCGCGATGCTGCCCGAGGTGCGAGAGCTCCTCGCTGAAGATCCCGCGCAGATCGGCGCCTTGCTCGAGGAGATCCACGACGAGGACCTCGCCGACCTGCTCGGCATGCTCGAAGAGCACGAAGCGGCCCTCATCCTCAAGACGCTGAAGCCCGAGGAGGCCGCGCCGATCTTCGAGCGCCTCGACGAGGATCAGCAGGAGGCGCTCGTCGAGGAGCTCGGCGTCGAGAACGCCGCGTCGATCGTCTCGGAGATGGCCGCCGACGAGCGGACCGACCTCATCGAAGCCCTACCCGAGGAGGTCGGCGACAACCTGCTCGAGTCGCTGGAGAAGGTCGATCCCGAGGCCGCCGCCGAGGTCGAGGAGCTCGCGAAGTGGCCCGAGGACAGCGCCGGTGGCCTGATGACCACCGACTACGTCTCGGTGCCGCCCACGATCACGGTCGCCGAGGCGATCGAGCGCATCCGCCAATCTTCCCAGGATGCCGAGACAATTTATTACGTCTACGTACTTTCGGACGACGAGCGCCTGCTCGGCATCGTGTCCTTGCGTGACCTCCTGCTCGCCGCGTCCACGGACGCGATCTCGGACGTGATGACGGAGAACATCTTCGCGCTGAGCCCCGAGACCGATCAGGAAGAGGTCGCGCGAAAGATGGCGAAGTACGACTTCGCGGCGATGCCTGTGGTCGGCCCGGATCGAAAGCTGCTCGGCGTGATCACGGTCGACGACGTGATGGACGTGCTCACGCAGGAGCAGAACGAAGACTTGCAGCGCCTCGCCGCCGTCGAGCCGATGGCGGAGGGATACTTCCAGACGGGGTTCTGGACGTTCATCCAGAAGCGCGCGCCGTGGCTCGCGGCGCTGCTCGTGAGCGAGTTCATCACGGGCACGGTGCTGCGGCACTACGACGAGATCATCGAGGCCGTCTCCAAGCTCGCCTACTACGTGCCGATGCTCATCTCGACGGGCGGCAACACCGGCTCGCAGTCGTCGTCGCTCATCATCCGCGGCCTCGCCGTGGGCGACGTGAAGCCGATCGACTGGAAGCGCGTCATCGTGCGCGAGATCGGCCAAGGCGTGGTGCTCGGCCTGATGCTCGCGACGATCGGCATGACGCGCATCTACTTCTGGGGCGACGGGTTTCCGTTGATGTTCACGGTGGGCTTCACGTTGTTCTTCATCGTGATCATGGGCTGCACCGTGGGATCGATGCTGCCTCTGCTCCTGCGCAGGCTCGGCCTCGACCCGGCGACGAGCTCGACGCCGTTCATCGCCACGCTGATCGACGTGCTCGGAATCCTGATCTATCTGAACGTGGCAAAGCTCCTGCTCGCCGAGGTGATCGCGCAGGCCGCGAAGAGCGTGCACTGACGAACGTCACGCGGACGAACGAGCCGAGCGGGAGCCGCAAAACGAACAATCTGAGGAGGGACGCCTCTCCCTTGACGCTAGGTTCGGAACAAGGGAGACCGGAGTCCGCGCGCGGTCTGTGTCGCAAGGGTTGTAAGGAAGGACAAGTCGATGGCGGAAGGTTTCAATCGCGTCATGTTGCTCGGAAATCTGGGCGCGGATCCCGAGCTCCGGTTCACCCAGGGTGGCCAAGCCGTGCTCAACCTCCGCCTCGCCACGACCGAGAGCTACCTCGACAAAGACAAGGTTCGCCGCGAGCGCACCGACTGGCACAACGTCGTTGTGTGGGGCAAGCGCGGCGAGGCGCTGGCGAAGATCCTCGGCAAGGGAACGTCGCTCTTCGTCGAAGGCTCGCTGCGCACCTCGAGCTACGACGATCGCGACGGCAACAAGCGCTACAAGACCGAGGTCATCGCGAACAACGTGATCCTCGCCGGCCGCGGTCGCGGCGCTCCCGCCGGCGATGACATGGGCCCGCCCGGCGACTTCTCCGGCCCGCCCGCGCGCGGCGGCGGCGGCGATTATGGCGACTTCAGTGGTGGCGGCGGGCGCGCCGCGAC
>DATLHO010000283.1:0-3215 GCA_035539855.1 Kapaibacterium sp. (SeqCode) | reverse complement strand
CGGATGCACCAGCGTCGCGAAGCCGAACCCTGCCTCCGCCGCGCGAGTGGCGAGCGCTTCGCGCGCCCTCGAGGAGCCGATGCCGATCACCATGAGCGCGTCGGGGAACGCGCGTCGCGCATCGTCGAGTCCGTGAATCGGGATCGCGCCGACGAGCGATCCGTGCCTCGCCGGATCGTCGTCGATGAAGGCGACGACACGCGTCGGCTCGCCCGCGGCCGTGCAGTCGTCCGCAAGCCAGACGATCTCGCGGGCCTGCGCGCCCGCGCCGAAGACGACGATCTGCCGTTGGCTCATGGCGTTACTGGATGTCCTCCGCCTTCGACCAGTTCGCGGTCGTGCCCGGTCGAAGAGCGCCGATGGTAATCACCTCGTCGACGAATGCCGTGCGGACGCCACAGAGCGCCATGCGCCGGAATCGATGATGGTCGGCGCCGAGCGCGAGCCGCCACGACGTCATGCTCTCCTGGAACAGCCGCAGATACGAGCGCATCATGACCGTCGAGTGCGGAATGTCCCATGCCTGCATGTCGGCATTGCCCTGCGTCAGCCACTCCCCAGGAGCGGTCTCGTAGCGCGCGCGACCCCAGACGAGCTCGGCGTCCGTCTGCATCGCGCGGCGCAGCAGCAGCTCGAGGTGCTCCGGCACCCACTCCTCGTCGTCGTCGAGATGCGCGATCCACTCACCGCCGGCAAGCGACCGCGCGTGCATCATCGGCACGGAGCCGGCGACGCAGTGGCGCTTGAACGGATCGTCGGGATAGCGACCGCGCTCCGGAAGGTTGATGAAGCGCAGGCGTGGGTCGCCGAAGGAGGCGACGACGGCGGCGGAGTCATCGCTGCAGCAGTCGCCGACGATGATCGCCTCGAAGTTCGCGTGGGTCTGTCGCAGCAGCGCGGGGATCGTGCGCGTCGCGAGAATCGGCGCGCGGTTCCAGGTCGCGATCGTGACCGTCACCAGCGGGTCTGCCGACGGCGGCTTCGCCGCCGCGCGCGCGGCCTCGAGCAGCGGCTGCTCGCGTCGCGCATAGCGCCCGAGGACGACCGCGCGCTGTCGCTCACGGAGTGCGGCGCGCGAGCGGATCGAGAGAAGTCGGAGCCGGCGGCGGAGTCCGAGTCCGAGCATCAGGCACGCTCCGCGATTCGACGCGTCGCCTCGGCTCCGTTGGCGACGATGAGCGCCAGCAGGCCGGCGATGCGATCGACGGCGGCCTCGTCGACGGACGTGCCGTTGGGCAGGCTCATCACACGCGTCACGAGCGCGGCGGTCTGTGGCAGCAGCGCGTCACCACCGGGCATCCGCGAGCGATACGGTTCCATGTTGTGGCACGCCGGATAGAAGTACCGGCGCGCGAGAACGTTCTCCGCCTGCAGCACGCGCACGATCGCATCACGATCGACGCCGGTCACCGCCGCATCGACCTCGACGACGACGTACTGGAAGTTCGACCGCTCGGTCGCGTCGTACTCGGCGACGCTCAGTCCGGCGATCTCCGAGATTCGCTCGCGATAGCGATCGTAGTTGCGCCGGTTGACCTCGATGATCGCATCGATCTCCTCGAGGTTGCTCAGGCCCATCGCGGCGCAGATCTCGTTCATCTTGCCGTTGGTGCCGACCGAGACGACGTCGTCGTACCCGGCGAAGCCGAAGTTCCGCATGAGCGCGACCTGGCGGGCGATGTCGTCGTCGTTGCTGACGATCGCGCCGCCCTCGAGCGAGTTCAGAAACTTCGTCGCGTGAAAGCTCAGCACTTCGAGATCCCCGAAGTTGCCGATCATCGTTCCGCGATCGGAGCAGGCGAAGGCGTGCGCGGCGTCGAACATCAGTCGCAGGCCGTGGCGCCCGGCGATCTGCTGCAGCGCTTGCGTGTCGCAGGGGCGTCCCCACGTGTGCACGCCGACGATGCCGGTCGTGCGGGGCGTGATCAACGCCTCGATCGCGCCGGGATCGATGTTGTGGGTCACCGGATCGATGTCGCAGAAGACCGGCGTGATCCCCTGGAACTCGAGCGCGTGAGCGGTGGCGACGAACGTGAACGACGGAACGATGACCTCGCCGGAGAGACCGAGCACCTTCGCCGCGATCTCCAGTGCGACCGTTCCGTTGCAGATCGCCAGGCAGTGCCGCACACCGAGCAGCTCGGCGACGCGGGCCTCGAGCTCGCGAACGACCGGACCGGAGTTCGTCAGCCATCGCCGATCGAGGATCTCGCCCACCTGCTCGAGAAAGCGAGCGCGGTTGCCGATGTTCGGGCGGCCGACGTGCAGCGGCTCGACGAACGCGGGCGCCCCGCCGAAGAGCGCAAGCGCATCGAGCGGCGAGACCGCCTCGGCGACCGATGCCGGATCGGTCGGGGGATTGATCATGTCGTTGCTGCGAGCGTCCATAGTTCGTTCCGCACCAGGTCAGTCGTCGCGTGCTCCAAGCCGCTCGAACTCGAGCGACCAGCCGTAGGATCGGCAGACCTGGTCGATCTCCACGAGCATCGTATCCATCTGCGTCGCACGGTTCTCGTGCATGCGCACGTAAACGTCGTTCGCTGCGCGCATCGAAGCGCGGAGGTCGGCGTCGCCGATCGCCGTTCGTAGCGCGGACGCGACGTCGACGGCGCTCTCGCCGTCGACGAAGAGCGCTCGGAACCCGGAGCGTTCCATCAGGCGATACTCTTCTCCGTCGGCAACGACCGGCACGCCGCCGGCGGCGGTCGCCTCGATCACGCTCGAGCTGCGCATGTCACCGCGACCGAGCAGCGAGACGAAGATGTCGGATGCGTTCATGACCTCGCGCACCGTGGCCAGAGGAATCTCGTCGCGAAAGATCGTAAAGCGCCCGCGATGTCCCCGCTCGCCGATCTCGCGCTCTGCCGCGTCGATCATCGCGCCGGTCTCATCGCCGCCGAACAGGACGAAGTGCGTAGCGGGCACGTCGTCGGCAATCGAGAGAAACGCTTCGAGAGCGACGTGACATCCCCAGACCGGCCGAAACCGTCGGGAGTTCAGGATGACGATGCTCTCCCGAGGGATTCCGAGCTCATCACGAATTCGCTCGATGCGGCCGGCGGACCGCAGACCGAGCACGTCGAGATCCACTCCCCAGGAGACCGGCACGACACGCTTCGAGGCGACACCGAAGCGCTTGACGATGTGTGCGGCCGCGGTCGTCGAGCTCGGCACCACCAGGTCGACGCCATGCAGCGCCACGCGCGTCATGAACC
>DATLHO010000282.1:0-19634 GCA_035539855.1 Kapaibacterium sp. (SeqCode) | reverse complement strand
CCGCCTCCGCGCATTCCGCCGGGTCCGCCTCCACGCTGGGCGAACGCGCTCGGCGCGATCGAGACGAGCCCGGCCATCAGCAGTGCAAGGAGCAGCCCGCGGTGCGAATTCCTGTTCATCGTTGTCTCCGTCGAAGAAGTGTAAGTGACGTCTGTCGATGACCCGAGCCGCGAGGCTGCGGGTCGTTCACGGCGGTTTGATCCGGGCATCGAGAGGATCATTCCATCGCTGCGGAGAATCTCTTCGTGTTCGGCCCGACGTCAGCGGCACGGAAACATCCGGTCGATCGTTCGAACAAATTGTCCGACGCGGGAATGATCCGGCCGATGGTGTGATCTAATCCTGGACGAAGCGGGACGGGCCGGTGGGCCGCCGCGATTCTGAACCGACTGCGCCGATGCCGAACCCGACACCGACCGACGAGGAACTGATCGAGCGTGCGCGCCGCGGCGAGCGCGATGCGTTCGGCGTCCTCGTCGAGCGCTACGAGGCGAAGGTCGCCGCGACCGTCGTCGGCATGCTCGGCCGCGGCGCCGACGCCGACGACGTCGGACAGGAGACGTTCATCCGGTTCTTCGGCGCGCTCGATTCGTTCCGCGGCGAGTCGTCGGTCGGAACGTACCTGACGCGCATCGCCATCAACCAGTCGCTCAAGGCGATCAGGCGACGGCGCACGTGGAGCGAGCGCTTCCTCAGCCGCGATGGCGATCGCGAGATCGATCACCCGACCGTTCACGGATCCGTCGCGATCGACGAGCGCGAGCGCGCGACGCTCGTGCAGCGGGCGCTGACGACGCTCGCGCCGGAGCACAGGGCGATCGTCGTGCTGCGTGTGATGGAGGGATATTCGACGAAGGAGACGGCCGAGATGCTCGGCGTGCCGCAGGGAACGGTGATGTCGCGACTATCGCGCGCGCTCGAGAAGCTCGAGCCGCATCTGGCCGAGCTCAACCCGAAGATCGATGGAGAACTGCAATGACTGACGACCGCGAACACCTGCTTCGCTTCCTCGAGGGCGAGTGCTCGGCGCAGGAGGCCCGCGCGCTCGAAGCGCGGCTGGCTGCCGACGCCGAGCTGCGCGAGCGGCTCGCGTCGCTGCGCTCGATGCGCGATGCGATGCGCGCGAGCCGGGCGGAGTCGTTCTCGCTCGGGTTCGCGGACCGTGTCCTCGAGCGGCTCGATCCTGCCGCAAGCGGCGACGACGCGCTGTACCGCGCGCTCGGATGGGTCTTCCGTCGTGCCGCGATCGCGAGCCTGATCGCGGCGGTGCTGTTCGGCGCGCTGAACATCGCGCACTACCAGGACTTCGAGGTCAGCTCCTCGGTGATCGAATCGATCTTCGGTCTTCCGACGGTGACGCTCGAGGACGCGCTCGCGATAGAATCGGATTGATCGCTCCCCCACTGCACATTCGAGGCACCTGACGTGATGACCACACGTGTGAAATCGGCGCTGATCCTCGGCTCGACGCTGCTCATCGGAATGCTGCTCGGCGGCGTGCTCAACGCGTGGCTGGCGGAGCGCCGTTTCGAGCGTGTCGGATACTTCCGCTCGGAGCAGGGCTTCACGCGCCACATCGAGGAGGCGATCGGCCCGACCGACGAGGCGCAGGCCGCCGCCGTCCACGAAATCCTGCAGCGCTCTGCCGCGCGCATGCGACAGCACATGGACAGCTCCGGCGCCCGGGGCCGTCGCATCCTCGACTCCACGCGCGCCGAGCTCGCGACCGTGCTCACGCCCGAGCAGCTCGAGCGCGTCGACCGGATCATGCGCCAGGCGCGCCCCGGTCACGGTCCCCGCGGACCCGGTCCCGGCGGTCGCGGCATGCGCGGCGGACCGATGCGTCAAGGCCCTGGCGCCGGCCCGGCTGACTGACGCCGATCACGCGCCCCCGCGCGCCAGTCGCAGCACGCGCGCGTCGGCGTCGGCGGCGCCGTGCGGCATGCTGCCGTGGTCGCCGTGACGGGAGTCGTCATCGCCGTCGCCGCGCAGGTCGAGGCGCGCGACGAGGCGCTGGGTCGAGTCGACCATCTCCTGCGAGCTTCGATAGCGCAGCGTTCCCTGCGGACCGGCGAGGTCGACGCCGCGCGAGCGAATCGATCGCTCGAGCGCGGCGATCCTCTCGTACTGTCCGATGCGCGCCAGCGGCCAGTGGTTCTCCAGGACGACGCCGCCCACGCGGCGCGCGACGCCGTCGAGAAAGCGCAGTGTCGGAAGCTGCCGCTCGAAATCCCACGCCACCTCCTCCAGACTCTCCCGATCGACCGACTGGCGAACTCCTTCGACGATGAAGTAGTGCTCGCCATCGACGCGCCCGTAGTAGCGCGAGAGCACCACGATCCGCCGCCAGCGTCCGTGCCGCGTGAAGTTGTAGAAGAACTGTCCGGGCTCGGCGATGCCGCCGCGCAGTCGATAGAACAGCGTCACGAGCGACGCGTGCTCGATCGGCGAGGCGCCCGCCTGTGCGGCGATGCCCATGGCGGTCGCGGTGGTCTGCGTCGGGAGCGTGGAGATGATTCTGTCGTAGCGTCGCGTGCGGCCGCCGGCGGTCACGTCGAAGCCGCCTCCGACGCGCTCGATCGCCTCGACGGTCGCGCCGAGCCGGACGGTGACGCCCTCGAGCCGCAGGTCTTCGGCGATGTGCCGGTAGACGACGTCGAAGCCCTCGCGCGGCCGCACGTAGCAGCGCCACGGCTCGGGATCGCCGCCGTGACCGACCGCGCGACGGAGCATCGCGACGAGGTTGCGCCCGACCGATGCGGACTCGGCCAGCGCGATCAGGCGATCGCTCGCGAACGCGAGGTCGAGCTCGCGCTCCGGCACGACGAACAGACGCTCGAGATACTCGCGCAGACCGCTCTGCCGGTACAGCGTCTCGCCCAGGTAATAGCGCACGAACTCCGGCACGCTCGCGCGCGGCCGATGCCGTGCCTTCGCCGCGAGCAGATCGAGCGCGGCACGCGCGGTCGCCCTCGCGCCGTGGCGGACGATGTAGCTCTCAGGGGTGGGCGGCGAATCATCGATCGCGCCGGATGGCGAGAGGATGCGCGGATTGTGCTCGACCTCGACGAAGCGCTCGGCGAGGCCCGGGAACATCGCGAAGAGCGGATGGTGAAGTCCGAAGAGCGTGGCGGAGCTGTCGAACAGCGCGCCGTCGATCGCGGTGCTCGCATGCGATCCGCCGAGGCGTGATCGGCGCTCGAGCAGATCGACCTCGATGCGGCGCATCGCGCCGATGCGTCGTGCAAGCACGCAGCCGGCGAGTCCGCCGCCGAGTATCGCGACCCGTGTCGGATTGATCCCCATTGTGAAGCGCTGGTATCGTCGCGGCGTCGCGAGCCCGCTCACGCTGAGCGGAGCACGGCGGCGCACATGGTACGACGGAGCTACTGGGATCGATACGGGTCCTCGGCGTGTGTAGTCCGGCAACACGGAGCGCCGCGGGTTTGTTAGTCCGGACCCGGCCCCCCGCCCGCTTCCGGCACGGGGATCGCGCTGCATTCCGGGAGTGGCGGATACCGGGAACCGACGAACGAGACGATGAGCGAGGCGATGCATGAGCGGCGGTCTTCGAGATAGCGACGGTGAGCTGGCACGTGGCGCGAGGCTGAGCCGGCGCGGACGGCTCCTGCAGAAAGTGACGGAGGATCCCCTTCCGGCCGAGGAGCTGCGAACCGCGCTCGACGAGCTGACCGAGAGCGACTTCGATCCGTGGAATCGGATGGCGCGCGGCAAGGAGACGCTGCGCGAGCTCTGCGCGCACCTCGCGCTGCTGCCGACGGCCGAGGCCGCGCCGATGATCCTCGAGTTCATCGAGCGCTTCGCCAGTCCGACGCGCTTCGATGCCCGCTATGACCTCGGCACGCCCGGTCCCCTCGTCAGAACGCTCGAGAGCCTCCCCGGCTACGAATCGTTCCTCGTCGAGTCGATCCGGCGCGCGCCGGCGCCATTGACGATCTGGATGGTCAATCGCATTCTGAACGAATCGCGTGGCACGATGCGCTACTGTGTATTCCTCGGAGTGCTCCGCGGTGTGCTCGATCACCCGTCGTCGCCGCCGGAGATCAAGGAGGAGGCGTTGAGTTGTTTGTGGGGGCAGGGGGAGGGGGCTTAGGGAAGGGGATTATCTTGGCGCATTCAGCCTCTCCTCATTAGCCTGCCGGTTGTGGAATACTCGCTTGCCTTTCTCGCCATTGTCCTGTTGGTCGGACCGCTGGTCGGCGTCGTCGTGCTGTTTGCTCGCGTGTCTTCGCTTCGGCGTCGGCTCGAGAGCGCTGAACATCAGCTTGCGATGCTGGGCGGCGAGCAGCCAGCATCGTCCGGTGCCGTCGGCAATGTCGCCGTGAGCGGTGGCGCTGTCGCGACGAGCGGAGGTGCTGCCGCAGAGACCGGAAGTGCTGCCGCGGTGAGCGGCCGCGAACGCGCGGCTGTTGTCGACGCACGGATTGCCGGTGCATCGGCGCAGAGCGCGCCGTCTGAGAGCTCCTCGTTCGAGAGCGCCTCGCCGGAGAGTGTCTCGTCCGAGAGCAACTCGCCCGAACCTCGCCTTGATGCGCGCACCGCGGCGTTCTCCGACGAGACGCCATCCACCGCGGCTCCTCAATCCGATGTAGCACCCAGCACCGCGGGCGCAGGGTCGGGCCGTCCGCTGGCGCGACGGCCGGCGCCGGGGGCTGGTGCTCCGGGGACGAGTGCTTCGAACGCGAGTGCTTCGGGCACGAGTGCTTCGAACGCGAGTGCTTCGGGGACGAGCGCGTCCGCGGGGTCGCGTGATGCGCGGCCGCATGCCGGCGCGCGCACGGCGTCGGAGTGGGAACAGCTCGTCGGCGGGCGCCTGCTCAATCGCATCGGCGCGCTCGCGCTGATCATCGGTGTCGGGTTCTTCCTGAAGTATGCGTTCGATCGCGCGTGGATCACCGAGACGATGCGCGTGCTCATGGGCGGTGGCCTCGGCGTCGTCATGCTCGCGCTCGGCGAGCGCTCGCATCGCAAGGGCTACGACGTCTTCGGCCAGGGACTCGTCGGCGCGGGAATCTCGATCCTCTACCTCTCGATCTATTCCTCGTTCAACTTCGATCACCTCGTTCCCCAGATCGCCGCGTTCGCGTTGATGTCGGCGGTGACCGCGACCGCGGTGTTCTTCGCGCTGCGACGCAACTCGCTCGCGATCGCGCTGCTCGGTTGGGCGGGAGGATTCCTCACGCCGATCATGCTGAGCACCGGCTCGGCCAACGAGGTCGGCCTGTTCACCTACCTGCTCGTCCTCGACGCAGGCCTGATCGCCGCGGCTTGGCGCCGTCCCTCGTGGAGCATCATCGAGACGCTCAGCGTCATCGCGACGTGGGTCATCTACTTCGCGTGGCACGAGGAGTACTTCGCGCCTGTGAAGCTCGCTCCGGCCGTGCTGTTCGCCTCGCTCTTCTGGGCGCTCTTCCACGCGCTCGATCTCGCGCGCATCCTGCGACGACCCGCAGCGGATGCGTCGTCGGAGGCGTCGTCCGTAGCGGATTCCGACTCGCATGCGGGACACGTGATCGTCGCGCTGGCATCGGCCGGCGCGATCTTCGCGGCGCTCTTCATCTCGATCATGACCGCTGACTGGGGTCCGCAGATCACCGGAAGCACGAAGGGCGAATCGGGTGTCATGATCGCCTCGATCGTGCTCGGCCTGGCGTATCTGGCGTCTGGGGCGCTCCTCGAGCGGCGCGGCGCCGAGGCCGGCGGTCGCGATCGCTTCTACACGACGACCCTCGCCGCGCTCGCCGCGGGACTCGGCATCGGACTGTCGAACTACGTCGCGGTCCTGACATGGATCGGACTCGCGTCGGCCGCGATCGTCTTCGCGCGACGACGCCCGCTTCCGCTGCTCGGCGGCTCGGGATTGATTCTTCTATTCCTCGCGGCGGCGCACCTGACGTTCGTCGACGATGCGCTCGGCTCCGACTTCGCGGCGGAATACACCGCGCTCGTTTCGCTTCGCACGCTCACGTGGCTGACGCTCGCGGCGGCCTTCGGCTTCGCCGCCAGGCTGCGCGACGACGCGCGCGAGCCGCTCGCGATGCTCCTCGACGTCTCGTGGACGCTCGCGCTCTTCGGGCTCGTGACCGTCGAGCTGCAGGACTGGGTGTCGTTTCGGATGCCGGGCAGTGTCTTCGGCGGCTGGGCCGCGTTCGCACGGATCGAGGCCCTCGTCACCGCGGCGGGCTGGGGCCTGCTCGGCCTGGCGATCACCGCGATCGCACGGCGCGGCGGTCGCGTCGCCGCGGTGTACACCGCGCAGGCCATGGTCGCCCTCGGCGCGATCTGGATCGCGATCACGGGACTCGAAGTCTACGACGCGCCGGCGGTCTCCGCGCTGCTGAACATCCGCGGCGCGTCGCTGGTGCTGCTCGTGGCGATCCTCGTGCTCGACGCACGGTTGCTCGCGCGGCTCGGCCTCGACGACGAGTCGATCGGCTGGATACGGGCGTCGGTGCGCGTGGCGGTGATCCTCGCGGTGCTGGAGCTCGCCTCGGTCGAAGTGCGCGATCACTTCGAGCGCCGCATCGCCGCGCGCGGTGCGACCATCACGCCGTCGATCGAGACTCCGCTGCGCAACGCACAGCAGCTCGCGCTCTCGGGCGTGTGGCTGGCGTATTCGCTGCTGCTCATCGGCCTCGGCATTTGGCGCCGCTCGCGCCCGGTGCGCATCGTCGCGCTCCTGCTGTTCGCCGTGACGATCCTGAAGATCTTCCTCTACGACCTCTCGTTCCTCGAGACGCTCTATCGCATCGTCTCGTTCATGGGCCTTGGAGTCATCCTGCTGATCGTCTCGTGGCTGTTCCAGCGCTATCGCGACGCGATCCTTGGAGGCGACGCCGCGGAGCCGCCGCCGGCGTAGCCTCAGCGTTTGATGATTGCCGAGGTCGCGATGATCGCACCGCTGCGATCGAAGATCGTCAGGAGATACGCGCCGGTCGGCCTCCCGCCACAGCGCCAGACGACCTCGCCGCGATGATGATCGGCCGCGCCGGAAGCGACAAGCCGGCCGAGCGCATCGTGGACGACGAAACGTTCGGGCGTGCGCCCGAGGTCGCCGCGCCAGGCGATGTGCACGACATCGGTCGCCGGGTTCGGCCAGACGCTGATCGCCGCACGTCGGCCGTCAATGGCAATGTCGCGGATGGCGCTCAGCGGCATGGAATCGCGCGGGATGTACGGACCGCCGCCGAAGACCACCGCCGCGCCCTCGCCGTCGGGGTTGCCGCACAGGAGATCTCGCCAGCCGTTGCCATCGACGTCGCCGAGCGGCGCATAGTTCTTCATCGATCCCGAGTTCCAGGCATCGTACTCAGCATCGGGTCCGCTTATGCCTCCGGAGAAGTCGTAGTCGACTCCGTCAGTTCGCCCGGAGCTGACTCCGAACATTTCATAGCGATCTGCGCTGTCGTTTAGCGGACCGATAACGAACGTCGAACCGCCACTACCGAGGAAGCGACGATCAGCGTCGATACCATCGAAGGAACGAGTACGTGCTACTTTGCCGCTCGTGGAAAGATGAATGTACGGTCCGAGCCAAAGCAGGTCCGATCGCCCGTCGCCATCGGAGTCAAGGACATCGAGAAAGCGATTGACCGTGCCAACGACCCGGTCCGGCGCGCGGACGAGTGCAAACAGATCGGCGCCACCCCACCGAATGCGAGCCCCATTGCGTGTCACGCAAAACAGATCGGGGTACTCATTGTCGTCGAGCGTTCCAATGTGCAGATCATAGAAGTTCCCGTTGTCGCTCTCATCGCGAATGATCACCGTCGGCGTGTCGACATGGAAGTCGGGACCGCCCCGGTAAATCCAGATCTCGCCCGTTACGCTTATGACGTCGCCACACCATGATCCGGCCGCGGAGACGATCAGCTCGTCAGCGCCGTCGAGGTCGAGGTCGCAGGCAAGCACGCGCTCCACTCGAAGCAGGCAGCCCTGCGCCTGTGCCTGTCGCGTCATGCTCGGCGTATCGGCGATGCGGCCCGAGTCAGCGTCGAAGAAGTCGAGCCAGTAGAGCGTGCCAAGGGTGGGTGAATTCTGCGAACGCGGATAAACGAGCGTAATGCGACCGGCGCCACGAAAGTCGCCGTGAACGAGAGGTTTCGCAGACAGCCCCGGTCGCTGCCAGATAACCGATGTGCCTCCCAGTGAATCGAGCGAGTAAATGCGCCAATCGCCGCGATAGTCTTCCACGGCGAACTCCGATCGGCCGTCCTCATTGATGTCCCACAGACCCGCCACGACGTTGCCCGTCTGATTACCGTAACGAGACCAGATAGGTCGCAGCGCCACCGCATCCGCGCGCGCGCGGATCGAATCGACCTGCGCCAATACGGGAGCCGTCGACGTCAGCACTGCCGCCAGGGCGGCAATCAGCCAATGCAGTCGGGAACGTCGTAGGCGAGCGTGTTGATCTGACATGCCGACTCCGTTGGTTGGTGCGCACCACGGCGCGTCGATGCGAAGTGCTCCAAGCTACGCGCTCTCGATCAGGGGACCGTCGGTGTGTCAACGAGAGTGACCCTTTGGAGGTCACTCCCGTTGCGCATCGAGGGTCCGCCTACCGCCGCACGAGCACCTTGACCAGCCCGACCTCGTCGCCGGCGTGTACCTGCACGACATAGCGGCCGGGCACGAGCGTGCTCGTGTCGATGTCCAGAGCGTAGCGGCCCAGCTCCATCCACTCGTCGAGAAGCGTCCGCGCGAAACGCCCATCGTGATCGGAGACGATCACACGGACGCGCCCGGCTACGTCCACCGTGAACCGCGCCTCGGTCGCGTCGGTCGCCGGATTCGGTTGCGCGGTGATGCGCAGATCCGAAATGCCGCGATCGGGAAGACGCCGCGGACGGTACAGAGGCAGCGTGTCGACGACGTCGATCTGGATCTCCCCGATCGCGTAGCGGGAGTCGTTCGCGAGCGCCGGCACCGTCACGCCCACCGTGTCAATCACCGTTCGAATGTAGTACCGTGAGCTGACAAGGTCGAGCGTGTCGACGATGTTCCGGACCCTCGAGCTGTTGACGGTCGTGATCACAGACGAGTCGAGCAGGTGGACGCGCTGGTTGGTTGCCGAGTCGATGAGCTCGACGACGTAGGCCATCGCCGTTCCACTGAAGCCAGCCGTGTCACCTCGGAACGCCGCCGACAGCGCGATGCCGATCACGGTGCTGTCGCCAGCGTCGAACATCCGCGTGCGCAAGAGTGACGTCGCCGCGCTCAACGCCCCAATGATCCGCAGGGTCGAGTCCCGCTTGTCCATCGTGATCGGGAACGACGTGTCGGCCGTCGCCGCCCACGGATCGGCCATCGAGAACGACAGCCCGACGCCGGGTGCACCGAACAGCCGCATCGCCAGCACGCGACCCTCGGCCGTGTACCCGAGCGGGCGTCCGCGACCCAGGAAGAACTGTCGGCTCGTCAGCAGGTTCGGATTCGCCGACGTGTCGTTCTCATAGAGCAAGGCATGGTTCTCCGGCTGCATCTTGGGAGTTTCCGAGCTCGCGTGCCAGTGCCCGCTATGGGTATACGTTCTCGATGCCTTCAGCTTGTCGTCGGCCCACTGGAAGCCCGTCTCGAAGACAGTGATTGGCGACGTCACCTTGGTCCTCGCGCGGTGTGCGATCGTTGAGATCGCCTCCACCGTGCCGTTGGTGTCGCGATAGGTGACGCTGGCGACGGTGGGATAGAGCCAGTCGAGGCCGTTGAGTCGGTAGAGCTTCGTCGACCAGCCCCAGAGCTCCGGTCTGCCCGAGAGAGTGTCCGGCTGATCGGTCGTGTTGAAGACGCGGGACTCGAAGAAGACGCTGCGAACGTTGATGAAGTTCGCAGGCTGGCCTGCGACCGGCGCGGCAACCGTCTCCCAGACGACGACGTCCTGCAGCCGGCGCCAGGCGTCCTGGTGCTGGCTGACTGATGGGTGGCGGTGAATCCCCGGCTCGTTGTTGACGACGGCGAGCGAGGAGTCGAGCGCGATGAGCGTGTCGTTACCGCCGGCGCGGGTGTGCTGAAGGCGCTGGTAGCAGATGAAGGCCGGTCGCATCGGACCCGGGGCCGACCAGTCTGGCTGCTCCCAGACGAGCGCGACGTTGCTGTCGCGCGACACGATGTGCGCAAATGTCGGCACCGCGGGCCAGCGGCCGCGCGTGTCGTCGCCGGCCCATCCGAACATCGAGCTGACGTGAATCGAGTCGGTGTACACGGGAGCCGACTTCCACCAGTTGCCACCCGTTCCTGGATTGGGGATCACCCGCGCGCGAGCCTTGATGCCGTCGAGCGAGTCCGACCAGGCAATTACATCGGCTCCGTCGAGCCGTGCGACGACAGGCGTGCCCCACTGATTGGTCGGATGTCCGTAGAACGCACTGTCGACGACTTCAATGAACGTTGAGGTGTCGAAGGGCATCGGCTGATCGGGCGATGCGCCGACGCGCAACAGGACCTGGTGCGCCGGGTACGGCACGGGTGTGCGATGCGCCGTCCAGACGACGGTGACGACGGTTCTCGGAATCCCCGGCGCGCGCCGGATCGTCAGCGCGGGATGGCGATTGAACACCATCGAGTCCATCATGCTGCGCGGCCCCGAGAGCACGTACTCGCGCTCCCAGAAGATCGAGCGGTTTACGGTGTCCATGACCGACGATCGTCGGTAGCAGACCTGATCGAATCGGCTGTTCGCCGTGTCGGGTCGTCGGTACACGGCATGGTAACGCCGCTGGTCGGGATCCCAGACGACCTTGCGTTGATTCGTATACTCGATTCGCGCGGGGATGATCTCGCGCTGCCACGGGTCGTAGGTGATGCGCAGCAGGCTCGCCCTGCCGCTGCCCAATGTCAGCAGGAATACGCTATCGGCGGCCAGTACAGTGTCCAGGGCAGCGCGGGCGACGGTCGCGCCGGGAATTCGAGCGGTATCCGCCTCGATCTCCTCGACGTGGCAGAAGACGAACTGCCCCTTGTTCATGAGATTGAGCTTCAGCCCGATCGTGCGCGTTCCCGCGAGCGCGACCATCGACGCGCGACGCGCGGAATCGGTAATGTCCGAGGTCGGCTCGAAGACCCGTCTGTTGGCGACCCATACGAAGTGGGTGTCCATCATCGCGTCAGGCTGCCACGCCGAGTTCGTGTCCGGCCGCCACCGTCCTGGCTTCACGTCGAATAGACCGAGCTCGACGTACGTCGCGGAGTCCGGGTCGAGCTCACCGACGGGATTGCGCGTTGTCACTCGTGTGATGATCTCGTTCGCCGGGAGTCTGCGGGCGGTCGTCGAGTACGCAACGTCCGCTGAGGGACAGCCTTCGTACCAATGCCGATACGGGATGCTGTGCTGCGCATGGATGCTGTACGCGTCGCGCCAGCGCAGCTTCATCAGCTCGACGCCGACGCGGCGCAGCCAGTGATTGTACTCCCGAACGGCATCGCTGCGTACGCGCCAGCCCGTCCAGAACGTGTCCGGCATCGTGTACGTGTGCGCTCCATCCTGCGTCGTGATCTGGAATCCGAGGACCCGGTCCTGCGTAATATCCGCGGTGGTGCCACCACTGATCGGCCAGTCGAGCAGGTGACCGAACGGCAGCCCGGATCCGCTGTCGAGCTTCAGGAAGTTCATCGGATGGGATAGGATCTGCCAGAAGACCCCGGTGGCACCCATCGAAACAGCGATGTTGGCCGCGCTGCGGATCTCGGCCGGCTCCAGGATCCGGTCGCAGCCCATGGAATCGGGCGAGTTGTGAAACGCGTCGCCGAGCATGCGCGACTGACGGACCCAGATATTGTTGCTGACAAAGGGCACCGCGATCAGCCGCTTGTGCTCATCGCGGGCCAGCCGCGCGGCCCGGGCGACCTGTGTCTGAAACGGAAACAGCTCGCTCTCGCCGGGCAGATACTGCTGCAGATGGCGCAACTGCACCTGCCGCTCGAAGCGCTCCACCGAGTCGGGGTGGACGATCAGTTCCGAGAGCATGAACTTGCCGCCGTTGTGCTCGAAGATCGCGCCGCGGTCGTACTGGCTGCCACCGACGGTCCAGGCGCTCCCGGGATCCTTGCGGTCCTGCGGAACGGTGTGCTCCGGCGCCAGGGTCGTCATGCGGCCGCTCGTATCGGTGTTGGTCGCCTGATGAAATGTGCCCTCGCGATAGAGCCCCTCGAGCCACAGGTTGAGCGTATCGGGACGATTGGCGTTGCGTCGATCGGTGAGCCGATAGATCACCTCGTGCAGCCAGCGATGAACGCGCTCGACCGACGTCGCCTGCACCGGCGATTGCTCGCCACCGGCGGCGATGCCGATGATCGAAGGTCGCACTGTGTCGTTGCGCACGATTCGTTCCCTGAGCAGGCTGCGCATCGCATCGCGAAGGGCGAGCCCGTTTGCGTTCTCGGTCAGGACCGCGTGCGCGATCGAGTCGCGCAAAGCAATGCTTCGAATCGCGACCGTCGCATTGCCGGCGTAGCGGACGCGCAGATTGATGCGCCGCGAGACGCCGGCGCTTGGATGCAGCGGTCCGCCGAACGTCGGCGTGCACCACCGCGTGCTGAACGGGAGACTCGCGACCCTGTACCGGTCGTAATCGTCGTCATCAGGCGCCAGATCCCTGTGCCTCACGACGAGCGTCGTGCAGTACTGCGAGATGTTTGTCGTCGCTGTGTCCCTGACGCCGTTCTCAAAGTACGCTTCGTCTCGGCCAACGTCGTAGAACAGATCGATCCAGAGGACTGTCGAGTCGGGATCGGCCGGAGGCTGTTCATTGATAAGATGACCCGTGACCGCGACGTAGTTCGTGTCGCCCCACTGTTCGCGACCGCCCTTGTCGTAGACGCTCCAGAACTCGCCGAGGAAGCGCTCGGGCCGGCGCTGCTGCTCGGGCTCGGGAACCGAACACCACGATCCCCCCTGCTGTAGCTTCGACCACCAGCTCGTGCGCGCCGGCAACCAGTCGATCACGATGCTGTCGGCGATGCGAGTGTTTGCCGCGACGCTGTTTCGACTGAATACGCGTTCGGCGGCAGGCTGTCGCCAATCGTCTACCTCAACGTCACTCGAGTCATTCACACCGCCATTGAGGTACAGGAACTTGCACTGCCAATGCTTATACGGAACGCTGTCCGGGATGAGGTAGAATCTCGCCTCGCGGCCCCATGACGCAACGTCGCCGACGGCCTGGTTCGTGAAGAAGAACCGGATATCATCGGTCGTATCGGCGGCGCTCATCAGGGAATCGACGTTCGCGTAGCCGCTTGTGGCGTTCCAGTAGTAGTAGTTGGGCAGGCGGAAGACGTTGACACCCATCTGCCGCGCCCACTGGATTGAGCCCTGCGCCCGGAGCAGGGGGTCGGTGGTACCCGGTGGCGGTGGTAGATTCCATCCTCCGATGAGGAACTCATCGTCCCCGATGCCGAACACCGGCTCGGTCGTATCCGCCTGCTGGGCAGAAAGGCCGAATGGCATGACGCCAAGGACGAGGAGCGTGACGCGCCAAACCAGACGCGACAGGCGCAAAGGCGGGAATGACCATGGAGTCTGTGGTGACCTCATGCGGTCCTCCGAGAGGGGTGAGATGATGAAGAATGGAAGTGGGGACGTCGTACTCTGAATTGATGAATGGAGAAAGGTCGGCGCTCGACGATTGGGGGAGTGTGCGCCCATAGGGGACACGTTGGGGCAGCGCTGCGATCCGAATGGAAATCACGATCAGCCGAGGGTGACGGCCTGCGCGAGGTGTGCCTATGTCGAAATGTATGGTGGCAGCGATAATCGAAACATGACGGCCGTCATGGAATCACGGAGAGAGCAGAGGTGTGCGCGGGGAGTTTAGGAGGTTCCCCGCGCAAACTCTGTCGCATCGAACGCACCGTTCGATGCCCGCGCTCCTTGGGTCCATCACGTGGGCCGCAGCCGACAGTCCTCATGCCGTCGCCTTCTCGACCGGCAGCCAGATCTCCATCTCCGAGTCATCGGCATTCGTGAAGCGCGCGTCGTAGCGCTCGAGCTCGATGCCGCTCGTCTCGCGGTACCCTGACGACGGAAGCCAGGTCGAGTAGATCGAACCGTAGGTCTTCGCGAGATCGGAGACCCGGCCCTTGTGCGTGAAGATCGCGTAGGTCGCCGTCGGAATCGTCACCGCCTCCATGCCTTCGGGCAGATCGTCGGCGCTCGTGACCGCGGCGCCCGCGATGTACTTCAGCTCCTCATCGTGCGAGCGCTCCTCGGCTGCCAGCGGCAGGCAGATTCCCCAGGAGATGTCGTCGGCGCGGTTCGACAGCTCGCGGATCCGCGTGATGAACTGATCCCAGAGCAGGGGAATCCGATCGAGGTTGTTCGCATCCGGCGACAGGATCGAGATGAACGTCGTGCCGAGACCGGCGACCGTGAATCCCTCCTCCTTCCTGATGACAGGCTCGTCCATGGCAATCGAGTAATTGGGTTTGGTTCGGGCGCCCACGACCGGGCACATCTGCGAAGATAGAGCCGCGGAGTGCCTCGTGCGAAACGGTGCGGCGCAGACGACCGATCGTCGAGTCCACCGTAACTCATTGTGAGAGATCCCTGCGGAGATGCGTCTGGCCGGCGCAGGTGGTAGATTCAGCTCCCGACGAACCCTCCCCTCAACCAGTCGACACCATGGCCTCGAACCCCGCAGTCGCACTCGACCCGCGCCGCGATCGCCGCTTCCGCAGCGTCGCGCTCGTGACGCTCGCGCTCGTCTACGTCGTCATCATCGCCGGCAGCGTCGTGCGCTCGACCGGCGCCGGCATGGGATGTCCGGACTGGCCGAAGTGCTTCGGGCACTACGTCCCGCCGACCCATGTCTCGGAGCTGCAGTACGAGCCGGGACGCGCGTTCGGCAAGGGACACTTCATCATCCACGACAACGCGTTGTGGAAGGCGAAGCGCGATCTCGTCGCGACCGGCGCGATCGACATGGCGGACTGGGAGAAGTACACGAAGCACGACTATGCGGTCTTCAACGCGGCGCACACGTGGACCGAGTACGGTAATCGTCTCAGCGGAGTGCTGCTGGGAATCTCGTCGATCGTGCTGGTCGTCATGGCGTGGCGGCGGCGTTCGTGGGATCGCGCTTCGGTGATCGCGACGGTCGCGGCGCTGCTGTTGATCTCGTTCGAGGGATGGCTCGGCGCGCTCGTCGTCGAGTCGAATCTCGCGCCCGTGAAGATCACGATCCACATGGCCCTGGCCCTGGTGATCGTCGCGCTCGTCGTGTGGATCGTCGATCGCGCCAGGGGACGCTCCGACGCGCTGCCACCGCTGACGCGCGGCACCATCGCAATCCTTCTGCTGTGCATAGCGCTGACGGCCGTGCAGACGGTGCTCGGCACGCAGGTGCGCGAGCAGATCGACACCGTCGCGCGCGCCATGGGCGAGGCTACGCGCGGCACGTGGATCGCGGAGCTTGGCGGACAGTACCTCTTCCACCGCTCGTTCGCGTGGGTGCTGCTCGCGGCCAATGTGCTACTGGTGATGCGGATGATCCGCGAGGCGCGCGGCTTCGTCCGCGCGCAGCGTCGCGCGGGACTGCTCGCGCTGTTGGTCTTCGCCGCCGCCGTCAGCGGCATCATCCTGCAGGAGCTCGACATGCCCGCGCCGGCACAGCCGCTGCACCTGCTGCTGGCCGCGCTGACGCTCGGACTGCAGTTCAGTCTCCTCTTCGAGCACATCCGCCGACCGCACTCGCCTGCGGCGCAGATTCCGGCACAGTCCGACCGCGTCCCGCTCGAGCGGATGGCGTAGCGCATCATCATGTCCAATCCACGCACCGCTCACACGCGCGACGTCACGTGGCGGCTCGCGACGTTCGCCGCGCTCTCGACGGCCGAGCTCTACGAGCTGATGCGGCTGCGCCAGCTCGTCTTCGTCGTCGAGCAGGCCTGCGCGTACCTCGATGCCGACGGTCGCGATCCCGAGGCGTTGCACCTGCTCGGCTGGCGAGTTGTCGACGGCGAGCGTCGCGAGCTCCTCGCGTGCGCGCGGCTTTTCGCGCCGGGTACGAAGCATGCTGAGGCGGTGATCGGCCGCGTCGTCACGCATCCCGCCGTGCGCGGCCAGGGCCTCGGCCGCGAGCTCATGCTCGAAGCGATCGCGGCGGTCGAGCGATCGTTCGCGACGACGACGATCCGGCTGTCGGCGCAGCGCTACCTCGAGCAGTTCTACGCGTCGCTCGGATTCGTCGCCGAGGGCGAGCCGTACGATGAGGATGGGATTCCTCATATCGAGATGGTGCGGCGGTGAGTAGTTCCGGTGCGCGGGCGGCTGCATGCGGCTGCATGCGGCTGCCGCGCTCGAGAACCCGCAGTGCTCCTATCACCACATGCGGTGATGCGCACCCAGGGAAAGATCCCCTTCGGCGATGACAGGGGCGCGGTGGTTCTGGAGAGTCGAGAAACCGAAGCGCGCGACGCGCGCTTCGGTTTCTCGACTATTCAAAGGCCCCCAACTCTGTCTTTCCCGAAGGGAATCCTTCCTTGGTGTCGGATCACCGCATGTCGCGATGGGGGCGCCGCGTGTTCTTCGTTGCGGCGGCCGCAGTGGCGGCCGCGCGCACGGCGCACTACGAGGACAAGGGCGATCCCGCCGCTCGCAGCGTCACCACCGTCACCTCGCTCCGCGCTCCAACCCTCACGGGCGGTCCCCAGTATCCGGTTCCCTTGCTCACGTAAATCCACTTCCCGTCGGGCTTGTGGAGTCCCGAGAGATAGGGCTGATCGAGCGTCGTCAAGAGATTCCACGGGAAGAACTGTCCGCCGTGCGTATGCCCGCTGAGCATGAGATCGAACGCGACGTCGTCGGTCTGGCGGAGTGTCTTCGGCTGATGCGCCAGGAAGAGGCGCACGAGATCGTCGGGCGCGTTGCGAAAGGCGGCGACCGGATCGGAGCGATGCGACGTCAGGTGCTCCGCGGCGGTGAAGTCGGTGACGCCGCCGAGGACGAGCTTCGCGCCGTCGCGCTCGACGATGCGGTGCTCGTTCATCAGGACGTCGTAGCCGATGCGCTCCATCTCGCGGACCCACGCCTCGGCTCCCGAGTAGTACTCGTGATTGCCGGTGACGAAGAACTTCCCGAACGGCGCCACGATCGACGCCAGCGGCGCCACGTCGTCGCGCAGGTTCGCGACGGAGCCGTCGACGACGTCGCCCGTGAAGGCGATCATGTCGGGGCGCAGATTGCGTACCTCCTCGACGACGGTCTCGACCCACTCGCGACCGACGGTGAGGCCGGCGTGGATGTCGGTGATCTGCACGATCCGAAAGCCGTCGAACACCGGCGGCAGGCGCGCGATAGGCACGTCGATCTCGACGATGCCGGGCGTGCGCCGCGCCTCGTAGACACCGTAGGACGTGAGCACGCCGGCGGTGGCGATGACGCCGACGTTCGTCATCTGCAGCAGGTGCTCGCGCCGTCCCGCGTCGACCGCCACGGCAGCCTCGGTCCGCTCTCGTCCCATGCGTCGCAGCGCCGCGATGCCGCGGCCACCGAGCCAGACGATGTCGCGGATGATCAGCAGGAAGAACAGGAACGAGAGCAATCCCAGTGAGACGTAGGTGTACCACGCGACGAAGCCGCCGGGAGCCGCGGAGTCGCGCATGAGAATCGTCAGCGCGATCACCGAGACGACCCATGCGAGGTAGGCGATCCAGGCGATGCGGCGGCCGCGCCGCTCGAGGCCGGCATGCGAGATCAGCCGGCGGCCGATGGTGAAGATTGCGAGCGCGAGGATCGCGAGGACGACGAGAAGGCGAATGATCATGGGCACGGTGTTGCGTGAACGGGAGCCCAAACGTAGCATCGGGCGCGGGAATCTGGAACGCAGAACCCACGCGCGGCGCTGATCTGCGCGACCGCTCGTGCAGCTTCGCGGCGCCCCATTGCCGCATCGACTCCCGGTGGTGTATCTTCCCCGCCGTTCGTCCCCCGCTCTCCTTCGTCTACTCTTCTCGCCATGAACCGTCGGGAGTTTCTCTCGCTGCAGGCGCGCCCTGCCGCGGCCTCGCTCGAGCGCTATGACGGACCGTGGGACGCGGCGCGCGTCGCGCACCTGCTGCGTCGCGCCGTCGGGTCTCCGAGCGTCGCGGAGCTGCGCGCGGCCTCGGCGATGTCGATGGATGCGCTCGTCGACGCGATCCTTACCGCGCCCGCCTCGCTGCCGTCGCCGTCGGGATGGCTCGGCGATGTCGACAACGCCCAGGGCTTTCCGTGGTACGACCGGCGCTTCGATCTCAACACCGAGTACTTCGTCGAGCTGCGGCGGTGGTGGTACGCGCAACTGGTCAACGGCGGCCTCTCGGCGCGCGAGCGCCTGACGCTCTTCTGGCACAACCACTTCGCCTCCAACGGCAACCTCTTCGACGACCCCCGCCTGCTCTACCACCAGAACCAGCTTCTGCGCCGCCATGCGCTCGGCAGCTTCCGCGACCTCGTGCGCGCGGTGACCGTCGACAAGGCGATGCTGATCTTTCTCGACGGCAAGCACAACAAGGCCGCGACCGTCAACGAGAACTACGCACGCGAGCTGCAGGAGCTCTTCACCGTCGGCGTCGCCGACAACGACGGCGCGCCGAACTATTCGCAGTCGGACATCATGGAGGCGGCGAAGGCGCTCACCGGGTGGGATTGGATCGGGTTCGGAACCAGCGGCGACGTCACGAGCAATCCGCTCACCGGACACGACTCGAGCACCAAGCAGGTCTACGGACAGTCGATCGCCGGCGCTCTCGACGGCGCGCCGGAGCTCGAGCGGCTGCTCGACATTCTCTTCGCGCACGAGGCGACCGCGCGCTACGTCGTGCGCAAGCTCTATCGCTTCTTCGCGCACACCGACGTGCCGCTGACGCCGGTGCATCCGATCGCGGAGGAGATCGAGACGAACATCATTGCGCCGCTCGCGGAGACATTTCGCTCGAGCAACTGGAGCATCGCGGCGGTGCTGCGACGGCTGTTCACGAGCCGGCATTTCTACGAGGAGGACATCGTCGGCTCCGCAATTCGAAGTCCGGTCGATTTCTACGTGGGGATCCTTCGCTCGACGATGACCGCGCCGATGACCGGCGACGCGGGCGATCGATTCTTCGACGTCGCACAGCGCCGCGCGAAGACGCTCGGCATGGATCTGTTCTTTCCGCCCGGCGTGCAGGGCTGGCAGTTCCATCGCTCGTGGATCAGCACGACGACGCTGCCGCAGCGCCACGCGTGGGCCGACGAGCTTCTCGGCGGCGTCGGTGTGCGGCTGAGGCGGCGCGCCAACGCGCTCTTCCCGGACATGGTCGAGACGCGCGACGGCACCGCTCGGATCGACGTGCTCGCGTTCGCGCGGCAGTTCGCGTCGTTCGACGATGCGCCCGCGCTCGTCGCCGACATCGCGCGGCACATGCTCGCCTACCCGGCGTCGCCGCGTATTCTCGCGCGGCTCGAGCTCGAGCTCGTCGGCGACCGCGCGTACGAATGGGCCGATGCTCCCGACGACGTCCGACTCGTGCGCCTGCGGGCGATGCTGCGCGCGCTGTTCCGTTCCTCGAACTTCCAGCTCACCTGATGGGCCCGTCATGAAGCGTCGCTCGTTTCTCAAGCGCACCGTCCCGCTGCTCGCCGCGCCGATCGTGCTCGG
>DATLHO010000281.1:0-1998 GCA_035539855.1 Kapaibacterium sp. (SeqCode) | reverse complement strand
AGCGACGGAGGAGAGAGCTGGAGCGCCATCGAGGTGGGCAAGTCGGCGTCCGGAAGTTCGCTCGACTCGGCCGTCGTCGACGGGGCGTTCGCCGTCGTTGGCGAGTCGCTCTTCATCGGGCTCAACGACCCGCGCGGCCCGGCTCGCGGGGTCTATCGCTCGAGCGATCGAGGCGCTTCATGGCAGCCCATCGCCAACGGCCGCCTCACCAACGCGAGCGTGCTCGCACTCGGCAGTCACGGCCGGCAGGTGCTGGCGTGGACGCAGAGCTACGGAGTCTGGCGACGCTCGATCGACGAGATCGTCGCATCGAGTCCGCTCGATGAGCCGGCGCCGTTGCGCCCGTTTCGGATGATGCCGAATCCCGCGTCGAGCCTGGTCGACATCGACGTCGCGAATCTCGCCGAGCTGACCGTCACCGATGCGTTGGGTCGCAGAGTGATCGTGACGGGCGCGAGCTCGTTCGACACGAGCACGCTGTCGAACGGACTGTACGTCGTCGTCGCGCGCGATCGCGTTGGCGCAGTGACGTCGGCAACGCTCCTCGTACGGCATTGAGCTCGAGGCACTGAGCCTCCAGAAACGAGAACGCGCGGGGACGCGGCAGCTGGCCGCGTCCCCGCGCGTTCGTTCTGTCACGGCGGTTGAATCGCTAGTCGGTCTTCTGACGCACGAGCATCTCGGCCGGCATCGAGACGACCTCGATGTTCCGGTGCTTGCGCATGATGCCGCCCAGCGTTCCCTTCTCACCATCATTGAGCACCTGCTCGGCAAGCGGGAAGACCTCCTCGTTCTCATGCTTGATGTGATCGCGATAGTGCCGCGTGACCTCACGCGCCATCATCGCGAGCTCGCGCACGGCCGTGTTGCTCACCGGGTGCTCGCCCGAGCGCAGCGCCTCGAAGCGATTGATCATCGTCTCCTCCGACTGCTCGATCCAGCGATGGTCGAATTCCATGCGCTCGACGACCGCGCCGCCACGACCGGCGAGCAGCGGGAAGAGACCCTCGTCCTCGTCACGCGTGTGGTTGGCGATCGAGTGGCGGAAGAAGCTCACGAGCTCCTCCCAGATCTGCACCTGCGGACCGAAGACGGGCGCGCCATCCTCGAGCAGTTGCGCGGCGAGCGCGTCGATCTGATCCATACGCTTGAGGATGTTCGTATGGCAGATGTAGAGCGCCTCGATGGGCCTGTCGAAGTCGGGAACCGGTTGGAAGAGGTCCATGGGTGGGTTCTCGCGTTGTCAGATGTTAGAGGTCAGATGTCAGATGTCAAAAGTCGGATGTCAGATGTCACGAGCCGCGTGGGCTTGGCTGGGCGCGTTTTAGAACAGGGCGCTGGCTGCGACTAGGACTAGGGCGATGGCTGTTTCCATCAGGCCTATGCGCTTGAGGGTCTGCTGGCGATAGCGTGAGACGTCGAGGGCGACCCAGACGAAGCGTACGACTGCGGGTCCTATCGCCACCAGTGCGATCACCGGCAGCAGTCCGCGGGCGGCGAGGACGATCGTCAGCACCACGAGCGCGACGTGTGCGGCACTCGCAAGTGCCAGGCCGTCGTAGCCGACGAGACGAACGCGGACGCACCACGCGGAGGCGCAGAAGAACAGCGCCGTGAAGAGCCAGAGCGCGATTAGCACGCCGGGAGTCCAGGCGTCGGTCGCCGCGACGCGCGCGAGTGGCGCGGTCATCGACAGGCCGATGAAGCCGACGATCGACAGGTCGGTCATCGACGCGCGACGCGAGGTCAGCCAGAGGTAGCCCGCAAGAAGAACGAGAACGGGGGGGAGCGCCCAGAGGATCACCGGCCGCATGACCAGCAGCGGGATGCCCGAGGCCAGCGCGGCCGATGGCTCCGTTGGATTGCGGCGCTCGCCGCGGTCGCGCTGCGCGACATTGCGGCCGCTGCGGAGCGATCCGGCGAGAAGCCGGGCCGGCTCGGCCAAGGCGAAGCCGGCGAACGCCGCGACGAGCGACAGAACCGCCGGAAGCGCCTCAA
>DATLHO010000280.1:0-11359 GCA_035539855.1 Kapaibacterium sp. (SeqCode) | reverse complement strand
CACGTTCATCATTGCCTTTCCAGACACCGTCGGCAATCTCAGCGACCCGCGGCATCCGTCGGTGTTGTGCGACACGTTCGCGCTGTACATCTACTCTGCCGTCGACAACGCCTGCACGATAACGGGCAACGGTGGCTATCGTCGTGAGCTCGACGTCAAGGGCGGTACGTTCACGACGGTGTGGCTCGACGACGCCGCGCATCCGTCGAGCGACATCACCGTGCGCGAGGTCGGCGAGGTCTCGCGCTCGACGTTCCGCATCGAAGCGCGGGAGCCCGTCTTCGTCATCTGCTACATGGCGACGCGCTTCGGCGCCGAGGCCTGGGTGCCGCTGCCGGTCGAGCGATGGGGTCGAGAATATGTTGCGATGGCGATGCCGGGTGACCTTGTCGTCGACGTTCGCACTATCGGACGGTTCGATTACGAAGTGCAGGCTCGGAGGATGGCTCCCGCGCTAATTCTCGTCGTCGCCAGCGAAGACGACACGCGCGTGACACTCGTTCGGCCACGCGCGTTCGCACTGCACCCGCGCCCCAATGACACCTCGGTCGTTCTCGCGGCAGGCGAAGCATACATGTTTCGAACCTGGGTCGATACCGTATGGAGACAAGACGCATTCCAGTCCGATCCGACTGGAGCTCGCATTCTTGCATCAAAGCCGGTGGCCGTCGCTTCGGGAAATGTTCGCTGGCATCGCTTCGGTGACAACGTTGGCCGCACGTTTAACTCGTTCAGGAATATCCTCATGGAGGCACTGACGCCGACCGATCAGCACGGGACGGAGTTCCTTGCGCTTCCGGCGCGCGACAGTCGGTACCCCACCGGATCGCCGTTCGAGGAATCGGCCGCGAAGCGAACCGGAGAGATCGTTAAGGTGACGGGCACTTCGGGCTCGCCAATTACCGTGACCCGGATGCGCAACGGTCAGAACCTCGTCGACGGTCCAATCGGAGGTGACAGCAGCTTCTCACTTCGAGCGCAGCAAGCATTGCCCCAGCACATCGTCACGAGTTCTCATTCGCAGGCGGTGTCCGTACCTGAGCAATCGGTCCAACTGGTGGCCTGGTTCGGCGACATGGGCTCCGAGGGCGCCATCTATCAGGTATCGTCCGCGTGGTCGGTCGAACTCACTCCGCTCGAGCAATGGGTGTCGTTCGCGCCGACCATCGCCCCGTCGTATCCCGACTCAATGGAGCACTACGTCACGCTCGCGGCTGACTCGAGCGAGGCTCGGCGGATCCACTGGGGCGACGGTCGACCGTTCAGCTTCTACGCATCGCCAATCGAAGGAACGCGCTTCGTGTGGGGTACCGAGGCGGTTGCTGCAGGGTCGAGTCACGTTTTGATCGGTCGAGACGGAGCACGCTTCGGAGGAATGGTTCACGGAATTCGACCCGGGCGCGAAGGGACTGTCCTTCCCCCAACAGTGGATTCGCTGGTCTATCTGGAAACCGTTGCACTCTCCTACGGATATCCTCTGGCGCCGGCACGACGCCAGCTTCGCGCGCCGACGCGTGCAACTACCGATGCATCCACCCCGGCCCTCTCGCTCAATGCGACATCCGCTTCCGACCGCATCACTGTACACTTCAGCCTGCCGCGAACAACACGCGCGCGGGTCGACCTCTTCGACATGCTGGGACGCATTGTCGCGACGCTGATCAACGACGAACGCGAGCAGGGAGCACACAGCGTCTGGATCACCTCCGAAGCGCTCCCAACAGGAACCTACTTCTGCCACCTCATCGCAGGCGGACACACGCGCACCGTTCGAATCACGCGCTAGCGACACCAGTCACAAAGCCCATCCCCGCGAAACCGTCCCCTGCGAAGCTGTCCCCTCGCCGCAGGCGTGTCCCCTCGCCGCCGTGGCAGCCATTGAACAATGGAAGCGAGTGGCGATACATCGAAACGACGGCACTCTCCTACGGCTACCCCTTTGCTCCCGCACGCCGTCAGCTACGCGAGCCGACCCATGCGCCACACCAGCCGGATGCGTCTGCGATGAGATTCGCGGTGACGGCCGGCAACGGTCGCATCTCCGTTCACTACCGTCTACCGCGACCGACGCACGTTCGCATCGACATCGTAGACATCCTCGGCCGCACAGTCGCGACGCTTACCAACGACGAGCGCAACGAGGGAGAGCACACCGCCTGGATCAACGAAGAAGTACTTCCGCCAGGAACCCACATCTGCCACCTCATCGTCAGCGACCAGACCCAAACGAAACGCATCGCCTGCTAACACCCCGCTAACCGACCAAAAAAAAATGGGACGAAGAGCACTCTCCCGAGCACTCCCCGTCCCAAAAAAACACTACGTCCCTGCGAAGCTGTCCCCTGGCGCAGCCTGTCCCCTGCGAAGCTGTCCCCTGCGAAGCTGTCCCTGGTAGGGCCTCCGGCCCTACCAAGCATAGCCGATGTCGAAGCGGAGCGCTGGCGCCGTGCCGTCATAGCTGTCGAAGACGGACGTCTCGCCGTCGGTCGCGTCGGCCGAGACCCAGTAGTAGTCGACGCCGAGGCCGAGACCGATCGCGAAGTCGTCGCCCGGGAACCACTGCCAGCCCACGAGCACACCGAGCGAGATCGGCGTCACCGAGCTCTCGATGGTGCTGTTGTCGAACTCGGTCGTATTCGTCAGCGAGTTGAACGACACGTTCGGCGCGACGTAGAATCCGCGCATCGCCTTGCCCGACGGGTGCCAGCGCATCTCCGCGTTCGCACCGAACCCGCTGATGCCCGAGATCGTCGGCATCTGGAGTCCGCCGCCAACCACGATCGACTTCGACAGCGCGTGGTAGTACGACAGGTTGTAGAACAGGAACATCTTCAGCGGATTGACCACGATCATGTTCGTGCGGATCGTGATGTCCTCCGACGTGCCGACGCGGACGACCTTCGAGGTCACTTCCTTGCCGGTCGAATCGGTCGTCGTGACTGTCTCTTCGGTGCGCGTCTGCGCGGTGGCCATCGTGGTCAGCGACACGAGCGCGACCAGCGCTGCAACAGTAAGTCTACGCATGGTGAGGTCCGGGAAATTGAGGGATTGAGGATCGAGCTCGAACGACGACCGAGTCATAGGGATGTCCGACGTCGGGCGGGCTCGCGAGCGGGGAGGACTAACGGGCGGAAAGATAACTGGTTTCGATCGCACCGCCCATCTGCATGACTTCCGAAGTGTCGAGGTGTAACCGTCAGGGTAAACCTCACCGGCGTGTCGTCCATCTGTCAGATCGTAGATTTGCCTGAGCCGGCACTCACCCGACCGGAGACTCAACATGAACATTCGAACCTTCTTCGCGCTCGCCGCGGCATTCGCGATCGTGGTCCCCATCGGATCCATTCGCGCGCAGGCGATCGGCGTCGGCGCGGGACTCGCGATCCCGAGCGCCGAGATCGGCGCGCTTCCCGAAAGCGTCCGCAACGATGGTTGGGACGACATCGAGAGCCGCGCCGAGCGCGGGTACTTCATCGAGGTGCGAGGCCGTCTCGGTAGCGAGACCTCGCTGACCGGCGCGGTCAGCTACAACCGATTCCTCGACGCGACCTCCGACTTCAGCGACGGCTCGGGCCGCACCGTCTCGCTGATCACCTCGCAGGCGATCGTCCCCGCAAGCCTCGGTCTCGAGCTCACTCTCGGAGAGGGCCTGGTCTCCCCGTGGGCCACGGTCGAGGGCACCATCAGCTACTTCTACCGATCGTTCGAATCCCCGTACGAGTCGACGCCGGTTCCCTTCCGCATCGAGTCCAGCGGCGAGACGCGCTATGGCGCGGCGGTCGGCGCCGGCACGAGTCTCGATCTCGGTGTGCTGCGCTTCGACGCCTTCGCCCGTGCGCAGTTCGTCAACCTCTTCGGTGGCGCAGCGGCCGGTGAGCCGACCATGTACTTCCTGCAGCTGGGTCTCAGCGGCTACTTTGGCCTTTGAATTGATGATGGCACCGCCATGAAGCTTCAACGCATCGTTCGTCGCGCCTCCGCGATCGCTCTGGTCGTCGGGCTGTCGCAGGTCACGTCCGTCGCACACGCGCAGTTCGGCATCGGCGGAGGCGTCGCCGCGCTCGGGGACAACATCCTCGAGGCCGGCGTGAACCTCACGCGCGTATTCGGGAGCGACACGCTGCGCTACGGCGACATCGGCGGCGTCGTCGGCGGATACGTCATCGGACATTTCCGATACGGCTACGGCAATTACGTTCGCCTCAATCTCGACGTGAGCTACGTCTTCATTCCCGCCGAGACGATCCGACTCGTGCGTGTCAACGAGACCGGCGACGAAGCCGTGTTCGAGGTCGGCGCCTCGCTCATCCCGATCGCGCTCGGCGGCGAGGTCGTGCTGCCCGGCGAGAACGTTCGACCCTACATCGGATCCCAGCTCACCTACACCGTGTTCAACCGCACCTTCGCCCACGTACAGGGCAGCGAGGAATTCAACCGCGACGACATAACGAGTGAGTGGGCGGGGCACGACCGCTGGGGACTCGCGTTCCGCGGCGGCGTCGAGTTCGCAGCGGGACCGCTCGCGCTCGATCTCGGCCTGCGCTACAACCTCGCGAGCCTGTTCAACGCGAAGCAGGGCGAGAGGGAGATGAATTATCTGCAGGTGGGGGTGAGCGTGCTGTTCGGGGAGTTGTTGAACACGCGGGAGTCGGAGTAGGAGCTTCTTCAGAGACCCCGACCCCTGTCTTACCCGAAGGGAACCCTTCTTTGATGTCGCATCTCCGCATGTCGCGATGGGGGCGCTGCGTGTTCTTTTTCGCGACAACCGCAGCGGCGGTCGCAGGCCGCTGGCAGCGCACTACCACACCGACCCACATGCGGCGGTCGTACCGAAAGAAAGATCCCCAAGGGGATGACAGGAACGCATCGTCGTGGTGCGAGAAACCGAAGCGCGCAATGCGCGCTTCGGTTTCTCGCTTTTTCGAAGACCCCGACCCCTGTCTTTCCCGAAGGGAACCCTTCTTTGGTGTCGCATCTCCGCATGTCGCGATGGGGGCGCTGCGTATTCTCCTTCGCAGCGACCGCAGCGACGACCGCAGCGGCTGTAGCGGGCCGCTGCCAGCGCTCTACCACACCGACCCACATGCGGGGGTCGTACCGAAGGAAAGATCCCCAGGGGGATGACAGGGACGCGTCGTGGTGGTGCGAGAAACCGAAGCGCGCAATGCGCGCTTCGGTTTCTCGCTTCTTCGAAGACCCCGAACCCTGTCTTTCCCGGAGGGAACCCTTCTTTGGTGTCGCATCACCGCATGTGGTGAAGGGGGCGCTGCGTGTTCTTCTGTGCGACGATCGCAGCGGCGGTCGCAGGCCGCTGCCAGCGCACTACCACACCGACCCACATGCGGCGGTCGCACCGAAAGAAAGATCCCCAGGGGGATGACAGGTTCGCGTCGTGGTGGTGCGAGAAACCGAAGCGCGCAATGCGCGCTTCGGTTTCTCGCTTCTTCGAAGACCCCGACCCCTGTCTTTCCCGAAGGGAATCCTTCTTTGGGTTCGCAGCACCGCATGTGGTGAAGGGGGCGCTGCGTGTTCTTCTGTGCGACGACCGCAGCGGCGGTCGCGGGCCGCTGCCAGCGCACTACCTCACCGACCCACATGCGGCGGTCGCACCGAAAGAAAGATCCCCAGGGGGATGACAGGAACGCGTCGTGGTGGTGCGAGAAACCGAAGCGCGCATTGCGCGCTTCGGTTTCTCGCTACTTCGAAGACCCCGACCCCTGTCTTTCCCGAAGGGAACCCTTCTTTGGTGTCGGCTCTCCGCATGTCGTGATGTGGGCGCTGCGTGTTCTTCTTCGCGGCGGTCTCGGGCAATCGCACGTGCCGCTCACGTATCTTCGCGCGACATCCTTTCAACTCGAGCAATCGTTCGGAGGTGACGGCATGGCGGTTCGCAGCGGCATCACCGGGTTCTTTCTCTACGCCGGCCTCGGCTTCGCGGCGTTCGGCGCGTATCTCGCGTTCCAGGGATCGGTCGGTGGGAGCGCCGGCACGACGTTCATGCTGATGGGATTCATCTGGGTGGTCGTCGCCCTGGGCATCCGCCGCTTCTACGGCAAGCTGCAAAAGGCGGAACAGGAGGATCGCGCGCTCTTCGCGTCCGGCACGAAGGCGCTCGGCATCATCGAGGAGGTCGAGACCACCGGCACCGTGCTCAATCGCGTCAACCACCAGATCCGCCTGCGCGTGCGCGTCAGGCCCGCCGAGGGAGAGGAGTTCGTGCACGAGCGGACGATGTACGTGCCGGTCAACGGCATTCCGCATCCCGGCGATCTCGTCGACGTGGCCTATGACCCGCGCGATCGCTCACGCGTCGCGCTGGCGACCGATCCCCGCATCAACACCGCGGGCGGACGCATGCTGCTGCTGCGACGTCCGGAGAGCGAGCCGGAGGCCGCCGCCGGCGACGGTGTCATCGAACAGCTCGAGCGACTCGAACAGCTCCGCCGCAGCGGTGCTCTGACGCAGTCCGAGTTCGACGCGCAGAAGCGCCGCATCCTCGAACTGTGAACTCAACCACGAACAACGAAGGTCCGACAGCGTGCGCATTATCGATCTGACCTGGCGACTGCCCGGTCCTCTCGCAACCCACCTGCTCGCCCTGCAGGGCATGGAGGTCATCAAGTACGAGGACGCCGGACATCGCGACCCGTTCCTGAAGTGGCACTGGGATCCGGCGTTCGCCCATGTGTACGAGGAGTTCCAGCGACCGAAGGAGCTGCGGCTCATCAACTTCGGCAGTGACGCCGACGTCGCCGCGCTGCAGGATGCGATCGCGGGCGCCGATGCGGTCTTGATGGGATTTCCTCCGCGCGTCGAAGGGAAGCTCGGCCTGACCGAGGAGGAGATCGCGAGCCGCTACACCGGGATCTGCTTCACGCGACTCGGCTTTCGTCCGGGCGACGATCATTCGGCGCACGACCTGAACACGATGGCGCAGAGCAACCTGCTGAAGATGCACGTGCTCGATCGCACCGACGACATCATCGCGCCGCCGTTCCTTCCGGCGACGGGGATCTTCTTCTCGCACCACATCGCGATCACGGTGCTCGCGACCGTGCTGCGCCAGAAGTCGCAGGTCGCGCCGATCCAGAACTGGTGCTACCTGCAGGACTCCGTCGATCGCGTGCAGCAGGCGTACTATCCCGAGGGCCTGCAGGCTCGCACGCCGGCCACGTTCCTGCACAACGGCCGCTTCCCCTGCTACAACATCTACCGCACGAAGGACGGAGGCTACCTCGCGGTCGCGGCGGTCGAGCCCAAGTTCTGGTCGCGCTTCCGCGAGCTCACCGGCCTCGGCGAGCTCTCCGACGACGACGGACTCTCGCACGACGACCGCGCCGCGGCGGTCAAGCGCATCATCTTCGAGCGGGTCAACGAGCGCACCGCCGACGAGTGGCGCGCGGTGTTCGCCGGTCAGGATTCGTGCGTCGACCTGGTCGGTCCGTGGCGCGACGCCTGACGGCGCGACGAATCCGCGCATCCCGCCGCCCCATCCCGGCCCTTTCCCGCGCAGCCGCCACGGTGTATTTTCATGGAGATGTGCCTTTTAGAACTCTGAGGAACGATAGATCGATGGAGACCAACGGAACGCCGACGAACGGACACCCCAGCGGTGCGAACGACCAGCTCAGCTTCGACTTCTACGAGGCGAAGGCGAGCTGGCAGAGCGCCGCGGCGCAGGCGAAGGAGACCGGCTTCAGGCATACCAGCCTCTCCGGCAAGGAGGTCGGGCTGATGTATACGCCGGAGGATCTCCAGGGCTGGGACTACACGTCGAAGCTCGGCTTTCCGGCGCAGTACCCGTACACGCGCGGCATCCACGCGAACATGTACCGCGGCAAGGTCTGGACGATGCGCCAGTTCGCGGGCTTCGGCACGCCGGAGGACACGAACGAGCGCTTCAAGTACCTGCTCGACCACGGCCAGACCGGACTGTCGACGGCGTTCGACCTGCCGACGCTGATGGGTCGCGATGCCGACGATCCGATGTCCGAGGGTGAGGTCGGCATCTGCGGCGTCTCGGTGTCGTCGCTGGCGGACATGGAGATCCTCTTCGACGGCATCCCGCTCGACAAGGTCTCGACGTCGATGACGATCAACTCACCGGCCATCATGATCTTCGCCTACTACCTCGCGGTCGCCGAGAAGCAGGGCGTGGGCTTCGACAGGCTGCGCGGCACGCTGCAGAACGACATCCTCAAGGAGTACATCGCGCAGAAGGAGTACCTGTTCCCGCCGCGGCAGTCGGTGCGCATCATCACCGACATGATCGAGTGGTGCGTACCGAACGCGCCGCAGTTCAACCCGGTGTCGATCAGCGGCTACCACATCCGCGAAGCCGGCTCGACCGCCGCGCAGGAGCTCGCCTTCACGCTCGCCGACGGCTTCGCCTACGTCGAGGATTGTCTCGCGCGTGGTATGGACATCGACGCGTTCGCGCCCCGTCTGTCGCACTTCTTCAACTCGCACATCGACTTCTTCGAGGAGATCGCGAAGTTCCGCGCCGCGCGCCGCATCTACGCGCGACGCATGCGCCACAAGTACGGCGCGAAGAACCCGCGGAGCTGGACGCTCCGATTCCACACGCAGACCGCGGGATGCTCCCTGACGGCGCAGCAGCCGGAGAACAACATCGTGCGCACGGCGCTCGAGGCGCTCGCCGCGGTGCTCGGCGGCACGCAGTCGCTGCACACCAACTCGATGGACGAGACGCTCGCGCTGCCGTCGGAGAAGGCGGTCAAGATCGCCCTGCGCACGCAGCAGATCATCGCCTACGAGACCGGCGTCATCAACACGGTCGATCCGCTCGGCGGCAGCTACTACATCGAGAAGCTCACCGACGAGATCGAGGCCGAGGCCGAGGCGTACTTCGAGAAGATCGAGGCGCTCGGTGGCGTGATCCCCGCGATCGACGCCGGCTTCTTCCAGCGAGAGATCGCCGACGCCGCCTACCGTTACCAGCGCGAGCTCGACCACAAGCACAAGCTGATCGTCGGCGTCAACGAGTTCACCGAGAAGGGGGAGTCGATCGACATCCCGATCCTCACGATCTCGAAGGAGGTCGAGGCCAAGCAGATCGAGCGGATGCGCCAGATGCGCGCCAGCCGCGACCAGACGCGCGTCGACGAGGCCCTCTCCGCGCTGCGCCGCTCGGCGAGCGACGAGACGAACATGATGCCGCACGTTCTCGAGTGCGCACGTGCCTACGTCACCGTCGGCGAGATGTGCAGACTGCTCGAGGAGGTCTTCGGCATTTACGAAGAGCAGCCGGTATTCTAGAGTCGACTTCGCAATACGCAATCCGCACGCTTGAATGTCTGACTCGGCGACGACCTCGACGGCACTATCGACACGTGGCATCCGCGACCGCATCCGGCTGATGCGGCCGTCGCACTGGCTGAAGAACGCGTTCATCTTCGCGCCGCTGATCTACGGCAAGGCCCTCGGCGATCCTGCGAGGGTCGTTACGTCGGGGCGCGCGTTTCTCGCGTTCTGCCTGGTCAGTTCGTCGGTCTACATCCTCAACGACATCCTCGACCGCCGCGCGGACGCCGAGCATCCGAAGAAGCGCTACCGCCCGATCGCCTCGGGCCGCGTCGGCGTCTCCTCGGCGGTGGTGCAGCTCGCGCTCGTCGCCCTGGGCGCCGCGGCGCTCTCGGCGACGCTGCCGTGGCAGGCCGCAGCGCTCATCGGCGTCTACGCGGTGCTCAACCTCGGGTACTCGTTCGGCCTGAAGCACGTCGTGCTGATCGACATCTTCATCATCGCCGCCGGGTTCATGCTCCGCGTGCTCACCGGCGCCAAGGCGATCGAGGTCGAAGTGTCGCAGTGGCTCGTCATCTGCACGCTCTTCCTGTCGCTGTTCCTCGGCGTCGCCAAGCGTCGCAGCGAGATCGCGCATATCGGCAGGGGAGAGACACGCAAGGTGCTCGACGACTACACGCCGGAGCTCGTGCGGCTGATCATGAACACGTCGGTCGCCGGCTCGATCATGAGCTACGCGCTCTACACCGTCAGCGAGCACGCCCGCGAGTTCTTCCACACCGACAAGCTCGTCTACACGGTGCCGATCGTGATGTACGGGATCTTCCGCTACCTCTATCTCGACGAGAAGGAGCGCACGGCCGAGAATCCCGTCTCGGTCATCCTGCGCGATCCGTCGCTGCTCGCCACCGGGGTCGTGTGGATGCTCGCCTCGATCGCGATCATCTACTCCGCCCGCTAGCACCGCACCTCACAAGGACCGCTCCCGTGGGCTCCATGATCATCCATCCCGACGTCCTTCGCCGCCGCGAGCGGATCGGGGCGCTGCGCATGGAGCTCGCCGGACTCTTCGACGAGTACGTCCGCCTGTCGTTCGACGAGCTGCCGGCGCTGCGCCATCGCTACGGCGAGCTCTTCGGGGCGCTCG
Organism: Kapaibacterium sp. (SeqCode); assembly: GCA_035539855.1. Taxonomy (GTDB): domain Bacteria; phylum Bacteroidota; class Ignavibacteria; order OLB7; family OLB7; genus DATLHO01. The sequence continues at coordinate 948 of DATLHO010000280.1, read as the reverse complement.
AGAAACGCACGCAGGAGAGGATGCTCGAGCTGCGCAAGCGTCGCCGGATGGTCGAGCTCTTCGCGATCAAGATCGACCGGGGACAGCGGCTCGACGCGAAGATGGTCGAGCTCGTGATGCGCGCGGTGATGAACGAGAACGGCGAGATCGACGCGCGCGTCAACCGCACGATGCGCTCGCGCGATCGGCTCCGCGGCGCGCCGGCCGACGAGACGCCGCGCGCCCGCGCGACGCAGGGCCGTGACCTCTACCGGCGTCTTGCGCGCCGCCTGCATCCGGACGCCCGCGGCGGCGCCGACCCGATCGCGCGCCGCTACTGGGACGTCGTGCAGGCCGCGTATCTCAGAGGCGATCTCGACATGCTGCGCGCGCTCGATCACCTGCTGTACGAAATGGGATCGGGCTCGCGACTGCCGGCCGACGCGCTGGTTGCGGAGGAGGATCGCCTCGAGCAGACGATCCGCGCCGAGCGCCGACGACTCAACACGCTGCGCGAGACCGAGCCCTACACGCTGCGCGACGCGCTGCACGACGAGCGATGGGTCGACGAGCGTCGCCGACACCACGAGGCCGAGCTCGACGGCATCGAGCAGGAGATCGCCGCGTGCAACGCGTTCCTCGATCCGATCTTCGAGAGCGTCAGGACCAACGAGCCGCCGCACGTCGTCGAGAACCTCTGGAGCGACTTCGTCGAGAGGATGTACCTCAGCGGCCGCTACTGAGGCTTCACCCACGATCTAGGTTCTTCCACCCGAGCCGCGTACATTCTATTACACTCATCCCGCCCCCTGCGCCCGCCAGGACGCTCGTGCTTCGATCGCCTTCCCGCCGACCTTCCCGGCCGGCACATCAACCATAGCGGAGGTAGAGCATGCGTGCATCGTTTGGGACTTATCTCGCCGCGACGGCGCTGGCCTCGCTCGCAGTGTTCGGCTGCAACGAGCGCCA
>DATLHO010000279.1:0-6013 GCA_035539855.1 Kapaibacterium sp. (SeqCode) | reverse complement strand
GTACAGAAGCGCGTCAGCGCGGACATGAAGCGGCGGGTCATCGTTGGCAGGAACGTCGGCTTCGCGGGGTAGGGGCGGGTGTGGTACTTGAGAGCCGGGTCACACAATGCGACCCGGCTCTTCCATTACGGCTCCGGCAGAGATCAGCCCATCGCCTGTTTCGCGAGCTCGGCCAGGGCCACCTTCAAAGCCTCCAGCGATAGAGTGCCGACGCCCGACATCACCTTCGCCTTGCCCTTGCTCCACAGCGTGTCCGATCGCGCATTCTGAAGGAACTCCTGCCCTGCCCATGTGATTCTCACGGCGGGCCAGGGCGTCGCCCCGCCACCAGTGATGACGAGCCGATCAATGAAGCCGGCGTCGGCCATCAGGTACTGATGGTACCGCACCTTTGCTTCGCGAACGGAAGGCAACTTCTCAGGGTCCTCGCCTCGTTCGAGACCCAGGAGAACCTGCCGCACGAGATCGATGTCGAGCCTCTGCTCATTCGGCATCGCTCACCTCTGCTGCGAGCTGGTCCTGCAGCTTCTTCCCGTCGACGGCAAGCCTCATGTTGGCGCAGATGAATGCGATCCCGATCTGCAGTACCTTCCGGTCATGCTTCAGGCCGGCAACGTAACCCTTCCGCAGAAGCGCCTCGGCGATCTCTGCCTGCACCCCTTGAAAGCCGTAGTCTCGACGTTGCTCGAACAGGGTCAACACTGCGAGTACGTCAGCAGCGTGATAGGTCGAAAGCCAGTGAGGTAGTGCCATTGAGATCTCTCGTTGATGAGCCTCAAGATATGGAGGGCGGGCGGACATGCTCAGGCTACGGCGGCGGTTGCGAGACGTGGAACTTATCTCAAACCTCGTGTGAAGAAATCTCAAAGTTCGCGTGACGTTACATCGGGGCTGCAATCAGGGCGCGGCGGGGGACGTCGTTGGGCTTATGAGTTCTGGGGATTCGATCAGGTCGTTTGCGCGGGAGGTTGGGTTCGATCTTGTCGGCTTCGCTTCGGCGACGCGGATGGGGGAGGAGGGGGCACGTCTCGAGGAGTGGCTCGCGCGGGGATATCACGGGTCGATGCAGTGGCTCGCGAGCAATGTCGAGAAGCGCGTCGACGTTCGCGAGCTTCTGCCGTCGGCGCGGTCGGTGATCGTCGTCGCGCGCAACTACTACACCCCGCACCAGCACTCAGATGCTCCCGACGCCGCTAAGATCAGCCGGTATGCGTGGGGTCGCGACTACCACAGGATTCTCCCGAAGAAGCTCCGCGCGATCGAGGAGCACATCCGCACGATCGATCCGTCGGTCGAGTCGCGCTCGTGGGTCGACACCGGTCCGATCATGGAGAAGCAGTGGGCGGTGCGCGCCGGCCTCGGCTGGATGGGAAAGCACTCGAACGTCATCACGCGCCAGCTCGGGAGCTGGGTCTTTCTCGGCGTGATCCTGACATCGCTCGAGCTTGATGCCGACGAGCCGATCCCGGACTTCTGCGGAAGCTGCACGCGCTGCCTCGACGCCTGTCCGACCGGCGCGATCGTGGAGCCCTACGTCGTCGACGGCAGCCGGTGCATCAGCTACGTGACGATTGAGCAGAAGCCGAAGCTCGAGATCGCGCCGGAGCTCGGCGAGCGCCTCGAGGGGTGGGCGTTCGGTTGCGACATCTGCCAGGACGTCTGTCCCTGGAACCGGTTCGAGCAGCCGACCGACGAGCCCTCGTTCGAGCCCCGCGACGGGATGCTCGATCTCACCGTCGAGACGTTGCGCACGATGAGCGACGAGGAGTTCCTCGAGCGCTTCGCCGGCACGCCGGTCATGCGCGCGAAGGCCGACGGAATGCGCCGCAACGCCCGGGCGATAGCCGCCGGCGAGCGGGTTTCATCCGGACGTGCAGAGGAGTAGATTACGCGGCCGGCCCGCGACGATCGCGTGATCCGCTGCCGGGCGCTTCCAACCTTCCAAACGCTATCACCATGAAGCGATTCTACGCCATCGCCCTCATCGCCCTCGTCGTCGGCGTCCCCGCGGCGCACGCGCAGGGGATGCAGCTCTTCGAGGGAACCTGGTCGCAGGTGCTCGCCGAGGCCCAGCGCACCGGCAAGCCGATCTACCTCGACGCGTACGCGAGCTGGTGCGGCCCGTGCAAGATGCTCAAGCGCGACATCTTCCCGCGCGAGGACGTCGGCGCGTACTTCAACGCGAACTACATCAGCTACTCGCTCGACATGGAGAAGGGCGAGGGCATCGAGCTGGCGAAGAAGTTCAACGTGCAGGCCTATCCGACGCACCTGTACTTCGACGCCAACGGCGAGCTCGTGCACCGGGCGGTCGGCGGCGGCTCGGGTGACGAGATGGCGAAGAGCTTCATCGGGTGGGCCGAGGACGCGCGCGATCCGAGCCGGCAGCTCTACACGATGAAGCGCTCGTTCGACAAGGGCGCACGCGACCCCGACATGATGTACCGTCTGGCGATGGGCGCGGCCGATGCGAGCATGCCCGAGGCGGAGTACTACGCGCTCGAGTACTTCCGCTCCCAGTCGGATGCGGAGCTCCTGTCGGAGAAGAACTTCAAAGCGCTCACGACGCTCGTCGACGACTTCGATCATCCGGGATGGCGGATCGTGATGCAGCACAAGGCGGAGCTCGGCAAGGTGCACGGCGCGGCGGCGGTCGAGGCGATCGCGCTTCGGGTGGCGGCCAACAGGATGCGCCAGGCCGAGGGTATCGCCAACTACAGCGGCAAGATCTTCGCGCATGCCGATTCGGTCTTCGCCGCGGCAACCTCGCCCGACGACGTGCGCGCGCTCGGCCGGATGATCATCGCCTGGCACGAGTCGAAGGAGAACTGGTCCGCCTACGCGGCGAGCGCCGCGCGCTACATCGACGTCGGCAGGATCGACAACCCCGGTGAGCTCAACGAGATCGCGTGGGCGTTCTACGAGCACGTCGACGACAAGGCGATGCTCGAGCGCGCAGCCGCATGGGCGAAGACGGCGCTCGACAAGGAGGAATCGTACGCGGTTGCCGATACCTATGCGGCGGTGCTGTTCAAACTGGGTCGCAAGGCCGACGCGGCGAAGGCCGCCGAGCGCGCGATTGAGCTGGGCCGCAAGGAGGGCTCCGACTTCGCGGCGACCGAGGAGCTTCTGGGCAGGATCAAGGCGCTGTAGCGGCGATCGGGTTACTGCCTGACGACTTCGATGCCCGAGCGCTGCAGCTCGGCGCGGACGTCGCGCATCACCGTCGTGCGCACCGCCTCCGCATTGCGCAGTCGAGCGCACGGACGGATGCCGATGGTGACGCCGGGAGAATCGTCCTCGAGAACCTGCACTTCCGGGCGCGGGATCTCGAGGACGAGCTCGTTCTGGGTGAGCAGCCGCTGGATCACCTGCTGCGCGCGGGTGATGTCCGAGTCGCCGGCGAGCGTGACCTTCATCTCGAGTCGCAGGTACTCGTTGAGGCTGCGGTTCTTGATGACGCCGCTGAAGATCATGCCGTTCGGCACGAACGCGCGGACGTTGTCGGGCATGTCGACGATCGTCGTGAAGATGCCGATCTCGATCGCGGTGCCGGAGACGCCCGCGACCTCGATGGCGTCGCCCGCCTTGAACGGGCGGAAGAACATCAGCATGAACCCGGCGGCGAAGTTCGAGAGCGTCCCCTGCAGCGCCAGACCGATGGCGAGTCCCGCGGTGCCGAGCACCGCCATGAGGCCGCCGGTCTGGATGCCGAAGGTGCCGAGCAGGATCAGCACGAGCGTCACCCACAGCGTGATCTGCGTGCCGCTGATGACGTACTGGCGCACGGTCGGATCGGGAACCGCGCGGCGGGTCGTCGAGCGCACCATCGAGACGACCAGCTTGATGAGCAGCACGCCGAGCACGAGCACGACGAGGGCGCCAAGCATCCGCCAGCCGAAGTCGATGATCGAGTTCGCAAAGCGGTCAGAGTGCGCGAAGAGATTGCGGAGATACGCCTGGGTCGAGGTCGAGTCCATGGAGAGGGTTTGAGTTCGTGCGAAGATAGGGGAGAGCAGCCTACCATGGCGTAACTTCAGCGATTCAACACTTGCCAGTTCGTATGGATACCAACGACACTCTTGCGCGCGGCGCCGCGGGCGACACGACCACTACTAAAGCCAGGCGACTGCGCCTGTTCATCGACGGCGAGTTCGTCCAGGCGGCGAGCGGGAAGACCTTCAGCAACATCAGCCCGGTCGACGGTTCGCTCGTCGCAGAGGTCGACGAAGCCGGCGCCGAGGATGTCGACCGCGCCGTCGCCGCGGCGCAGCGCGCGCTCGTCGGGGAGTGGGGGCGCATGAGCCTCACGACGCGACTCGATCTGCTGGCGCGCGTCAGCGACCGGATCATGGAGCGCTTCGACGAGTTCCTGGACGCCGAGATGGCCGACACCGGCAAGCCGCACGCGTTCGCGTGCGCGGTCGACGTGCCTCGAGGCGCGGCGAACTTCAAGACGTTCTCGCACATCATGCGATCGTTGCCGACCGAGTCGTTCCAGACCGACACCGACGACGGTCGCGGCGCCCTCAACTACGCGCTGCGCATGCCCGTCGGCGTCGTCGGCGTGATCTGTCCCTGGAACCTGCCGCTGCTGCTGATGACCTGGAAGGTGGCGCCCGCGCTGGCCTGCGGCAATACCGTCGTCGTCAAGCCATCGGAGGAGACTCCGTCGACCGCGACGCTGCTGGCCGAGGTCATGAACGAGGTGGGAATCCCGCGCGGCGTCTACAACGTCGTCCACGGCTTCGGTCCCGGCTCGGCCGGGGAGGCGATGACCGTGCATCCCGGCATCTCGGCGATCACGTTCACCGGGGAGAGCCGCACCGGCTCGGCGATCATGCAGGCCGCGGCGCCGCACGTCAAGCGACTGTCGTTCGAACTCGGCGGCAAGAATCCCTCGATCGTCTTCGCCGACGCCGACTTCGACGCCGCGGTCGCAGGCACCGCGCGTTCGACGTTCTCGAACTGCGGCCAGGTCTGCCTCTGCTGCGAGCGCGTCTACGTCGAGCGCCCGATCTTCGATCGATTCGTCGCCGCCATGCGCGAGGAGGCGCGGCGGCAGGTCATCGGCGATCCGCGCGAGCCGGGCACGACGATGGGCCCGCTCATTTCGCGCGGCCATCGCGAGAAGGTGCTCTCGTACTACCGCCTCGCGGTCGAGGAGGGCGCGACCGTCGTCACCGGCGGCGGCATCCCCGAGCTCGACGCCCGCTTCGACGGCGGCGCCTACATCGAGCCGACGATCTGGACGGGACTCGACGAATCGGCGCGCTGCATCCGCGAGGAGATCTTCGGCCCGGTCTGCCACATCCAGCCGTTCGACACCGACGACGAGGCGATCCGCATGGCGAACGATTCCGCCTACGGTCTCTGCGCCGCGGTGTGGACGACGAACCTGCAGCGCGCGCACCTCGTTGCGCGCAGCCTCGAGACCGGGATGGTCTGGATCAACACCTGGTTCCTGCGCGACCTGCGCACGCCCTTCGGTGGCACAAAGCTCAGCGGCGTCGGCCGCGAGGGCGGCGTGCACTCGGTCGAGTTCTACACCGAGCTGAAGAATGTGTGCGTGAAGCTGTAGTCTCTTCACTCACTTCGAGGCGTCCTGCAGACGCAGGTATCCGAGCCGCACGGTGTAGTCATCCGCGCGCTCTGCGGAGCCGAAGTACGGGCGCTCGACGACCATCTGCTGGCAGATGACGAGCTCCTGATTCGGCAGGCGGTACATCACGTAACCCCTGCGATACTCGCTGCGCGGAAGACCGCCGTCGGTCATCCTGACCGTCCACCGGTCACCGGTGAGCACCGCTCGGACGATCGTCGCCTCCGGCGCGCCCTGGGCGACCCGGCCCGTGATCGCCGCGCGCATCACTGCGTCGGCATCACGACCCTTGACGGGCGCGACCGTCGGCGCGACCCGGCGGATCTCCGCCCACAGCGCTTCGAGCGTCGCGTCCAGACGCGTGTAGAACGTGTCCGGCACTGCGTCCATCGCCGTGACGACGCTCTTCAT
>DATLHO010000278.1:0-3903 GCA_035539855.1 Kapaibacterium sp. (SeqCode) | reverse complement strand
GTCCGACTCGTGCGCCTGCGGGCGATGCTGCGCGCGCTGTTCCGTTCCTCGAACTTCCAGCTCACCTGATGGGCCCGTCATGAAGCGTCGCTCGTTTCTCAAGCGCACCGTCCCGCTGCTCGCCGCGCCGATCGTGCTCGGCCGCGGCATCGACGCCATCGCCCGTCCGCTCGACGCCGCGCTCGCGTCGATGCCGGCGACCGATCGCGTCCTCGTGCTCATCCAGCTCGAGGGAGGCAACGACGGGCTCAACACCGTCGTGCCGATCGACGACGACCTGTACCATCGCGCGCGGCCGAACCTGCGCATCGATCGCGGCGTCGCGCTCGCGCTCGACGGACAGCCACTGCTCGCGTTGCACCCGTCGCTCGGCGGCGTGCAGCGACTGTACAAAGAGGGCACGCTCGCGATCGTCGAGAACATCGGCTACGAGCGGATGAACCTCTCGCACTTCACCGGCACCGAAATCTGGCACACCGCGTCGGGTCCGCGCCGCGAGGAGTTTCTGACGACCGGATGGATCGGCCGCTACCTCGAGCGCGAGTTTCCGGAGTATCCCGACGTGCTGCCGGCGCATCCACCGGCGATCGAGATTTCGCCGGCGACCTCGTCGGTCTTCACGCTCCGCGGCTCGTCGGTCGCGATGTCGCTGACCGATCCCGAGGAGTTCTACGCGCTGGTCAATGGTGGTCCGGCGATCGACGAGGAACCCATGATCGGCGGGCGCGCGGGGCGCGAGTGGAGCTACGTCGAATCGATCGGCGAGCAGTCGCGCACCTACGCCGAGGCCGTGCGTGCGGCGTCGGCGCGCGCCGCCAACGGCGTCACGTACGCCGACGACGCGCTCGCGGCATCGCTCGCGATCGTCGCGCGGCTGATCGCCGGCGGACTCGAGACGCGACTGTACAAGGTGACGATCCGCGGCTTCGACACGCACACGGGACAGCTCGCTCCGCATGCGGCGCTGCTGGCGAGTCTCGGCGGCGCGATCGAGTCGTTCCAGCGCGATCTCGCGGCGCACGGCGTCGACGATCGCGTCGTCGGCATGACGTACTCCGAGTTCGGACGGCGTGTGCGCGAGAACGGCAGCGGCACCGACCACGGCACGGCGGCACCGCACTTCGTCTTCGGCGCGCCGATCGCCGGAGGCCGCACGCTCGGCGGCGTCCCGCGCCTCGACGCGGCCGATGAATACGGCAACCTGCCGCACGCCGTCGACTTCCGCTGCTACTTCGCGTCGGTGCTCGCGCCGCTGTTCGCCATCGGCGACGAGGCGCTGCGGACGATACTACCGATCGGCCTGTGCGACGTGCCGTCGCGACTGCCGTTGTATCGAACGAGTGCGGTGGGCGGTGACGGCGGCTCGCTGCCGCTGGAGATGGACCTGCGATGAGTTGATGCACGACCTCGACGACACCGCGCGGCGCGAAGCGGCGAAAACCACTGCCGTTTATTTCCCGCCGAGGCTGGGACGAGTTCGATAGGACGGCTCTGTCCCGAACAGGGTCGACCACACACCGCTGCACACACCACCGTCGATGACCAGAGCCGGCCGGAGGTCATGAGGCTCGGTCGCATTCGCGTATTGGGAAATCAATACTCCGTCTCCCTCGGACGGCTGTTTGAAGTCGCTCGCTTCGACTTCTGGATCAAGCGGCCGGATGTGGGGCGAATGCCAGCGTCGGAGGAGCGACATCGCATCGCCGATCGCGGGCTTTTCACTGAACGTCATGGCGTGGTCGTCATGCGTCCGATGCATTTCACCGGCGTCCAGATTGAACCACGGCTTCGTCTCGAGCCTCACGGCATACACCAGCGCGTGCAACGGTCGCAATAGCCGCTCTCGTTCCTGCGGAGTGTAGGCGCTGTCATCGTCGGGACGATCGAAGAACAGAGGCACCGCGTGAAAGCGAATTGCTAGAAACGCGTAGTCAAGCGTGTCCCCAGGCTGCTCCAGATCGATGACGCGGTACCACGCGAGCGGTGCAACCGAATCCACCGATATGTCCAGAAACACCACGGCAACGATGGAGTCTCCACGCCGCATCGATCGGATCGAACGGACACACGATGCCATGAAGTCCGCATTCGCCGAAGCCTGCCATTCAGGAGGTCCGCAGCGATCTGCACGCTGAGTGTTCCGTCCATCGCCGCAAGCGAGGAGCGCGGCGGCGAGAAATACGCAGGAGATTCTCATGTCGGTTGTCGTCAACGCCGAATCGCAACGATATGGCCGGGCAATACTCGCCTGCCATCGATACTAACGATCGCCACGACCGGCCGATACGCTCCTTGGATTCCTGAAACCTCAGCGACAGAACTATCGGGGCCAACGCGCCGTGCTGGGATCGTCGCAATCAGTTCGCCGGCTAGATTATGCAGGTTCACGACGACCGAGCGAACAGCGCCGCCATGATGTACGACGATCGCATTGCCCGAGATCGAGAGTCGCGCGTCTCCGTTCTCTCCATTCTTCCGGACGACACCTCCGACGCTTGATTTGTGGAAGAGGTCTCCGAATGCGCCGATGAGAAAACCATTGCCACTATCAGCGAGATCGCACCAGGTCGTCACCGGCCCCCTAACCGGGAAGGAATCCTTCGACCAGGTGAGCCCGGAATCCAGGGATGTGTAGATCTTGTTGATCTCGCCGACGGCGATGACCTTCCGACCGTCGTGAGTCGCGATGTCGCGGATACGCGCTCCCGTTAGCGTTCGCGCCCACGTCTGTCCTCCGTCAAGCGTGCGATAAATCGCCGGCTTCGCGTCGCCCCGATCGAGGTAGACGGCGCGGCCGCCATAGAGAAACCCGAAGCTGCTGTCGACGAACTTCATCCAACTCAGGGCCTCCGGCTCGAACCGCTCATGGAGCCAGGATGCACCGCCGTCGGTAGTCGACAGAAGAGTCACATCCGGTTCACTCGTCATGACCACACGGATCATGGTCGACCCAATCGTGGTGGCACTCGTCACGCCGAGGCGGCGATCCGGAAACGTTCGCAGCGTGTCACCCGTACGGACCGTGTCCGGAAGCGGGACACGACTCCAGCTCCTTCCGCCATCGTTCGTCGCGTAGAGCCGATAAACAGGGTGCGCACCGAAGACGATGGCGCCGCGTCCGTTCTCCGCGATCTGGAGCGACCGCGCTTGCGCAGTGTCACTCACCTGCGTGTACGTGAAGGTCCGACCGAGATCGGTCGAAATGGCGACCATTCCCTTCGTACATCCGACGACGATCGTGCTGTCACCCACGAATTGAAGCGTCGAGAATGAAACGGCAGGTGATCCGCGAAAATAGTCGTGACGGTATACGTCCTGCCACGTTCGGCCGGCGTCGGTACTGATCCACAACACCGCGTCGGCAAGGACCTCGCCAACCATCGCGCACACGCCGTTGGATCGACACTCGACATCCAGGAGAAGGCCGTTCTCGATTCTGGATGTGAGCTGCCAGGTACCAGTCTGCGCGTGCGCGCGATCCGGAGCGGAGAGATGGATCGCGAACGTGGTAAGCGTGGCGAGAACCGCCGGTAAGATTCGAGATCGAAGCGCGTACGTGTTCATCGACTCTAGCGTTGGAGTGAAAGCTGCCTCGGCGCAGACGAACGGAAATGTAACCCCCGTCGACGATGATCCCCAAGGACGCGAACGGCACTTGCTCGTACCGGAGACATGCGCCGAGATGCTCGATTCCCACGCAGAATCCCCCCTGCACACGCGCTTACCAAATAAACATCGCCGCTGATGTCGGGCGGCACGCCGCGGGCCGTACCTTGTCTCGTTATGCTTCTCGCATCGGTCATCGGTACCGCAGTGGTCAGAGATGATTGCGGCGTTTGGGATTGGTAGAGAGGATTTTTCAATCGAGAAGCTTGCTCTGTACGACTCGACCTTCGAGCGTAC
>DATLHO010000277.1:0-5235 GCA_035539855.1 Kapaibacterium sp. (SeqCode) | reverse complement strand
TGGTTCGTCAATCGCGTCGAGAAGGCCGAGCCGCGCGCGATCCTCGAGAAGATCCGTGACGGGGCATTCGATCCGCGCGAGGTCGCGTACGTCGCCGAGGTGCCCGCGACGACGATCGATCCGGTGGGCTACGTCGCATCGGCCCAGCCAGCCGTGCGCGACAGCGCCGACACGACCGCGGCGCCGGCGGCGCCGGCCGGCTCGCTCGGCTCCGGCGTGATCAGCATCACGCGCTACGAGCCGCATCACATCGAGATCGATGTCGCCGCGACGGGGAACAACTTCCTCGTCCTCAGCGAGATCCACTATCCGCCCGGGTGGCGCGCGACGATCGACGGCAAGCACGCCGACATCATCCAGACGAACTACCTGCTGCGTGGACTGGTCGTGCCGCAGGGCCGACACAAGATCGAGATGCACTATGCGCTCGATTCGATCAACACGGGCAAGTGGGTCTCGCTCGGCATGAACCTCGTCGCCTTCGGCATGGTGGTCGCCGGAGCGATGACCGAGCGCCGTCGTCCCGAGGAGGCCGATCCGCGCCATGAAGCGCCGGTCATCGCCGAGGACGACGTCTAACGATGAGCGACCACGAGATCGAGCCCACGGGCGACGGCACGCCGCAGGAGCGGCCGGTGAAGAAGGGACGCGAGTACACGCTGACGGCCGAGGCCGCGGCGTTCGAGGGCGGGTGCGTCGCGCGGTACGAGGGGATGGCGGTCTTCGTCACCGGCTGCGTTCCCGGCGACACGGTGCGCGCGCTCGTGACGAAGACGCGAAAGCGCCATGCCGAGGCGCGCACGCTCGAGGTGCTCGTGCCGAGCCCGACGCGCGTGACGCCGCCGTGCTCGTACTTCGGAACGTGCGGCGGTTGCAAGTGGCAGAACCTTGCCTACGGCGAGCAGCTTCGCTGGAAGCGCCAGCACGTCGTCGACGCCTTCGAGCGCATCGGCGGGCTCGAGGACGTCGAGGTCCGTCCGACGATCGGCAACGCCGAGGAGTACTGGTACCGCAACAAGATGGAGTACTCCTTCGGCGACCGGCGATGGCTCACCGACGAGGAGATTGCCAGCGGCGCCGATCTCAATCGCGACTTCGCGCTCGGCCTGCACGTGCCCGGGCGCTTTGACCGGGTGCTTGACATCGACAAGTGCTGGCTGCAGTCGGAGCTCAGCAATCGCGTCCGCAACGCGACGCGACGCTTCGCGCTCGACAACGAGCTGTCGATCTACAACACGCACACCCACACTGGGCTTCTGCGCAACCTCGTCATCCGGCAGTCGCGCGCAAGCGGCGAGACGATGGCGCTGCTCGTCTCCAGCGACGACGCGACCGAGACCATCGATCGCTGGGCGCGGTTCATCCGCGTCGAGTTTCCGGAGGTCACGACCATCGTGCAGGGCATCAATCGCAAGAAGGCCCAGATCGCGTTCAGCGAGGAGACGCGCGTGCTGCACGGACCCGGCACGATCACCGAGAGCGTCGCCGGCAACGAGTTCACGATCTCGCCCTTCTCGTTCTTCCAGACGAACTCGCTGCAGGCCGAGCGCCTCTACGAACAGGCGCTCGATGCGGCCTCGCTCGGCGGCGGGGAGGTCGTGTGGGATCTGTACTGCGGCGCCGGCACGATCACGCTTGCCGCCGCCCGACGTGCGCGCCAGGCGCTCGGCATCGAGCTCAACGCCATCGCCATCGACGACGCGCGCGCCAACGCTTCGCGCAACGGCATCGCGAACGCCGAGTTCATCGCCGGTGACCTCAAGGACGTGCTCGAGGAGCTCAAGGCCGCCGAGGCCGGCGCCGACGTGCCCCATCACCTCGTGCGTCCGGACGTGGTCATCACCGATCCGCCGCGCGCGGGGATGCATGAGGACGTCGTTCGACGGCTGCTCGAGCTCGCGCCGGAGCGGATCTCGTACGTGAGCTGCAATCCGACGACCCAGGCGCGCGACTGCGCGATCCTCGCCGAGGCGTATCGCGTCGAGTATGTCCAGCCGGTCGACATGTTCCCGCAGACCTACCACGTCGAGACGGTCGCTCGGCTCGTCCGGAGGTAACGCTGCACGGCATCCGCGGCAAAGGCGTATTTTCCTCTCTCAATTCCGAAACGCGTACAACGAACATCCAGATGGCTACCATTCCCGCACGGCATCGCGACAGGGACGACATGAACTCCGCCGACGACATGCGCTCGTTGAGCCCCGCGCTGATGCTCGTCGGCGCCGTCGTCGCGATCCTCGCGATCATGGCGATCGTCTATTCGCCGCTCATGTGGGGCATCGCCCCGTACGGCTCCGACGTCACCGGTACCGGTGAGCACGCGGCCGTCGAGAAGAGCGTCGAGCACTAGCGCGCCTGCGCCTCTCCGAACGCGCCGAGGGCGCCGTGGTCATGACCACGGCGCCCTCGGCGTTTGTTCGTTGTGTTCGATCGTCATGCACGATCGGGCTCGAGGTCCTCGCGTCGCGCGACTCGCCGGCGCACGGCCTGGCGTCCGATGAAGCAGGTCGCGAGCCAGAACGCCGCGACGAGCAGCCCGGCGACGATGTCGCTCGGCCAGTGCACGCCGAGGTACAGCCGCGAGAGCGCCACCGAGGTCGCGACCGCGATGCAGAGCCCCGCGCCCAGCCATCGCAGCGGATTGCGTGGGTCGCTCGAGAGCAGCCACGTCGCCACGAAGCCCCAGAGACAATACGAGATCAGCGAGTGGCCGCTCGGAAAGCTCTGCCCCGCGGCCGCGTAAACGTGCTCGAATACCTGTGGACGCGTTTGGTCGAAGGCCGCCTTCAGCGTGATCGAGAGAATGCCACCGCCGCCGAGCACCGCACCGAGCACCCACGCATCGATGCGTCGTCCCGACCGACGCAACGCGATGCCGAGCGCCAGGCCCAGGACGACCACCGTCGGCACGTTGCCGAGCCACGTGATCGCGATCGCCAAAGTATCGAGCGCCGGACTCGAGAGGCGGTGGATGCTCGTGAGCGCGGCGTGGTTGAACGCGGCGACCTCCGCGTCGAGCACCGCCCGCGCCAGCAGTCCGAAGAGCACGATCGCGATGACCGCGATCGCCAGTGCGAGAAGCTCCAGCAGCGTCACCCGCGCGAGCGCGCGACGGAGCCGCCCGCTGCGCCGCACCGTGGCATCGCTCATCGGAAGCGGCCCTGTCCGTCGGCGAACATCTGCGTGAAGAAGATCGTTCCGTCGCTGGACTTCGCCACGCCGACGCCGGTCATGTCGAAGTGTCCCTCGATGTTCCTGCGGTGCCCGGGGCTGGCCATCAGCGTGCGAAAGGCGACCGAGACAGGATCGGGATACCCCTTGTTGACCGCGAGGTTCTCCGAGATCTCGAGGACCGAGATGTATGAGCGGATCCTGCCCGCGCGCTCCTTGAAGCCGTCATGACCGAAGCGAACGCTGCCGATCGACATGTTCATGCTGTGAAGGCGTGCCTGCGCGGTCATCACGTCGTTGAGCTTCAACGTCGCGAGCCCGCGCGATGCGCGATAGCGGTTGACCTCGTCGAGGAGACCCTGCTCGAAGGGATTCGGTGGCGACGGAGGTGGCGGTGTCGTACGCGGCGAGATCGTTCCCACCGCGCATCCGGAGACGACGAGCAGCACGCCGACCACGAGGATCGGCAGGAGCGCACGAGTGCGATGTATGGTCATCGTTGGGCGATTCAGGGATAGTAGGGATCGGTGCCGGCGGGCACGCCGGCCATACTTCACAGACGCACGAGCACGGTGTTGGTTGTGCGCCCCTCCCTTCGCCCCTATTCGGCCGTGCGCCTGCGGAACTGATCGTGCAGCGGCGCAAGCAGCGCCTTCTCGACACGATCGTAGATGTCGCCGGGGCCGCCGGCGACCGAGGCCGCATAACTCGGGCTCGCGAGCGAGGCGCCGTCGATGCTGATGGTCTGATCGCCGAAGCGTGCGCGAAGCCAGAAGCGCGGCTGGCTCCGGGTGGCCGTCGTGCTGTCGGCGACGAGCGACATGATGCCGGCGAGGCGCGCATCGGCGAGGATCGCGCCCGCCTCCTCCTCGGGCAGCTCGCGTCGGGTGCCGTAGAACTGCGGCTTCAGCGGAATCCCCACCCACGCGGCGCCACGATACCGGTAGACGTCGTCCTCGTTGTCGCGGTGAATCGAGACGAGCTCCTCGCATCGGCCGCCGATGCAGCTTCCGACGGCGAAGTGCACGTACGATCCGATCGAGACCGACGCAAGGCTGTCGAGCGTCCTGCGGATCTCCCCTGGCTCACGCAGCCATGGCGTGCGCGGCGTCTGCGCCGTCGATGGGATCGACAGAAGGATGAAGGACACGAGGAGCCAGTGGAGCTGACGCATGGTGCGGACCTGATGCGGTTGAAGGGACGCTAGCGGATCTCGAGGCGCATCGTGCCGTCGACCGCGACCCGCGCCAGCAGGCCCGACGGGGTCACGTACACGCCGACCGGACGGACGACTCCGATGCTCGTTACCGCCGTGACGCCCGGCGAAAGCTCCCGGTTGAGAGCCTTCTCGAGCCGTGCGCGGACCTGCGACACGCCGCGCTCGAGGCCAAAGCGGGCCTGTCGCGCGATCGACGAGCGGAACCCTTCATGATACAACCAATCGGCGACGTTGAGCAACGCCTGTCGCGTCTCCAGACTGTAGTCGAGGTCGGCGAGGCTGAGCATCGACGTCTGCGGATCGTACCGCGGGGTGCCGACGAAGTAGATCGTGCCGGCCATGTCGCCGGCGAGATCGAGCCGTAGCACGATGCGCTCTCCCGATCCGTAGGCCTCCGCCCCCGTGAACGTGATCGTGTGCCCGTCGACGTTCTGCGTCGAGCCGACGAGGCGCTGCTGCAGTTGCCGGTTGATCTCCTCGAACGACAGCTCGCCGTCGACGCTCACGCGAAAGCCCTCCGGCAGGCGCGTGTCGGCCAGTCCGGTCAGCGTCGAGCGCTTCTTCGACGCCGGTCCGTGGCTGACTGCCGGCCGGGCCGTGATTCCGAGCACGGCGGTGACGGTACGTCCCGAGCCCTCGAGCGACAGCAGTCCGGCGCCCGTCGGCGCCAGCGAGAGCGTGAATCCGGAGTCGAGCGCGATCGGCGTCGAGAGCTGTCCCCACGCCTTCTCGGCCAGCGGGCGAAGATTGCCCTGGCGCGCGACCTGCTGGTCGAGCGTCACCGCCGCGCGCGACAGCGCCTGCGTGAAGGCGTCGGCGACGCGGTCGGTGACGTTGACCTTCAG